>VYDB01000055.1 GCA_009843635.1 Gammaproteobacteria bacterium
TCCGTTCCCGGAAGCAGACCGCATCAAGTTCCTGCCGGCCTCGATCGATTGGTGCCAGTAAGGACTCTCGCCAAAATAAATTGTCCGTTTCATGTGACGGAAGCCAGCATTTGCAAGGCATTGGGCGGGTTGTTGGATAGTTTAATTTGACGAGACTCCTAAGGCTTGGCGTTGCCCATGGCGGCCAGCAAGGCGCCCGGAACCGGGACGCAAAAAGCCCCCAAGGGAAGTTGAATCCCATGGGGCTTGCGGAGGCGGGCACTGTGCTGGTTGCCTGGCCGTCCTGCAGGGCTTCTCGCCCGCTCCGCAATTGCTGCGGAGTTCGGTTCACGGTGTTGGCTGGCGCTGATATCCGTGGTTGCAGCCCGCCGAACATGCAGTGGCGGCCTGCTGATCTGCAATCTCGACCACCCCACCGCCGCCCGGCCGGGATCGATCTGACCCGTTCCCAAACGCAAATGCAGGGCGCCTCCTTCTGCGACTACCGCTATCGGCGCAGGGCTTGAGCCACCGCACGGCCTGACGGCTGTGCCGGCAGGGGGGATGGCCTACAGCAACTGCGGAGATTGACCATGGCGCGGCGGGAACCGCGTGGCCCATGCCATCTCCGAATTCAGAGCGGGGAAGCGGCATGGCGGAATCAGTCAGCCACGACCAGAACTTCAAGAACCTCATCGTGAACTACCCCCGCGAGGCGCTCTCCTTCTTCGCGCCCGATGAGGCGCCTCGGACTCCACAAGGGGGTTCGGCCCCAATGGGAACTGTTGCTGAGTGAATGCAGGGAATTGACCGCTTGCATCACATGTGTACGATTCTTACACATCACCCCCGCAGAGTTGGCACATGGCAAGAGTTCAACGGGTGATCCCCGACGATGACCAAGCCCGCTTGCTTCGTCAGGCGCGGTTGGAAGGCCCATCGTTCAGCGCTTGGCTACGCGCCGCCGCACGGGAGCGGCTCGAGCGCATGCGTCCCAATCGGCGATTCGGGGGGCAGGAAGATCTGGCGGCCTTTTTTGCCGCATGCGACGCTGCGGAAGGCGCCGACGAGATGGAACCCGATTGGGAACAGCACAAGCAAGCCATTGTCCGGTCACGTCGGAAAGGACTGCCCGAAACATGACTTTCGTGGACACCAATGTGTTCATGTACGCCGTGGGACGAACACATCCCCTCCGCGCCGAGGCACGCGGGTTCTTTGCCGGCGCCTTAGTAAGACGGGTGCCGTTGGCAACCTCAGCGGCGGTTCTGCAGGAACTCATTCACGCTTGCATCCCCGTGGGCAGGCAAGCCACTTTGGAGCGGGCGATGGCCTTGATGGACGGTCACGCCGTTACGGTCTGGCCACTTGGGCGAGAGGACGTGGTTCTAGCGGCACAGTTGCACGACCGTTTCCCCAACCTCGGCGCTCGCGACCTATGCCACCTTGCGAGTTGCAGACGCGGGAACGCCTCGGCTGTCAAGACCTTCGACAAGGCGCTTGCGGCAGCACTGGGCGCATAGCAAGTTCCATATCTTCCAGCTTGTCGAGCAAGGCTTCCTAGGCCGCGGCGGGAACAGGGTAAAAGACAGCCAAGGACAACTCGGAAACCGGCTCCCCCAGCCAGTCCGGCTCAGTCCAAAGCCATGCTCACGACTGCCGCGAGCGTGCCTAGGCTGATCGCCATCTGAATGCCCATCATCCATCGCATCGCCGACATTTCAGCCCGCAACGCCAGAACGTCCTCCCGCGTCGCTAGGTTACCTTGGCCTGCACGAATGGCCGTTGCCACGGCCTCGGCCTGGGGGCGGTCCATTCCGGCGCGCTCAAGTTCCCGGGCTGCGTTCAGCGAGTCAAAGGTGGAATCCATGTTGTCGAGGCTACCATACTTCTGTTTCAGCCACTCTCGTTTTGTGCGGTTCGAAAATCCGCCTTGACACAAATATAGGGGCGCGGTAGTGTCGCCAGTTGGGGAAAAGTGCTATAAAGTGGGAGATAGTGGGAAAAAGGGGCTAAAGCGAGGCTTCCTGTGTCGGCGACTGTCGGATTTCGCGGAATATCCAACGCCACGTTGGATGCCAAAGGACGCATGGCCCTGCCATCGCGTTACCGCGAGGTTGTGTCCGCCGTATCCCAAGGTCAGGTGGTGGTCACCATCGACCGGGCGGAGCCTTGCCTGCTGCTCTATCCGCGAACGGAATGGGATGCCGTGCAGGAGAAGCTTGAAGCCCTGCCCAACATCCGGCCCGGAGTGCGGCAACTTCAGCGTCTTCTGATCGGGCACGCCACCGACTTGGAACTTGATGGCAGCGGGCGGCTGTTGCTGCCGGTGCCGCTGCGCGAGCATGCCGGTCTTGACAAGAAGCTGACGCTGGCGGGCCAAGGCAACAAGATCGAGATCTGGGATGATGCCAGGTGGCGCGAAGGCATGGCCTTGTGGCGCTCCGAAGAGAACGGCGAACTGGCCGCGGAATTCGAAGGCATAACGGGGCTGTCAGTATGAACGGCCGGCACGAGCCCGTGTTGCGCCGTGAGACCATCGACCACATTGCCGAGCCGGGGGCGGCGGGCAACTTCGTTGACGCCACCTTTGGCCGAGGAGGCCACAGTCGAGCCCTGCTTGGCCGCGTCGGCCCCGACGCCCGGTTGCTGGCGCTCGATCGGGACGCCGAGGCCTTTGCCTGCGCGGGGGCCTTGGCCGCCGAGGATGCCCGCGTCGTTGCCCGCCGGTCGGCCTTTGGCAGCGTCGCGGAGATCCTGCCCGCGGTGGGCATGAACGACGTGCAGGGCGCAGTGATGGACCTCGGCCTCTCCTCCGCGCAGCTTGATGATCCCGAACGCGGATTCAGCTTCCGCGCCGACGGCCCCCTGGACATGCGCATGGACCAGCGCGCCGCCGCCACGGCCGCCGACTGGCTGAACGAAGCGCCGGTCGCGGAAATCGCCAGCGTCATTCGGCGCTACGGCGAGGAGCGCTTCGCCGGCCGCATCAGCCGCGCCATCATCGCTGCCCGTCCGCTTAAGACGACGGGCGAGCTCGCGGGCTTGGTCGCCGCCAACCAACCGCGCCGGGCGCCGGGCAAGCACCCTGCCACGCGGGTTTTTCAGGCCATCCGCATCTTCATCAACCAAGAGCTCGGCGAACTGCAATCGGGCCTGGAAGGCCTGTTCAACGCCTTGGGCGTAGGTGGCCGCTTGGCCGTGATCAGCTTTCATTCCTTGGAGGACCGGATCGTCAAACGCTTCTGCAAGGCCCGCAGTTCGCCGCCGCCGGTGCCAAGGCATGTGCCCATTCGCGCTGCCGAGGCGCGGGTCGAGGCGCGCATCGTCGCCGGCCCCGTGCGTCCAACAGCCGCCGAGGTGCGCCGCAACGGTCGCGCTCGAAGCGCAGTGCTGCGCGTGCTGGAGCGCATCGCGTGAAGTGGGGCGCCGCCGCCGTCGCGGCCATCCTGCTGGCGGGCGTCGTCGCCTCCGGGGTGCAGGTGGTGGCGCGGACCCACGAAGTCCGGCTGCTTCACCAGGCCCTCGAGGCCTCCCGGCACCACCAGGATCGGCTGGCAGCCGAGCACAGCCGCCTGCTGCTCGAGCGGGGCGCCCGCTCCGCCTACTACAACGTTGAGCAGATGGCGCAGACCAAGTTGGGAATGCGCTTCCCGGACCGGGTCGAGCGGGTGCCCCGGTGAAGGTCTGGCGCCACCATGCCGTGCTCTGCCTGTTCATCGCGGGTTGCGCGGCGCTTGCCGCCCGAGTGGTTTACCTGGCGTTGCTGGACAAGGAATTCCTGCAGGATCAAGGGGACGCCCGTTCGGTGCGGGAAGTCGTCATCCCGTCCCGCCGGGGCGTCATCTACGATCGGCTCGACGAGCCGTTGGCCATCAGCACGCCGGTGGTGGCCGTCTGGAGCGACCCGAGCAAAAGGAAGCTGAGCCGTGCCGACATCAACCGCTTGGCTCCCCTGCTGGGGCGGGATGCGGAGCAGTTGGCGGACCATCTGGTCCGCCATGCAAACAAGGCTTTCGTCTATCTGAAGCGACGGCTTTCGTGGACCGCCGCAGAGCGTGTCCGCGCCTTGGGGATCGAGGGACTGCACTTCAGCGAAGAGTACCGGCGCTACTATCCCGGCGCGGAAACCGCCGCCCACGTGGTGGGCGTCACCAACATCGACGACCGCGGCCTGGAGGGCGTCGAGCTGGCTTTTGACGACCTGCTGAGCGGCGAGCATGGGCGCAAGGTCGTGCTCAAGGACCGCCTCGGCGCGACCATCCGTGATCTGGAGTACATCGCCGTGCCACGCCTCGGCCAGGACGTCGCGCTCAGCATTGATCTGCGCCTGCAGTACTTCGCCTATCGGGAGCTCAAGGATGCGGTGGCGGGGCACCGGGCGGCCTCGGGATCCATCGTCATTCTCGACGCCCGCACCGGGGAGATTCTCGCCTTGGTGAACTCCCCATCATACAACCCCAATGAATCCCTTGAACTGGGGTTTGCCGGGATGCGCAACCGGGCGGTGACCGACAACTACGAACCGGGCTCCACGATCAAGCCCTTTGCCGTGCTGGCGGCGCTGGAAACGGGCGAGTACCAGCCGGATACCGTGGTCAACACCGCACCGGGCTATTGGGCGGTGCGCCGCAAGCTGATTGAGGATCCCGTCAACTACGGGGAACTGACGTTGGCGGGCATCGTGCGCAAGTCGAGTCAGGTCGGCATTTCCAAGGTGGCCCTAGCGCTGCCCGAAAGGGCCGTGTTCGAGGTGCTGCAGCGGGCCGGGGTCGGCGACTTCGTCGGCAGCGGACTGCCTGGCGAGGCGATCGGCACCTTTGACGACTCGGGACTCCGCAGCGAGGTGGTGCGCGCCACCCTGGCCTACGGCTACGGTTTGAGCGTCTCGCCCTTGCAGCTTGCCCAAGCCTATCTGCCCATCGCCAATGATGGCGTTCGCCTGCCTCTCAGCGTGGTTAAGCTCAGCCAGCCACCCCAAGGCGAACGAGTTTTCGCGGCGGCCATGACCCGGCAACTGCTGTCGATGATGGAAGGGGTCACGGAACGGACGGGCACGGCACCCGATGCCCAAGTGCCCGGCTATCGCGTGGCCGGCAAGACCGGGACCGCTCGTGTGGTCGTCAGCGATGGCTACACGGATCAGCGCCACGTGGCGTTGTTCGCCGGCGTGGTGCCGCTGACGGATCCGCAGATCGTCATGGTGGTGGTGATCAACCAGCCCAGCGGCCCCAAGATCAGCGGTGGCGCCGTCGCCGCACCCATTTTTGCCCGGGTCGCTGAGCGGGCGTTGCGCCTGCTTGGGGTCGCGCCCGATGCGCAGCATTTGATCGCCGCCGTCGAAGGGAGGAGGTCATGACGCGGTCGAGCTTGCGCGAGCTTATCCATGGGCCGGACACGCCCGACTTGGAAATCGCCGGGCTGTCCGAAGACTCCAGGCTGATCCAGCCGGGCGAAGCCTTCATCGCCACTCGGGGCGCGACCCTCGATGGCCACGACTACGCGGCAGAGGCTGTTGGCCGGGGCGCGGCCTGCGTGCTTGCGGAACGGCCGCTGCCGGGCCTCGGCGCACCAGTGGTTCAGGTTGAGAACCTGCGGGCGCGGCGCGGGGCGCTAGCTGATAAGTTCTACGCCGCGCCCAGCCGCGCGCTGACTTGCGTCGGCGTCACCGGCACCAATGGCAAGACGACCATCGCCCACCAGGTGGCCAGCCTCGCCAATGCAGTGGGCCTCGACGCCGCCTACATGGGCACCATTGGTTGGGGACGGCCAAGCCGGTTGGCGCCTTCGCGCCTGACCACGGAAAGCGCCATCCTCACCCACAAGCGTCTGGCTTGCCTTCGTGGGCGGGGCTGCTCCTGGGCGGCGGTGGAAGTGAGTTCCCATGCCTTGGCCCAAGGGCGTGCCGATACGATCGCCTTCGACTACGCGGTCTTTTCCAATCTCACGCGGGACCATCTGGACTACCACGCCGACTTTGACGCCTATGGGGCGGCCAAACGACGGTTGTTCGAATTCCCTTCGCTGCGCTGCGCGATCATCAACATTGACGACGAGTTCGGCCACAAGCTGGCCCGCGAGCTCGTCCGCAGCTTGGCGCAGGTGGACGTTCTGACCTATGGTCAAGGGCAGGCGGACATCTCCTGGGAGGACATCGAGCATCGAGCGGACGGATTGCGGGCTCGGCTGCGCACGCCATGGGGCAGCGCCTTCGTCTCGGCGCCAGTGTGCGGTGACTTCGGCTTGGCCAATCTGGCCGCTGCCATCGGCGTGTTGGCCGCCGCCGAACAGCCGTTGGAGGCGGTCTGCGAGGCAGCGAGCGCCTTGCCCCCGGTGCCGGGACGCATGGAGTTCTTCCGCGTTGCCGGGTATCCCACCGTGGTGGTCGACTACGCCCATACGCCAGACGCGCTCGCCAAGGCGCTTGCCGCGGTCCGGCGCCATGCCGAGGGTGCCTTGCTGTGCGTGGTCGGCTGCGGCGGCGACCGGGACGCCGGCAAGCGGCCGATTATGGGGCGCATCGCCGCATCCTTGGCCGACCGGGTGTGGCTGACCAGCGACAACCCACGCTCTGAAGATCCGATGGCCATCATGCGCGACATGGCGGCGGGGATCGAGGATGCGTCGCCGGTGACCTTGGAAGCTGATCGCGGTGCGGCCATCGCGCAGGCCATCGCCGGTGCCGATGCTCACGATTTGGTCATCGTTGCTGGCAAGGGCCACGAGGAAACGCAGGAGATCGATGGGCGTCGGCATCCGTTCAGCGACCGGGAGGCCGTGCGGCAAGCCATGGGCCTGCCGGGAGGGGGCGCCTGATGCTGCTCTGGCTCACCGACTATCTGGCCCAATTCATCAGCGGCTTCACGGTCTTTCAGTACTTGACCTTCCGCACCATGGTCAGCGTGGTGACGGCGCTTTCGTTGTCGCTGCTGATAGGCCCTTGGGTGATCGACCGCCTCAACCGTCACCAGATTGGCCAACCAGTGCGCGGCGACGGTCCGGAAAGCCATTTCAGCAAGGCTGGCACCCCGACCATGGGCGGGGCGTTGATCCTGATCGTCATTTTCTTCACCACCTTGATGTGGGGCGAGCTTGGCAACCGCTATGTGTGGACGGTGCTGCTGGTCACCTTGGCCTTTGGCGGCATTGGTTGGGTGGACGACTACCTCAAGATTCGGCGCCAGAGCTCCGACGGCTTGGCGGCCCGGACCAAGTACGCTTGGCAGTCGCTGTTCGGGCTGGCGGCGGCGCTGTTTCTCTACTTGAGCGCGGAGCTGCCGGTGGAAACGGACTTGATCGTGCCCTTCTTCAAAGAGGTCGCCATTCCCTTGGGGGTGGGTTACGTGTTGGTGGCCTACCTCGTCATCGTCGGCATGAGCAACGCCGTCAACCTGACCGATGGCCTGGACGGGCTGGCGATTCTGCCCACCGTGATGGTCGGGGCGGCCTTGGGACTGATCGCGTACTTGGCTGGCCACGTGGAGTTCGCCAGCTACTTGCAGATTCCCCACATCCCCCAAGCCGGTGAACTGGCGGTGTTCTGCGGCGCGTTGATTGGCGCTGGCCTGGGCTTCCTGTGGTTCAACGCCTACCCCGCCGACGTGATCATGGGCGATGTGGGCGCCTTGGCTTTGGGGGCGGCCTTGGCGGTGGTGGCCATCATCATCCGCCATGAGATCGTGCTGCTTGTCATGGGCGGCTTGTTCGTCATCGAGACTGCGTCGGTCATCATCCAGGTGGCCTCCTATCGCCTCACCGGACGGCGCATCTTCCGCATGGCGCCCATTCACCATCACTTCGAACTCAAGGGTTGGCCGGAGCCTCGTGTGATCGTGCGCTTTTGGATCTTGACGCTGGTGCTGGTGCTGGTCGGCCTTTCCACGTTGAAGCTGAGGTAGGCGTGACGCAGCGGGGCCATTCCAAATCAGAGCTGAGGTGGACGTGACACAGCGCACGTTGATCGTTGGCCTCGGCGTGACCGGCCTCTCCTGCATCAAGCACTTGGCCGGAGGCGATGAATTGACCGTCCTCGACACGCGGGAGCAGCCGCCGGGACTGGCTGAGGCCTGTGCCCAGCATCCAGAGATCGATTATCGGCTCGGCGCTTGCGACATCGATTTTGCGCCCTTCGACCGGGTGGTCCTAAGCCCCGGGTTGAGGCTGCAAAGCGCCCTCGGACAGCGCATTCAGGCGTCAAGCCTGCCGGTGTTGAGCGACATTGACCTGTTCTGCCGGGCAGTGGACGAACCCATCTACGCGATCACCGGCACCAACGGCAAGAGCACGGTGACCGCTTGGGTGGGGCACGCATTGGCGCGGCTCAATCACCGCCCCGGTGTCGGCGGCAACCTAGGCGAAGCCGCGCTGGACATCATCGGCCCTGATCGGGACTGCTACGTGCTCGAGTTGTCCAGTTTCCAATTGGAGCGCATGCAAACCTATCCCTACCGGGCGGCTACCGTCCTCAACGTCAGTGCCGACCATCTTGATCATCATGCGAGCTTGAGCGCCTACGCGGCCGTCAAGCGCCGCATCTACCGCCAGGCGGAGCGGCTGGTCGTCAATCGGGACGACCCCTTGAGCCAGCCGGATCCAGAAGCCGGGGGCAGCGCAGTCACCTTTGGCGCGAGCCCGCCAGCGGCGGGCCAATGGGGCGTTCGCACCTTGGGCCGGAAGCGCTGGCTGGCCAAGGGCGTGGAAGCCGTGCTGGAAGCCCGCAGGCTGCCCCTTGCCGGTGGCCACAACGAATGCAACGCGCTGGCGGTGATGGCCCTGATCAACGGCAGCGAAAACGGCGGCGGGCTTGCGGCTCTTGGCGAATCCGTCCTGGGCTATCAAGGCTTGGCCCACCGCTGCGAGGTCGTGGGCGTGGTGGATGGCGTCACCTACATCAACGACTCCAAGGCAACCAACCCTGGCGCCACTATGGCGGCGTTAAGCAGCCTCTCCGACGGACCGGGCCGCATCGTGCTCATTGCGGGGGGCGAGGG
Source organism: Gammaproteobacteria bacterium (assembly GCA_009843635.1). Lineage (GTDB taxonomy): Bacteria > Pseudomonadota > Gammaproteobacteria > Pseudomonadales > Azotimanducaceae > Azophilus. Next base: position 8,970 of record VYDB01000055.1, read on the forward strand.
CAAAGGTGCGGACTTTGCGGCCCTGGGCCAAGCCATCGCCGCCTGCACCCGCTGCCTAATCCCCATTGGCCAGGACGGGCCGGCGATTGCCAAGGCTGCGGGCCTTGACCTGCAAGGTGGCCGCCCGCGCCGCTTGGCGGAGGCGGTGCGCCAAGCCGTCAAGTGCGCCCGGCCAGGAGACACGGTGCTGCTTTCACCGGCCTGCGCGAGCTTCGATCACTTCAGCGATTTCCGCGCCCGAGGGGAGGCGTTTCGCGCCTTGGTCAAGGAGCTTGGGCCATGATTCGCCTTGATGCGCCGCTCATGGTCTCTTGGGGCTTGGTGCTTGGCTTTGGCCTGGTCATGGTGGCTTCAGCCTCCGTGGCCATGGAGGCGCCCTTTCTGGCCCGCCACGGCATCTACTTGGCCATGGGTCTGATGGGTTTTCTCTTCATGTTGTGCGTGCCCCTCAAGGTCTGGAACCGCACCTACATGATGGCGCTGCTCGGCGCATTGACACTTTGCGGCTTGGTGCTTGTTCCAGGCGTCACCGAGGAGATCAAGGGCGCCCGGCGATGGATTGACCTTGGCAGCTTCACCCTCCAGCCGGCGGAGATTGCCAAGGCCGCCATGATTGTTTACTGGGCCGGGTTCCTGGCCCGCCGCGACGAGGCGTTGCGCGAATCACCCCTGCCGGCGCTTCTGCCGCTGGTGTTCTTCGCGGCCTTGGTGGCGCTGCTGATCCTGCAACGGGACTTCGGCAACGTGGTGGTGCTGAGCGCGGTGCTTGGCGCCATGCTGTTCCTAGCGGGGCTGCGACTGCGTTACTTCGGCCTGCTGGTGCTGGCTGCCTTCGGGGCGTTGGCCGGGTTGATCTGGATGGAACCCTACCGCGTGGAGCGGCTGGTCAGCTTCAGCGATCCTTGGGCGTCGGCCTTCGACAGCGGCTATCAACTGACTCACTCGCTGATCGCCTTCGGCCGGGGCGAAGTGTTCGGCTTAGGTCTGGGCGAGGGAATCCAGAAGCTCTGGTACCTGCCCGAGGCCCACCACGACTTCATATTTGCCGTGATCGCGGAAGAACTCGGCTTGGCCGGTGCTTTAGCGCTCATGGCGTTGTTGGGGCTGATCGTCGCGCGCATCCTGCACACTGCCCGCACGGCCCTTGGGGCTGGCGACAAGTTCGCCGGCTACCTCTGCTACGGCGTGGCGCTGCTGTTGGGCGTGCAGACGCTCATCAACGTTGGCGTGGCCACCGGCAGTTTGCCCACCAAGGGGCTGACCATGCCGTTCATCAGCTATGGCGGCAACAGCCTCATCGTGTGCGCAGCGCTGGTGGGCTTGGTCGGCCGGGCGCAGTTGGAGCGGGATTCGCGATGAGTGGCGGAAACGGCCCACCGGTTGTTGACGGCGAAGTGCCGGGAATGGGGCAAGTGCGGCGCGTCCACTTCGTCGGCATTGGCGGCGCTGGCATGTCCGGCATCGCCGAAGTGATGCGCAACATGGGCTATGAGGTGTCGGGCTCGGATCTGCGCCAGTCGCCAGCTACCGAGCGGCTAGCCGCGCTCGGCGCAACGGTCTATGAAGGTCACGTCGCCGAGCAGGTGGCAGGCGCCGATGTCGTGGTGCGGTCGAGCGCCGTGGAGGAGTCCAACCCGGAGATCGCCAGCGCCCACGAGCGGCGCATACCGGTGGTTGCGCGGGCCGAAATGCTGGGCGAACTGATGCGCTACCGGCACGGCATCGCCATCGCGGGAACCCACGGCAAGACCACCACCACCAGCCTGCTGACCGCCATCTACCAGGCGGCAGGGCTGGATCCGACGTTCGTCATCGGGGGCCTGCTTGAAAGCGCCGGTGCCAACGCCCGTTTGGGAGCGAGCCGCTTCATCATCGTCGAAGCCGACGAGTCCGATGCCTCCTTTCTGCACTTGCAGCCCATGCTGGCGGTTGTCACCAACATCGACGAAGACCACATGGCGACCTACGGCCACGACTTTGAGCGCCTGTGCGCGACCTTCATCGAGTTCATCCACCGCCTGCCCTTCTACGGCACTGTGGTCCTGTGCATCGATGATCCGGTGCTGCGCGACCTGCTGCCCAAGGTGTCGCGGCCCATGCTCACCTACGGCTTTGCGCCGGACGCGGACTATCGCGTTAGCGGGCTGGCGGCGAATGGCCGTTGTTGGCGCTTTCGGGCGCACCGTCCGGGGGGGCGCGAACCCTTGGACATCAGCCTGGCAGCGCCCGGCGAGCACAATGTGCGCAACGCCTTGGCCGCCATTGCCGTGGCCACCCATGAGGGCGTTGCCGATGCGGCCATTGGCGAGGGCTTGGCCGGTTTTGCCGGCGTTGGCCGCCGCTTTCAGATCTTTGATGGCATTGAGATCGGCGGTGCCAAGGTCACCTTGGTGGACGACTACGGCCACCATCCCACGGAAATCGCCGCGGTTCTGCGCACGGCCCGCAAGGTGTGGCCGGGCCGCCGCTTCGTGATGGCCTGCCAGCCCCATCGTTATAGCCGGACCCGAGACCAATTCGATCAGTTCGTCCGGGTGCTTTCGGGAGTGGATCAACTGATCCTGCTTGATGTCTATGCGGCTGGCGAGTCGCCCATTCCCGGTGCCGACGGCCACGCACTGTGCCACGGCATCCGCAGCCGCGGCGCCATGGCGCCGGTCTTCGCCGTCGATTCGAGCGAGGCCTTGGCGTTGCTGCCGGGCATCGTCCAGAGCGGCGATGTCGTGCTGGTGCAGGGCGCTGGCAGCGTCAGTGAGATATCCAACCGTCTGCGGAGTGGACATGTTGAGTAAGCTGGGTGCCGTCGCCGCTCTGCTGGGGCTCGCGGCAGTGGCGGGGTGGATCTACGTCTCGCTCGACCGGCCCGTGCGCAGCGTCGAAGTGGTTGGCGCCTTGGCGCCCGCCGAAGCGGCGGAAGTGCAGCGGCGGCTCACCGAGTTCAAGCCCGGGCGGTTGCTGTCAACCGACCTTGGCGCGTTGCGCGAACATCTCATGGCGCTGTCCTGGCCGCGGCTGGTTCAGGTTCGGCGGGTCTGGCCGGATACCATTTCGATCCGCATCGAGCGCCAGTTGGTGGTGGCCAAGTGGGGCGGCGAGGGCTACCTGACGGCGGGCGGCGAACTGGTCAGCGGTGTTGATCGGGCGGCGAGCGTGCCGCTGCTCGACTGCGAAATCACCAGCCCGCAAAAGGCGCTGGAGATCTATCGACACCTGCAGGACATCGCTGCCGAGGATGGCCTTGAGATTCGTTCATTGGCCGAGAACGCGCTGGGCGAGTGGCGGCTGGAACTGGCCAATGGCGTGCGCGCCCACCTTGGTGCCGATGCCCTGCGCAGCCGCATGGGGCGCTTCATGGAAGTCCATCGCCATCTGGCCCAAAAGAGCGAGCAGGGGGTGCGCTATCTGGACCTGCGCTACGCCAACGGCGCCGCGGTGCGCTTTGATGGACCCGAACTACTCGCGGCTAGATGAGGATGAGGGCAGCAAGATGACAGCGGACAGCGGCGCGGCACAGAGGATCGTCGGGCTGGACATCGGCACCAGCAAGGTGGCCGCCATCGTCGGCGAAGTGACGGCGGACAACGAGCTCGAAATCAAGGGCATCGGCACCCAGGCCTCCCGGGGGCTGCGCAAGGGCGTGGTGGTGAACATCGAGTCCACCGTGCATTCCATTCAGCGGGCCGTCGAGGAGGCGGAGCTGATGGCGGGCTGCAACATCGAGTCGGTGTACGCGGGCATCGCCGGCAGCCACGTCAAAAGCACCAATTCCCACGGCGTCGTCGCGGTGCCGGACCGGGAAGTGCTCGCCCACGACGTGGAGCGCGTCATCGATGCCGCCGAGGCAATGGCCATCCCGACCGACCAGAAGATGCTTCATGTCCTGCCCCAAGAGTACATCATCGACCATCAGGATGGCGTGAGGGACCCCTTGGGCATGTCTGGGGTGCGCCTTGAAGCCAAGGTGCACTTGGTCAGTTGCGCCGCCAACGCGCTGCAGAACATCGAGAAGTGCATTGAGCGGTGTGGCTTGAAGGTCAACGGCATCATCCTGGAGCAATTGGCGTCGAGCTATTCGGTGCTCTCGGACGATGAACGCCAGCTTGGCGTCTGCCTCGTGGACATCGGCGGCGGCACCTCGGACATCGCCGTCTTCACCGGCGGCGCCATTCGCCACACAGCCGTCATCCCCATCGCCGGCGACCAGGTGACCAACGACATCGCCATGGCCCTGCGCACCCCCACACCCAATGCCGAGGAAATCAAGATCCGCTACGGACGCGCACTATCGCAGCTCGCGCGGGCCGATCAAATGATCGAGGTGCCCGGCGCCGGCGACCGGCCGCCTCGCGAACTCTCGCAACAAACCTTGGCCGAGGTGGTGGAGCCGCGCTACGACGAACTGTTCAGCCTCATCCAGGCGGAGTTGCGCCGCAGCGGCTTCGAGGAGCTGATCGCCGCCGGCGTGGTCCTCACGGGCGGCGCCGCCAAGATGAAGGGCGCGATCGAACTCGCCGAGGAGATCTTCCACATGCCGGTCAGCCTCGGGTCGCCGAAGGCGGTCTCTGGGCTCAAGGACATCGTGCGCAATCCGATTCACGCCACCGGCGTCGGCCTGATGCTGTACGGCAAGGAGCAACGCCGCGACGCCGGCGGTGCCAGCCAGGACGGGAACGGCGGTCGAATGAGTCGGCTGCGGAAGTGGCTTGCGGACAATCTTTAGCCGTAGAAAGCCTTTAGCCGTAGAAAGCGCAATCAACTGGGACCAATGCCATGCGAAGCAGTAACCATGCCAATCATCCAACAAACCGAACTCGACTTCTTGGAAGTCGCCAACCAACCATCTGCAACGGGAGACAAGCCCATGTTTACAATTGAGGAAATCGAACCGCAAAACGCCGCCATCAAGGTCATCGGCGTGGGCGGCGGCGGCGGCAACGCCGTTCAGCACATGGTGAGCAACAGCCTGCCCGGCGTGGAGTTCGTTGCCATGAACACCGACGTGCAGGCGCTCAGGGCGCTGAACGTGCCAATGAAGCTGGCCATCGGCACTTCGGTGACCAAGGGGCTCGGTGCGGGGGCCAACCCGGAGACCGGGCGCCAGGCGGCCTTGGAGGAGACGGCGCGCATCAGCGAACTGCTTGAGGGTTCCAACATGGTGTTCATCGCTGCCGGCATGGGCGGCGGCACCGGCACGGGTGCTGCGCCAGTGGTGGCGAAACTGGCTCGGGAGAAGAACATTCTGACCGTGGCCGTGGTCACCCGGCCCTTCGCCCATGAACGGCGCGATGCCCAAGCCGATGCGGGCCTCGACCAACTCGCCGAGTACGTCGATTCCCTGATCACGATCTCCAACGACAAGCTGAAGGATGCCGACCCGAGCTTCACGCTCATGAACGCCTTTGCGGCCGCCAATGACGTGCTGCTTGGCGCGGTCGAGGGCATTTCGGACCTGATCGTGAGCCACGGCGTCATGAACGTTGACTTTGCCGACGTGCAGACGGTCATGGGAATCAATGGCACGGCCATGATGGGCACTGGCCGGGCGTCCGGGGAGAGCCGGGCGCGCCGCGCTGCGGAGGCGGCCATTGATTGCCCGTTGCTGGACGACATCGACATGCGCGACGCTCGGGGCGTGTTGCTGAACGTCACGGCCGGCCCGTCCTTCGTGCTCGATGAGTACTATGAAATCAATGGCATGATCAACGAGATCGCTTCGGACAAGGCCACTTTCATCGGCGGTCTGGTGATTGACGAATCGATGGAGGAAGAGGTCAAGGTCACCATCGTGGCCACTGGCTTGGCGGATCAGGTGCGGGGCAAGGCGGCGGGGCCGCGCGCCGTTGCGATTGACGTTGGCAGTGACTACAGCGAGTACGATCGGCCGCCTTTACGGCGAGGCATTCATGACGAGCGGCATAGGAAGCCCGACCGGGATGCGGTGGCGGCGGACACGGACCCGGAGTTCCTCGACCTGCCGACCTTCCTGCGCCGTCAAGCCGACTAGGGTGGGTCCGTAGCTCCTGCCCTAGGGGCAGTCGATTGTTTCGCTGGCTTGGCCGACCGCCTGCGGGTTCGACATCTTGACGCCCGGCGAGTTCATCGCCAAGTGGCGGGCATCGGAGTTGAAGGAGCGCTCGGCTGCGCAGTCGCACTTCATTGATCTGTGCCGGCTGCTTGGCGAACCGACACCGACGGACGCCGACCCGGCGGGCGAGTGGTACTGCTTCGAACGCGGCGCGCGTAAGGACACCGGCGGCGACGGCTGGGCCGACGTGTGGAAGCGCGGCTGCTTCGCTTGGGAGTACAAGGGCCGCCGCGCAGACCTGGACGCGGCGTTCAACCAGTTGCGGCAGTACGCGCTCGCGCTGGAGAACCCGCCGCTGCTGATCGTCTCCGACATGGCGCGGTTCCGCATCCGCACCAACTGGACCAACAGCGTTAGCGTGACGCGCGAACTCACGCTCGACGACCTCGCCGACGGCGCGAACCGCGACCTGCTCAAGTGGGCGATGTCGGAGCCGGAGCGGCTGCGGCCGGGAGAGACGCGGCAGGCGGTGACGGAGCGGGCGGCGGCGACCTTCGCGGAGCTTGCCCAAGGCTTGCGCGACCAAGGCCAAGACCCGCAGGCGGTGGCGCACTTCGTCAACCGAATGGTGTTCTGCATGTTCGCGGAGGACGTGGGCCTGCTGCCGGGCAACATGTTCACCCGCATGCTGGAACGCACGCGGCACGATCCCGATGGATTCGCTGACTACGCCTCGCGGCTGTTCGGCGCCATGGCCACGGGCGGCGACGTGGGGTTCGAGCCGGTGCCTTGGTTCAACGGCGGGCTCTTTGACGACGATGCCGCCCTGCCGCTCGATCGGGAGGGGGTCGAGACGGCGCTCAGGGCGGCGGCGCTGGATTGGTCGGAGATCGACCCGTCAATCCTCGGCACGCTGTTCGAGCGCGGTCTCGACCCGCGCAAGCGTTCGCAGCTGGGAGCGCACTACACCGACCGGGACAAGATCATGCGCATCGTCGAGCCGGTGATCGTCCGCCCCCTGCTTGCGGAGTGGGAGACGGCGAAGGCCGGAATCGCGGCCACGGTGGAGCGCGCCGACGCGGAGGGCTCATCGGCGGCTCGGACCAGGCTGCGGCGGCGGGCGGACCGGGCGCTGCGGACCTTCCTCGAACGGCTGCGCCGGTTCGCCGTGCTCGACCCGGCCTGCGGCTCGGGGAACTTCCTCTATCTGGCGCTTCATGCGCTCAAGGACTTGGAGCACCGGGTTCAGCTTGAGGCGGAGGCGCTCGGCCTCGAGCGCGGGTTCCCGGCGGTCGGCCCAGCCAACGTGAAGGGCATCGAGATCAACGCCTACGCCGCCGAGCTTGCCCGTGTGACGGTGTGGATCGGCGAACTCCAATGGATGCGGCGCAACGGGTTCAGCCACTCGACCAATCCGATACTGGATCCGCTCGACACCATCGAATGCCGTGACGCGATCCTTGCGCCGGACGGCAGCGAGCCGGACTGGCCGGATGCCGATGTTGTGATCGGCAACCCGCCATTCTTAGGGGATCGGGTCATGCGGGGTGGTCTGGGCCACGAATACACGGAGCGCCTGCGTCGGACCTATAGGGGTTCCGTCCCCGGTTCCGCCGATCTGGTCTGCTATTGGTTCGCAAAGGCAGGTGCTCTGGTGGCCGGAGGAGCAATCGCCCGCGCTGGCTTGGTAGCCACGAACTCCATCCGGGGCGGCAACAACCGGCCTGTCCTCGACCAGATTGTCGCCAACTGCTCCATATTCGATGCGTGGTCGGACGAACCGTGGGTGATCGACGGGGCGGCAGTCCGAGTCTCGCTGGTCTGCTTCGGCGGGAGCGACAAGGGCCTTTCCATCCGACTGAACGGCAGGGCAACTGCCCGTATTCATGCTGACCTTACGGGCGGTAGCATCGACCTCACGCAAGCGGCAAGTCTGCCAACAAATCGTTCGATAGCCTTCCTTGGCGTCAACAAGAATGGCGCGTTCGACATTCCGGGCAATGTTGCGCGGGAATGGCTGCGGCTTCCCGCCAATCCAAACGGGCGACCGAACGCCGATGTCCTGAAACCTCGAATTGTGGGTAAGGACTTGGTTCAGCGATCATCGGATCAATGGATCATCGACTTCGGTGCCACGATGACCGAAGCGGATTGCGCGCTCTACGAGGAGCCGTTCGCGCATGTCGCAAAGCACGTAAGGCCGGTTCGAGCGACCAATCGGGTCAAGCCATTGAGGGAGAATTGGTGGCGGCACATGCGGCCTCGACCGGCCATGTGGCGAGCCCTTGAAGGCATGGCCCGCTGCATCGTGACCCCCACCCTCGCAAAGCACCGCTTGTTCGCTTGGCTCGACACGAACGTCTGTCCGGACCATCAGTTGATCGTCATCGCCCGCGACGACGACGTGACCTTCGGAATCCTGCACAGCCGGTTCCACGAGGCGTGGTCACTACGGCTCGGAACATGGCTCGGCAAGGGCAACGATCCGCGCTACACGCCGACCACCACCTTCGAAACCTTTCCCTTCCCCGAGGGTCTCTCGCCGGACGTTCCCGCCGCCGACTATGCCGAAGATCTGCGCGCCATCGCCATTGCCGAGCCCGCGCGGCGGCTGGTTGAGCTCCGCGACCGCTGGCTCAACCCACCCGAATGGGTGGAGTGGGTGGATGAGCCTGTGCCGGGCTATCCGAAGCGTCCGGTGGCCCGAGACGAGGTGGCGGCCAAGGAACTCAAGGTGCGCACGCTGACCAACCTCTACAACGCCCGTCCGCAATGGCTGGCGGACGCGCACACGAGGCTCGATGCCGCCGTTGCGGCTGCCTACGGGTGGGAAGCGGGGATTCTTGAAGACGAAGCCCTGCGGCGCCTGTTGGCGCTGAACTCGGCAGGCGGAAGTAGAAAATGAACGCCCTTCCCGAAGGCGTCGCGGCCTACGCCCGCACGGCTACGTTCTCGGCTCGGACGATACCCGAGAACCTTCGCCGGTCCCATCGGACCAAAGCCGGGACTTGGGCGAAGATCGTCGTTCTTGAGGGAAAGCTGCGCTATCGCGTACTGGAGCCGGAAATCCGCGAGTTTGAGTTATCGCCCGATTGCCCCGGCGTGGTCGAGCCGAAGGTGCGGCACGAGGTCGAAGCCGTGGGCGATGTGCGGTTCTACGTGGAGTTCCATCGCTGACAACGCCGGGCTGGCCAACTCTCGCTCAGGGCATTTGGATGCGTTGGGTGTGCCGAGGTTCAGGTGACCAGCTTCAGCGCCGGGCTGCGGCTGGCCTTGGGGGCTTCATCGGGCGCCGGCGCATCCTCGTTGAACATCATGCCTTCGCCGGTTTCCTTGGCATAGATGGCCATCACGCTTGATGTAGGTGCTGATACCCGAAAGGCTTGGCCTGCGAACCGTCCGTCGAAGGACAGGGTGTCGTTGGCGATCGTGAGGCTGCGCACAGCCGTGGGAGAGACATTGAGCACAATGCGCCCGTCGGCGACGTATTCCCTAGGCACGACCACCGCTTCCGAGGCGGCATCTATCAGCAAGTGGGGGGTCAGGCCGCTGTCCACCATCCAATCGTAGAGCGCCCGCAACAGGTAGGGCTGCTTGTTGATGGCTATTCGCCCATCTCCTGTTCGGCCTCGCTGAGGCTTTTTTGGAACGAGTCGCGCTCGAAGATCTGTTGCATGTAGTTTCTCAAGGGCCGGGAGCGGCGGTCGCGCAGCACGATGCCGGCGGCGTTCAGACGCCAAAGGATTGGCGCGACGCAGCAGTCCACCAAGGTGAACTCCTCGTTCATGAAAAAGGGTTTCTGGCTGAAGATGGGTGCCGTGTCGGACAGGCTGGCGCGCAGGTCGGCTTTGGCCTGCTGCCTAAAGACCTCTGAGCCTTGGCCCGCGATCAGCGGATCCAGCCTGCTGCTCCATTCCTTGTCGATGCGGTGGACCCACAGCCGTGCCATTGACCGTTCCACCGGGTACACCGGCAGCAGCGGTGGATGGGGGAAGCGCTCGTCAAGGTACTGCATGATGATGTTGGCGTTATAGAGCACCAAATCCCGGTCGGTGAGGGTGGGCACCGTGTTGTAGGGGTTTTGGCTCGCCAGCTCCGCCGGCGGGTTTTCCGCATCGACGTCCACCAAGTCCACGATAACGCCTTTCTCCGCCAGCATCATCCGCACCCGGTGGGAATACTGGTCCCGGGGGTCCGAATAGAGCAGCATCGACGATTGGCGGTCCCCCAGGTTCATCGGCTGGCCTCTTGGGTGACGGGACGGTTGACGGTTACCTTAGGACTCTCGCCAAAATAAATTGTCCGTTTCATGTGACGGAAGCCAGCATTTGCAAGGCATTGGGCGGGTTGTTGGATAGTTTAATTTGACGAGACTCCTTAGTGGACATCCTTCCAAAATTCCCGATTGAGCAGGTAGGTGAAGATGCCAAGGAAGGCCAGAAAGCCCAGTACGTAGATGCCGAGACGCTCGCGGTCACGGCGCGACGGCTCGCCGACGTAGTGCAGGAAGTTCACGAGGTCGAAGACAGCCTGATCGTACTGTTCGGCGGTCAGCAGGCCGCTGCCCGAATCGATGGCCAGTTGGTTGCAGTCCTCCACGCCGGGTGGACAGGCATCCCGCTGGACACCCTGCAGGTCGATCAGCGCATGGGGCATGCCGACGTTCTCGAACACCTTGTTATTGACCCCGAAGGGCCTCGACTCGTCCAGGTAGAAGGTCTTGAGATAGTTGTATGTCCACTCCGGGCTGCGCACTCGGGAGACCATGGTGAGGTCCGGAGGCGGTGCGCCAAACCAAGCCTTGGCGCTTTCCGGGTCCATGGCGGTGGTCATCAGTTCGCCGATCTTCTGGCCGGTGAAGATGAGTTCGTCCGCAGCCACGTCGTGGGGAATGCCGAGATCGTCGGCAGTTCGCTCGTAGCGTTGAAACTGCAGTGAGTGGCAGCCCAAGCAGTAGTTGGCGTACAGCTTGAAGCCCCGTTGCAGCGACGGTTGGTCCTCCAAGTTGGGCTGCATTGGCTCCATCGGCCAATCGCTCGCGGCTGCCCAGGCCCCGGCGGCGGGGCAGGCGATCAATGCCAGCAGCAGAAACACCCTCATCGCATCGTCACCCGGTCCGGCGGCGGCTTGGTTTTCTCCACCCGCGTGTACCAAGGCATAAGCACGAAGTAGGCGAAATACAGCACCGTGAAGACCTGCGCAGCGGCCGTGGCCACCGGCGAGGGCGGCGTGATGCCCAGATACCCAAGGATGACGAAGCTCACCACGAAAAGGCCCAGCATCCACTTGGAGGCCAAGCCCTTGGAGCGAATGGAGGCCACTGGGCTGCGGTCGAGCCACGGCAGCAGCGCCGGGATGATGATGGCCCCGCCCATCACCACCAGCCCCCAGAACTTGGCGGGCATCCCGAACAGCGGATAGGTGGCGGCGCGCAGCATGGCGTAGAAGGGCGTGTAGTACCACACGGGCACGATGTGCTCCGGGGTCTTCAGCGGGTTGGCCATCTCGAAGTTGGGCCTCTCCAGGAAATAGCCGCCCATCTCCGGGGCGAAGAACACCGCCGCGCAGAAAATGAACAGGAACACCACGGTGGCATGCACGTCGTGGGTGACGGTGTAGGGCCAGAAGGGAATGCCGTCCAGGGGCTTGCCGGTGGCGTCCTTGTGCTTCTTGATGTCCGCGCCGTCGGGTGCGGTGGAGCCAACGTGGTGCAGTGCCACGAGGTGGACGAACACCAGCCCCACCAGAACCAGCGGCAGGGCCACCACGTGCAGCGCGAAGAAGCGGTTGAGGGTGATTTCGGACACCAGGAAGTCGCCCCGTATCCACTCCATCAGGTCGGGGCCGATGTAGGGGATGGCGCCGAACAGCGAGATGATCACCTGCGCCGCCCAGTAGGACATGTTGCCCCAAGGCAGCAGGTAGCCGAAGAAGCCCTCCGCCATCAAGGCCAGGTAGATGGCCATGCCGATCAGCCACAGCAACTCCCTCGGCTTGCGGTAGGAGCCGTACATGAGGCCGCGGAACATGTGAAAGTAAACGATGACGAAGAATGCCGAAGCGCCGGTGGAGTGCAGGTAGCGCAGCAGCCAGCCGAACTCCACGTCGCGCATGATGTACTCGACCGAGGCGAACGCGCCCTCGTCGCTCGGCACGTAGCTCATGGTCAGCCAGATGCCGGTGATGAGCTGGTTGGCCAGGATGACCATGGCCAGCCAGCCCATCAGGTACCAGAAGTTATGGTTCTTGGGCGCGTAGTATTTCGCTAGATGGTAGTTCCAGGTCTCCGTGGCCGGGAAACGGTCGTCAAACCAATCGACCAACTCGCCCCACAGCCGGGGGATGGTGCCCTTTGCTTGCGGCGTCTGTTCCACTACGCGGCTTCCTCGTCCTCGCCGATCACCACCGTGTTTTCGGAGGCGAACCGATGTGGCGGCACCTCCAGGTTGTCCGGGGCAGGCACCGCCTTGACCACGCGCCCGGCGAGGTCGAAGCGGGAGCCGTGGCAGGGGCAGAAGAAGCCGCCCTGCCAGTTGGCGTCGAAGGATTCGGGCTGCACGGCGCCATAGAACTTGGGCGAGCAGCCGAGATGGGTGCAAAGGCCCAAGTAGATGCCGATTTCAGGCCGCCGGGAGCGCCACGCATTGCGGGCGTATTCGGGCTGCATTTCCGAATTGTTGGAATCCGGATCGGCCAGGTTCGAATTGGCCTGCTCAAGATGGGCAACTGCCTCGTCGCTGCGACGGACCACGAACACCGGCTTGCCCCGCCAAGCCGGAATCGGGCCGAGCATTTCGCCGGGCCGCAGCTTGCCGATGTCCAGCGTGACCGGGGCGCCGGCCGCCCGGGCCTTGGCGCTCGGCATCCAAGACTGCACAAAGGGGATGGCGGCGCCCACTGCGCCAATGCCGCCGACCGTCGCCGTGGCGCCAATCAGGAAGTAACGGCGCTCGCGATTGACCGGGTTCGGCGCCGTGGAAGCTGTCTCCCCGCCGACCGCTGTTTCGGTGCTCAAGGCTCGATGGCTCCTTACCGTTTGGAGTATTGCGGTCGCTTGCGGGCCTTGCGCAGCCCCACCTTCTTGCGCTCCACGGCGCGGGCGTCACGGGTCAGGAAGCCGGCCCGGCGCATGGGCGTGCGCAGGGTTTCGTCGCACGCCACCAAGGCCCTGGCGATGCCGTGGCGGATGGCGCCGGCTTGGCCGGAGGTGCCGCCGCCGCGAACGCTGACCCGCACGTCCACCTGGTCGCCCAATTCCGCCACGTCGAGCGGTTGGCGAACGATCATGCGCGCGGTTTCGCGCCCGAAGTACTCGTCCAGGGGCTGGGCGTTGACGGTGATGTTGCCGGTGCCGCTGGATATGAACACACGCGCCGCCGACGTCTTGCGCCGGCCCGTGCCGTAGTCGGATTGACTTGCCGCTGTTGCCATTAGCCGTCCAATGCTCCTTAGTTCCGCTCTTGCAGGTCTTGTGGGGTCAGATGTTGAGGGGTTCCGGCTGCTGCGCGGCGTGGGGGTGGTTGGGGCCGGCATAGACCTTGAGCTTGCGGAACACCGCCCTGCCCAAGGGGTTGCGCGGCAGCATGCCCTTGACCGCCTTCTCGATGATTCGCTCCGGGTGGGCGGCGCGCAGCTTGCCTAAGGTGGTGCTCTTGATGCCGCCGGGATAGCCGCTGTGGCGATGGTAGATCTTGCCGGTCTCCTTGTTGCCGGTCACCTGCACCTTGTCGGCGTTGATCACGATGACATAGTCGCCGGTATCCACGTGGGGCGTGTACTCGGGCTTGTGCTTGCCGCGCAGGCGAACGGCGATGGCGGACGCGAGACGACCCAGCGTCTTGTTTTCGGCGTCCACAACATACCAAGCGCGCCGCACGTCCTGAGCGCGCATGCTCAACGTCTTCATAACCCTTGGAGTGCCCGGTTTGGGGAGCGCGAATGTTAGCGAAGGGTTTTCGGATTTACAACTCAAGGTGTGCGACAGGTGCGTGCGGCATGCGCACTGCCTCGATTACACAGGGTCAATGTCTCACGGGCATTGCAGACATATCCACTAGGCAGGCTTGGGATTGGGGTGCTTTGATGGCTTTTTTCGCGATTCAGCCATCGGAGGGCTATACTGCATGCAACAGGCAGCAAGGGAGATCCAGGGGATGGCCCAGCGACTGGAGTCCTCGGGAATGGACCGCGCCCAAGCCTACGCAGTGATCGAGGAGATGGGCAACGCCATCGAGAAGTTCGCCGTCACGCCCGAGGTGCTGCGCCGGGAACTCGAAGCGAACAACAAGGTCATCTTCCAACGCATGGATGAAAGGCTCAGGCAAACCGACAAGCGCATAGACCGGCTGGAGTCGCTGATGAAGCTGGGCATGGGCTGGCTGTTCGCGTTGCAGTTGGCCTTGCTGGGCTTGGTGGGCACGCTGGCGGTTTGACTCCGCCTTGACCTCCCCGGCAAGAACGCGCCTGCTGAGCCGAATCTCAGGCGTACTTCCCCAATTGATGCCCGCTGCGTCTTGGTGGTGGTCACGATGCAGCAACCGCGCAATCTTGAGCGTACCATCAAGGTAGCGACTCTCACCGGTTGCCTTGTGCACCTCGCCGAGCGCAAACCCTATTCCGCTTAGGCCAAGGTGCAGACCGGGCTGATTGCCGTCTTCCTTCGTTTGCCCTTGTAACGCAAAAATATATTTGTATTGACCATACAATCGATATGCGTTAATTTCAATCGTACTACTAGCGAGCTGTTGGCAGGAGGGCCGAGACGATGCGAATGAAGGGAGTGCTGCTTTGGGCCATGGTGCTGGCGCCCAGCGCTGCGCTGGCCGATGACGGCAAGAGCCATGAGCAATTGACCGCTGAGACGCGAGCGCTCATGGAGCGGTACTTCGAAGTCCATCAGGCCAATGACTTCACCATAGAAGAGTTCATCAAGTTCTATCACGACGACTTGAAGGCTACCTACTATCGCCCAACGGGCATCTTCACGTTTACCAGTGCCCAGCAGTACTACGACACCTACAAGCCGGAACGCCTTACCACGTTCGATTTCGACTACAAGCCGTGGACGGTGTCCCTGCTGATGCTCGTGGACGGTGAGAATGCGGTGACCCGCTACGTGGCTCACGCGCGGACGAAGGATGGCGAGTACCACAACCACTACATTCACATGTACAAGGTGCGCGACGGGAAGATCGTCGAGTTCCACGCCATCACCAATCCGGATAGCGGCGCCCACTACCTCAGAAACCGCAAATTTCTAACCGACCTTGGGCTCTACAAGGGGCAAGACCAACCATGAAAACGCCAACAATTGTGAAAAATCTCGCCCATGTGTCCCTGATGGCGGTGTCCGCATTCTGGGTTGCCGTAGCGACGGCTGAGGCAAGCCAGACTGAACAGACTCGTGCGTGGACCCAGCAGTACTTCGAGCGTCTGTCTGCCGCCGACGCCTCTGTTTCAGACTTTTGGGCGGATGACATCGTTCTGTTTGTGAACAACCACGGTCCCTGGGGCGGTCACTACGGCAGCAAGGCTTCAGTCACGCAGTACTACCGCGATATGGCTAGCATGTTTGACTTGGAGAAGGGCCTGACGTTCGAGCTGCTGCAAACCGTGGTGGAAGGAAACCACTCGTCCATCCGGTTCCGCGTTCAGGGTCAGCACAAGTCAGGCGCATACGACAATCACTACATGCAGGTTTATACCTGGAACGAGGATGGCAAACTCAGTCGGATTGAGAACTTTTATGGCTGGGGACCCTTTGCGGAGTTCCATCGCCAGGCGCTGGCCAAGGACCAGGCGCGTCAGGAGACGCCAGGGCAGGCGCGTCCCGGGACGCCAGGGCAGGCGCGTCCGGGGACGCCAAGGCAGGCGCGTCCGGGGACGCCAAGGCAGGCGCCATGAGCCCGAACAGCGGGTACCATGAATCCTCTCGTTGGGTGGAAGCCTAAGCAACCATGTTGGTCATCGGAATAGACGTAGGGGGGACCTTTACGGACGTCGTGTGCAGCGATGGAGCCACGACGTGGAAGGCCAAGTCGCCCACCATTCCCGACAACTTCGGCGAAGGCGTGATCAAGGGGTGCGAATTGATTGCGGGGCAAATGGAAGTCGGCCTGGAAGACATGTTGAGCGCCGTCGAGCGGTTCGGCCTGGGAACGACTGCCGTGACCAACGTGCTGGCCACCCGCCAGGGGCTGCGGGTTGGGTTGCTCACCACCGCTGGCTTTGAAAAACACCTCCACTTGGCGCGAGGGTCAAGGGTGAATGTGGATGGCTGGCTTGAGATGCCATGGAACCCGGTGGGCAGCGCCGACATCCTGGGCATCGAAGAACGCATTGATCGTGGGGGCAACGTTGTTGAACCGCTCAATCAGGCGGCGGTGGAGAGGGCGGTTCACCGACTTTGCGCTGAGCGTGGGGTCGAAGCGCTCGCGGTGTCCTTTCTTTGGTCATGCCGAAATTCGACCCACGAGAAAGCGGCCGCGGACATAGCCCGCCGGGCTTATCCGGGGCTGCCGGTGTTTTCGGGCGTTGAGTTGCACCCCATTCAACGGGAGTACGAGCGAACCACCATGGCGGTGCTCAATGCCTATACGGCCCGGGCGCTGGATGGCGTCGAGGACTTGGAACGGGACCTGCGGACATTGGGCTTGAAGGTGCCATTGCTCCTGCTCCATTCCGGGGGCGGCGCCATGACCGTGGCCGACGCCCGCGAGTCACCGCTGGGGCTTGCGTCTTCAGGTCCGGCAGCGGGAACCGTGGCTGCGGGCGAGCTGGCCCGGGTGGTGGGCCCTGAGGATGCCATGTGCTGTGACATGGGCGGCACCAGTACCGATGTCAGCGTGGTGATGGAGGGCACGGCCGAACGGCGCCAGCAAGCGATCATTAACGGCTTGGTGACCGGCGTGTCGTCCATTGATGTTGAATCGATCGGCGCCGGTGGCGGTTCCATTGCGTGGATAGACAGCCGTGGCATGTTGCGCGTAGGTCCAAAGTCCGCGCGCGCGATTCCCGGGCCGGTTTGCTACGGGCGAGGGGGGACGACACCGACCATCACCGACGCCAACCTGTTGCTGGGCTACATCTCTCCTGAGTCGTTCAAGAGCGGTGGGATCGAGCTGGACATTGAGGCAGCGTCTGCAGCGTGCGAATCGCTGGGCGCGGAAATCGGGTTATCCGCGATGGAAGTGGCCTACGGCATCCGCGAGATCGCAATCGCGGAGATGGAGAAAGCCATCCTCGCCCGCCTGGCCAGCAGTGGGCACGATCCAAGGAAGCTGTCCATCGTTTCGATTGGCGGGTCTGGGTCGTTGTTCGTGCCGACGATCGCCAAGCAACTGGGCTTCAAATCGACCATCTCCTCGGAATTCTCCTCGGTGTTGTCTGCCTATGGGGCGGCAAGTGCGGACATCAGGTATGAAAAGGTGCTGCCGGTTGACCTTGTGTTGCCCTTGCAATCGGATTTTGCGGCTGAATTCGAAGGCTTGAAACACGCCTTGGATTCCCATCTGGAAGCCAACGGCGTTCCCGGCGACCAGCGTGAGTATTACTGCGAAGCGGATGTTCGGCTGTACCGGCAGAAGGCATTCATCACGCTACCCTTGGATGAGGCTCGAATCGATTCCGACCAGCTTGCGCAGACGTTCAAGGCACTGTATGCCGAGCGCTACGGCCCCGCAGCCTACTCGGAGACCACCATGGTGGAACTCTCGACGCTAAGGGTGGTTGGGGTCGGCCGAACCACTCGTGCGAGGCTGCCTGAAGATGCCAGGGGAGCCGAGCCCGCTGGTCAGTTGGACCCGTCCGCCGCCCGTGAAGTCTGGACGGAGCGAGAATCTCCGATTGAAGTGCCGGTCTATCATCTGGATGCCCTGCACACAGGCCACGTTGTGGAAGGGCCCGCTTTGATCGATACGTCGGACACGACAATCTGGACGCCACCTGAAATGTCCACGCACGTCAGGTCGAATCGTTCGCTGGAGACCCTCGTAGCTTAGGCGCCAGCCAGCCCCACGAGTTTCCGACTGACCTCATCAAGACGCTCTGCGACGGCATCGTCATTTGCATTGGGGTTGGGGGAGCGCATTGGTCAACCCCCGCTGTGGTCGGCCTTGTCGGGGTAGTAGGGGCTTCTCTGGCTAAAGTACTCACCGCTGTGTTGCGGCGCATTGGGGTCCAGCAGGCAGTGAAGTTGGGACTGGGCACCTTCCTCTATGGACAGCATTTCGTGTCCCTCGTAGAGGGAGGGGTCGGTGTGGCGAACCAGATTGGATTTGACCGTCCCCGGATGCGTCGAGAACACGCTGACGCCCGTATCCCTAAGGCGCTTGGCAAGTTGACGGGCATGGAGGACGTTGGCGAGCTTGGCTTGCATGTAGGCCGTTCCGCCATTGTATTGCCGTGATTCAAAGTGCAGATCGTCGAAGTCCATGGTGACAAACCCATCGAAATAGGCCGCATGCCCCGCGCTTGAAACGATGACAATGCGGCTGGGCGCGCTCGCCTTCAAGGTCTCGAGCAGCAATTCGGTCAGCAGGTAGTGCCCCAAGTGATTGACTCCGAACTGCGTCTCGAACCCATCCGCCGTGCGGCCTTCGGGTGTGTTCATGACACCGGCGTTGTTCACCAGTCCATCGAGCCCAGCGTGCCGGGCGCGGAAGGCGTCGGCGAACCGGCGTATGGATTCGAGGTTCGCGAGATCCAGTTCCATGACCTCAGCGCTGCCCGGTTCATCGGCGAGAAATTCGGTTGCATCCATGCCGGCCTGAACGCGTCGGCAGGCAGCGATGACCTTCGCACCCTGTCTCACGAGTTGAGTGGTGGTGGAGAGGCCTGTGCCTGAATTGGCCCCGGTCACGATGTAGGTGCGATCGGTCAAGTCCTGCGCCAGTAGTTTGGGGTCGCACATGAGCGTTTCAGCCATTGGTAGGGATCCTTGCAGGTGATGTTGGGTTGGGGATTTTCAGGGATGCCAGCAGCGCGCCTCCGAGCGCTATGACGGCCATCTGCGCGACGAAGGCGTGCGCGTAGGAGCCGGTTGCGCCGAGGTAGCCCTGGCTTCCAAAGTTTGCGCCGGCGACCAGCAGCATGACCATCACACCCCCGATTCCACTGGCTCTGCCAAAGTTCGCGCGACCGAAGAGGCGTCCCATGAGGAACTGTTGCAACGGGGGCAACCCGCCGAAGCCGAGGCCGTAAATCGCGCCGGTGACCAGAAAGAGGGCGTACCCCGGTTCGAGGTAGAGAACCGCCCAGACCAGCAGGTTGAGCAACACGGCAACGGCCAGAACCGGCTTTAAGGGGGCGATGTCGGCGACGCGCCCGATGGTGATCTTGCCGAGAATTGAGAATGGAATCATCACGAGGTAGAAGTGCACCGCTTTTATGGGTTCGATGCCGAGGCCGGTCTCCGCGTAGCGGATGAGCAGCGGTATCAGCACAGCCCCCGACGTCAGCAGCAGCCCCAGGCCGAGCGATGCGATCCACAGCCCTGGCATTTTCAACAGGTCGGTGGTGCCGAGCGCAGCCAATTCGCCGTCGTGGGCGGCCGCACCCTGATCGAGCGCTTCGCCGGATTCGGGTTCTGCGGATTGCGGCTTTCCGTCGGGAGCCTGGCCGGCGAACTCCGGGCGAGCAACCAGCAGCCACCCGTATAACGGTGCAACCACGACGAGTATCACTGCACCCAGCGCAGACATTGCCGTCCGCCAGTCTGCGACCTGCATGATCGATTCGACGAAGAATGGGCCGATCCACATGGCAAACGTGGGACCGGTGAGCGCCAGCCCCATCATCAGGCCGCGGTTGCGGCGGTACCAACTCGTGATCAACCCCGCAGTGGCGATGTGGCCACAGAATGCGAGCCCAGGGGCGACGAGACAGAGAAAGCAGAGAACCAGTTGCGTGAAGGTCGTGGCTCGCGCGAGCAGTAGGAGTCCGCAGCCAACGACCGCAGCGCCTAGCGCCATCATGACGCGGGTGTGGCCGGAGTCGATGGCACGACCTACCAGTGGGCCTAGTACGCCGAGTATCAGTGTGAGAATCCCCAGCGACAGGCCGATGGTCGTGGGAGGTACGCTGAATGTTGCGCCGATCGGTCCGACAAAGTTCCCGACAACGGCCATGATCACACCATAGGTGGCCAGCGACCCGAAGAACGAGACGGCGACTATTCTCGGGCCCATGAACGGCCGGGCGGCGTCACTCATGGTCGAGACCGTTTGGGCGTGATCAATCTCCACTGATGTCAGCGGGCTCCTGTGGAATGAGGCAGCGCGACCCGTCCGGCCGCCCGGCCCCGCAATCGTGATTCTGCGGGAAGAAAATAGCGCAAAGAAGATCATATTGGCCTATATTACCTGTTCATGCAAAGTACAATTGCATATTGACTATCGAATAATTTAAATTGCGAGCGGCAGGGGCCGAACCGGCAAGGCATTGGAAGCGGCTCCGCTCGAGGACGTTGGCGTCGAGGTTTAATTTATGGAAAAAGAGCAGTTGGGCCGCTTGGGTGTCTGGGCGGCAACCTGCTTCAGCCCCATCTCGGAAGTCGTTGGGCTGGCCCAAGATATCGAGCGCTGGGGCTACGGCACCCTTTGGATACCAGATGCGCTGGCGCGGGACCAGTTCGTTGAGTTGACGGCAGTGGCTCGCCAAACCACCGACCTAAAGCTTGCCACCGGGATCGTCAGCATCTACAGCCGCGATCCGGTGACGATGGTGGGCTGCCAAAACGCACTGGATGAAGTGAGCGATGGACGCTTGGTGCTTGGCCTTGGGGTATCCCACGGCGAAGTCGTCAGTAGCGTCCGTCAACACCAATACGCAAAGCCATTAAGTGCGATGCGCAGCTATCTCGAGCAGATGGCGGGGGTACCCTACAACTCGCCGCCGGTCGAGGCCAGAGGCTTGGTGGTGCTTGCCGCTTTGCAGGACAAGATGATTCGGCTGGCTGGCGAGCAGGCTGATGGCGCCCACCCGTTTTTCGTCACACCGGAACACACGGCGCGGGCTAGGGGGATCATGGGTCCGGGGCCGTTGCTGGCGCCGGAACAGCACGTTCTGTTCATCGAAGACGCGAGCGAGGCGAGGCGAGTCGCTCGACAGCACATGGCCTTGCACCTGGGGCTTGCCAACTATCGCAACTACCTCTTGGCCATGGGCTACACCGAGGAAGACTTCGAGAACGGCGGCAGCGACCGGCTGGTGGACGGCATCGTCGCCTGGGGCGATGAGACCGCCATCATGAAACGGGTGGAGGAACACTGGGCGAATGGGGCTGATCACGTTTGCATTCAGCCGCTCACCCCGGACGGTGAGTTTGGCATTGATCGTAAGGCCTTGGAGGCGCTTGCGCCGGGCTAGGGTGATAGGGAAGGGGGGTACTCGACATGTCTTTGTCCATCGAACCGCTCGAGCACGTCGGCGTGCAGGTGCTCGACTTCGACCTCCGCCAGCCAATCTCAGACGCGATGGCTGAAGAGCTCAAGGCGCTCTGGTACGAGCACGCCATACTCGTCTTCCGCGAACAGGACATTGATGCCGAGACACAGATCGAACTCAGCCGTGTCTTCGGACCGCTGGCCATTCACCCGCTGCCCAGCACACGGCATCCCGACCATCCTGAGCTTTTCATTAACAAGGCCGGCGATGAGGACGATTACCTCACCTTAGCCTACTTTGACGGCGAGCCTCTGGTGGCCCGGTTGGACTGGCATGTCGATCTCATCTATACAGGCAAGCCCAATCACGGCGCGGTGCTCCGCGCGGTTCAGGTACCGGACAACGAGGGGATGACCGGCTTCGGTGATCGCGCTCTGGCGTACGACCGGTTGGACTCGGAAACGCAGGCGCTGTTGTCCGATCTCGAAGTGGCCTATCACTTCGTGCAGAACCAAGGCCAGATGCGCTTTTGCGACAACGTGAAGTTTGAACCCGGCCCCAACCTCCCCAAAAGCGTCGAGGAGGCAGGCGTGCCGGATTTCCCCGATGCCGCTTATCCGGCTGTGGGCACGCACCCGGTGTCTGGCCGCCAAGTGCTCCAGATCGTGCCGTTCTTCCTGAATCGAGTGATCGCGCCAGAAAAGGCAGGCCTGTCCGAAGACGAGGCGGACGATCTGCTGCGGCGCATCGTCAAGCACGTGCGGCGTCCGGAGCTTCACTATTTCCACGAGTGGTCCCCGGGCGACGTGATCATGTGGGACAACTGGCGCGCGATGCACTGCACCACCGGCACGAGGCCGGGCACCAAGCGGCTCGTACACCGGACCACGATTTTGGGCGATGCGACTCTGGGGCGACAGCTCGCCTAGAGCATGTTTGATGCCGACGAGTTGGTGGCCAGTGCGCGAGCGCGGACTGGTTTGGCTGACTTTGGCGATGAACGCTTTCTCGTCGGTCTGCACCAGTTCGTCGACGGCCTGAACGCAACAGACAACATCATTCCAGGCCGGGAAGGCGAGCTCAGAAAGCTGATGCTGAGGTTGCTGTGCAACCTGCTCTGGCGTCAAGTGGACTTTGCTCAACACCCGGAGATTCTTGAAGAACGGTTGCTGCCACCGGTCTGCATCCTGTCGCTGCCGCGTGTGGGCACCACCAAGCTGCAGCGGCAGTTGGGCGTGACGGGTGCCTTTCAGAACCTGCTGTACTGGCACCTCCACATGCCGTCGCGTGTTCCGGGCCTCCCGGAGGGTGGTCGGCAGAAGCGCATCGAGATCACGGAGGAGTTCTGCCAGTGGCGCGAAGCGGTTTCGCCGACCATCAACGTGACCCATCGCAGTTTCACGCACGAGCCGGACGAGGATGCCTTTCTGCAGCAGCTTTGCTTTTGTAGTGCGTATCTAGCGCAGACCCACAACCTGTCGCTGTACAACGAGTGGTTCGCAGCCCAAGACCCTAGTTTCGCCTATGACTTCGAAAAACAGCAACTGCAGTATCTGCAGTGGCAGTTTCATCGGCAGCATCCGAAGGCCTGGTTTCTGAAGTCGCCCGGTCATCTAGGGCAGGAAGATCAGCTCCAGCGAATCTTTCCTGGAGGTTGCCGCATCATCTGCCCGCACCGGGAACCGGCGGAGATCTTCCCTTCCGCCATTCGTCTTGGTGAAGACTTCAGCAAGCTCTACAACAGCCTGCCCATGCCCGTTGAGGCGTTCGGCCACATGGTGGTCGATCTGCTGCACAACGGCATGGAGCGGCACATGGCTTGGCGCGAGGCCAATCCGCAAGTGGAGGTTCTGGATTTGAGTTTCCGCGAGATTTGCGATGATTCGCTGGGCACGGCCGAGAAGATCCACGATTTCCTGGAGTTGCCCTTGACCGCCAATGCCAGGCGGCGCATTGAGTCCTGGGATCAGGAGAATCCGCGCCACAAGCATGGGAAACTCGAGCTAACGCTGGAGATGTATGGGCTTGACGAGCGCGTGATCAACGCCAAGTTTGGGCCGTACCGGGAGGCTTTTGGTCAGTTTCTTTGACTCCAGCAGCGCTGCGCTCACCAAGGCGGGTGCAGCCGCAACCACCAACCCCCTCATGTGGGTCGCATAAATGAGCGTCTCGGCCATAATGGTAAGAAATGCGAAAAAAAGGCTTTAGTATGGGGCGAATGCGTGATACCTTGCGGCGCTAGGGTCAGATATTCAGGAGAAAACCCATGATCAAGCCCATGTTTCGAGCTGCAGTGCCTTTCGGGATTTTTGTCGCAGGTATGACGGGCGGGCCAATGCCCAGCACGGTTGCCGCCCAAGAGCGCGAACTCGAAGAGATTGTGGTCACCGCGACCCGGCGGGACAACAACATCATGGATGTCCCGGCATCAGTCACCGCCTTCGGATCCGAGACGCTTGAGAACCGACAGCTTCGTGAGGTGGTGGATCTCAATATGCTGGTACCCAATTGGCAGATCGAGGAGTACAACGGCCAAACACTGGCCACCGTTCGCGGAATCACCAATACCATCATCCAGGGGCCGCAGGAATCTTCAGTGGCGACGCACATCAATGGGGTGTACATCACGCGAACCAGCTCGATGCGAGCGGCTTACAGCGACCTCGAATCAGTGGAAGCGCTGAGAGGGCCGCAAGGCACGCTCTACGGCCGAAACGCCACGGCGGGCGCCATGAACATCATTACCAAGAAACCGACTGATGAATTCGAAAGTCGGGTGAGCGTACTGTTCGGCGACTACGACCGCATCGGTGGCACAGCCATGGTTTCTGGGCCGCTAGCTGACAACTTTTTTGCCAGGGCGTCGATCTACTACAACGACCGCGACGGCTACACGGAGAATCTCTTTCCTGGCGGTCAAGACCTGGATGCGGAAGAACTGGTTAGCGGCAAGCTCAGCCTTCGATGGCTGCCGAGCGAAGACGTCACCGTGGACTTGATGGCTACCCTTGAAGAGCGAGATGGCGGGTCTGGCTTCCTGCCCTATACGCCGCCGCAATCCCTGTTCTTTCCCATCTATGCGACTGCCGACTATACCCTTGAGCCCCATAAGGCGATCACCGACTACCCCAACGAAGACACTCGAAAAGACACGCTGGTCGCGCTCAATGTCGAATGGCAGATGTCTGACAACCTGACCCTTCGCTCCACAACGGGGTACAACGACAGTAAATTCGATCAGCAGTACGATTCCGACGGCACCAGCGCGGCCGCGACGGAACTGATCTATTTCAGCGAATCCGATTCGTTCTCGCAGGAAATCGTGTTGGACATTAGCTTGGCCAACGAGAAGCTGGATGTGCTGATCGGGGGCTTTTACTACGAAGATGACGTGAGCTTCGGATTCGACGCAATACTCGGGGCTGTAGCCGGTGCTTTCGGCCTGCCTCCCAGTTTCTTCCGGATTCTTCAGAATTGGGATCAGGAAACGACGGCATATGCCGGCTTTTTGGACGCGACCTATCACGTGTCGGACCACTTCAGGATCTACGGCGGTGTTCGCGCAAGCTACGAAGAGAAAGACATTTTCGTACGGTATCAGCCGATTGCGCCTGCTTGTGGATTTGGTGGTATTCCACCCTCCGATACGGGCGATGACTGGGACGACTGGTCTCCACGAGCGGGCCTGCAATGGGACTTCTCCGAGAACGCGATGGTTTACGCGCAGTTCCAGCAGGGCTTTCGTAGCGGTGGATTCAGCTCCGGTCAGTGCAATGATCCCTTCCAACCCGAAGAGGTTAACTCCTGGGAGGTCGGACTGAAGATGAACTTTAATGAAGGACGCGGCTCTCTGCTGGCCTCGGCCTTCTATTATGACTACCAGGATCTTCAGGTTCAGCAACTGGTTGGATTCGCCGTTGAGATCACCAATGCTGCGGAGTCGGAGATCTATGGGTTTGAGCTTGAGGGCGCTCACCTGTTTGGCGACTACACAACCGTTGGCTTCCGCTACAGCTATCTCAGCGCCGAGTATGAGGACTTTGCCGATTGCGATCCGATCCTGTTCCCTGGCAACTGCTCATCAGCCGTGGTTGCCGCCGGATTGGCTGTGGTTGAAGATCTCTCCGGCAACACACTTACACGGGCGCCCGAACACACGGTGGGCCTGAGCTTGGATCAGCAAGTACCCATCAGCGAGGGGGAACTGGTGCTGTCTGCCGACATCACCTATGTCGACGAGCGGCATGGGCGCGTGTACAACCGGGATTCAGAGGTACTGGATGACTACACCTTGCTCAATGCGTTTCTCACCTGGACGCCCGGATTCGCGCCCAATGCAAGTGTGCAGTTGTTTGGCAAGAACCTCTTCGGTGAAGATTATCTAGCTCAAATTCTTGCCAATGGAGGCCTCTCGATCAATCTGCAATCCGGTCTCTACCAGCCCCCCCGGACCTGGGGAGTGGAGCTTGCTCTGAACTTCTAATGGGGCTTGTGGAACTTTAGTCAATTTCGCACCGAGAAAGCGTCATGGATCCGATTACACTTGAAGTCATCCGCGCCAAGCTCGAGGCCATTGCAGATGATGGCGCTCGAACCATTGTGCGCACCGCCATCAGCCCGATCGTCGCCGACGCAAAGGACTGTTCCTGTGCAATCTACACAACCGAAGGTGAACTCATCGTCGGTGGTGGTCACGTGGAAGCGCACTTCCACACCGGTGTGAATGGTGTGCGGGCGATTCTCGAAACCCATGGCGGCACCATCGCGTCCGGCGATCTGTTCCTCGTGAACGATCCCTACACGGGGGGCGGCTTCCACGCCCAGGACGTGTTTATCCATCAGCCCGTGTTTCACCACGATGAGTTGGTGGCCTGGGTGGGGACATCAGCCCACATGATGGACATGGGGGGAGGGGCGCCGGGGTCCTTTGTGCCCGCCGCCACTGAGTGCTACCAGGAGGCAATTCGCATCCCGCCCGTTCGCCTTGCCAGAGCGGGTGAGGAGCAGGCCGATGTGTGGGCCATTCTGCTGAACAACATCCGCGTGGCCGACATCGTATCCATGGATATGCGTGCGCTGATCAGCGGAACCAACTTTGTGGCAAGCGCACTTGACGAACTCGCTGATAGCTACGGCGCCGATGTGTTCAAGGAGAGTGCGCGAACGCTGATCAGCTTGAGCGAAATTGAGTTTCGCAAGCGCATCAACGGGCTCGCGACCGGCGAGTATTCTGCCATTCGCTGGGTGGAGTGGACGGAAAGCGACTATCGCGTCCCCTGCAGGCTGACGATCGAGCAGGACACGCTGGTCTTTGACTTTTCCGGCTCGTCGCCCCAAACCACGCACTACTACAACTCCAAGCCCTACGTCATACTGAGCCTGCTCGGGGTTCAGCTCGCAGGGCTGATGGCACAGGACCTGCCCTTCAATGAGGGCCTTTTCAGGTGCATCAGGCTCGTTTGCCCTGACGGATCCATCGTTAACGCCCGTCCGCCGGCGCCCATCGGCGGGCCCCATCTGGAAGTGGGCAACACGGCCGTCGAAGCGGCGATGCATTCACTCATTCTTGCGGTTGCAGCCAGCCCGGAACACGACGCGCACCGCATGCTTGCCAACCCCTTGGCGACCGGTGGCATGGGTCTTCATGGCTGGGCGGCATCTGGGCACATGGGGCAGCCGGACAATTGGCTCATGCTGGAGGGTGGCGGCGCGCTTGGGCCGAGTGCCGGGCATGATCGCGACGCCAACGACTGGGGCCCCTACGAAATGGCCAAGGGTGCAATGACCGAGTTCCCGGATACTGAGTCGATGGAAGACCACTATCCCATCAGCATCTGCAGCCGCGACATACGCAAGGGTCCACAGGGCGCGGGGCGCTTCAGGTCTGGCCACGGTGCCGAGGTGTCCTACCGGGGATTTGGCGACACCACGCTGTTCGGGCTTACCATGGGCAACCGCGAGCGCATACCGAGCCCAGGGCTCGCCGGGGGTTATCCGGGCAGCCTTAACGTTTTCGAGATTGAAGGCGTCGATGGCAAAGTGCGGCCGGTTCTTTGCCACCGGCAGGACATTGTTCTGCAGCCCGGTGAGACCTTCACCATGCGCATTTGCAGCGGCGGAGGGTGGGGCGACCCAATCGACCGCGACGTGGCGGCTGTGGAACGGGACGTAAGGGAAGGCCGCATCACGGAAGAAGAAGCGCTTGAGACCTATGGCGTGATTGTCGGCAATGCTGAACGCACCGAACAGCAGCGAGCCGCCATCTTGACGGAACGGCTTTCGCGAGCTACCCCCGCACCAAAAGCAATGGCTGGTTCCGCGGCCAATCCATTGGGATCGGGCCGTGCGCTGTATCCGGGTGTGGAGGATCAAGGCGGCGTTGCCGTGAGCCTGAGATCAGGTGCTGTGCTGGCAAGGAGCCCGGATCACTGGATGGAAGGCTGTCCGCGGATTCATGGCTTTCTGGACAGTCACCCCAGCGTTGACATCGTTGCTTATCTGGACCCCCTGACCGGCCACACCCTGGTGGTGGATGTCGTCAAAGCCGGCGATGTAGAAAGGGGATTTGACAGCCTTCCGGATTTCTGGGCGGGCGATTCCCACGGTCTTGAAACAGGAAAGAGCGCGTTGGCTGCTTAAGCGCCAACTGGGCGTGCTACAACGGAGCGAACAATGCTAGAACTATTGATTGAAAATGGAACGGTCATTGACGGAACCGGCGACGCCGGCACCAAAGCCAACGTTGGCATCGAAAATGGGCGTATCGTCTATGTCGGCCCGGATCAGCCTGAAGCTGAAAAAGTGATCGATGCTGCCGGAAAATACGTGACGCCGGGATTTGTCGACGTCCACACGCACTATGACGCCCAGGTGATGTGGGATCCGAATCTCGACCCGCATCCGCGCCATGGCTTCACCTCCATTGTCTTGGGCAACTGCGGATTCAGCCTGGCGCCCATTACACCGGAAACGGCCGAATACCTAGTGCCCATGCTTTCGAAAGTGGAGGCCATACCGCTGGAAACGCTCCGGGCAGGCGTGGATATCAACTGGTCGACCACGGCGGAAATGTTCGACCGCGTTGACGGCCACGTGACGCCGAACATTGCGTTTGGCACCGGTCACAGCGCGCTGCGCACATTGGTCATGGGCGAGCGGGCGCATACCGAGAAAGCCACGCCGGAAGACATCGAAAAGATGCAGGCGTTGCTCCGGGAGTCGCTCGAGGCGGGTTCCGTCTCATTCAGCTCTTCGCATGCCGATACCCATCGTGATCACAAGGGCGACCCCGTCCCGTCACTGATTGCTGACCGTGAAGAGCTTCTCGCGCTCGCATCCCAGGTGAAGGACTACGAGGGAACGCACTTAGGCTTTGTTTCCTCGGTTGGCATCATGACGGACGAAACTAAGGCCTTGGTGGCCGACATGTCTCTTGCTGGCCAACGCACTGTGAATTGGCCGCTCTTCGTGCCGGGTCAGCTTCCGGAAGAACTTGCGGAAAATCAGCTCAGCACAGCCGATTTCGCCCGTGAAAGGGGAGCGGAGGTTCGGGTTCAGTGCAGCAGCCAACCGCAGGATGTACGGATTAACTTCAAAACGGGGCTCGGTTACGACACCTACCCAGGAGTCTTCAAGGAGCTCTATCACCTGCCCCTCGAGGCGCGCATGGAGCGCATGAAGGAACCGGAAACGCGAAAGCAGATGCAGGTGGCCTTGGATGAGGTGGCCCAGAGTGCCAACCCCGTTGGTATCTTTGCGAAGCTGGAGCTATTCACGGTGGATGCGAGTTCCCATCCGGACAATGCCGCTTTCGTCGGCCGAAAAGTCGTTGATATTGCAGCGGAGCAAGGTTGTTCAGTTCTCGACGTGTGCCTTGATATCGCTATTCGGGATGATCTGAAAACAACCTTCTTGGTTGCAAACTTCCCAGAACACACGAAGGAAGGGTGGGCGCTGATCGCGAGGTCGCTTGCGGACGACCGCACGCTCTGGGCAGCCACCGACGGAGGTGCGCACGTTGACGTGCTGTTCGGAGCGAGTCACGCGACGAGCTTTCTATCGAATGCCGTTCGCGACCACCAGGTGATGCCGATCGAGCAGGCGATTCATCTGTTCACCCAGGTGCCGGCTGAATATGTCGGCGTGAGAGACCGGGGCGTCATTCGCGAGGGCGCTTGCGCAGACTTGCTGGTGATCGATCTCGACCGGTTGGAAACCTGCCCCCTGGAAGTCAAGTCCGACCTGCCGGGCGGGGGCATGCGCCTGTATGCGGATGCACGTGGATACGACTACGTTCTCGTCAATGGCGTGCCGGTGGTCGATCATGATGCATACACGGGCGCACAACCCGGCATTGTTCTCCGGCGCGGCCGCGATACCTATACGGCTACGATCCCTGCGGCGCGACAAAACGCTGCATGATCAGCAGGACGGTCATTGGCTGGTGATTTCTATCGACCAGCTATGCTGCTAACCTGTCCGCTGTCTGACTTGGCCGAAGAATGATCAGTGGAGACTATCGACAGCACCGATCAGTTGATCGTGGCGTGCTTGCGGAGCAATCCAAGGGCGACGAATAGAGAGGTCGCCGAAGAGCTCGGTGTGGCGGAGCTCACGGTCGCGAATCGGCTCCGTCGGATGGCGGAAAAATCCCAGATGCGTGTGGTCGCGCAGAAGCATCTGTTTGCGGATGGCCACACGACGATCTGCATGTACTTCGTCACCACATCAGCGAGCACTGTGCAGGAAATTTCCCAGGTTATTGCGGCAATCGCGGATGTGTTCAGCGTGTCGCAGGGGATGGGAAATCCTGACATCGTTGTGATGGCCCGCACAGCAGGCAATGCGGAAGTTCACGGGTTGGCCAAGCAGATAGGCGCCATTCGAGGTGTCTCGATGGTCGAATCCGTCGTTGTTTTCGCCATTCACAAAATGCGCACCGGCTATGGTGATCATGCGATTGAGATGGAATGCCCGGAAGAAAGCAGTGACGACTTGGATGACAGGATTTTCGCCGCGTTTCGCAGAGACGGGCGGCAGAGCAATCGAGAAGTCGGAAGGCAGGTGGGCGTATCGGAAACCAGTATCCGCCACCGCCTTAACAAGATGCTGACCTCGGGGCTGATGCAGTTCGAAGTCGTATGTCATCCAAGTTTTGTGGGCATGGCGGTCATCGCTGTGGGCCGAGTTCAGACCCTGCCTGGGAGTGCGGGCGCCATCATCGACAGGCTAGCGGAGTCCGACCTCGTTGGATGGCTCGCGGAAACGTCGGGGGAGCACAACATTCACCTCATACTCACCGCTTCCTCGAATGCGGAGCTTGGGGACTTTTGCGACAACATCATCCTGCCCTTGCAGGGGCTCCAGAAGCTGGAAATTCAGATTCAGGTTGCGCGGTTCAAGCACGAATATCACTTGGCGTACTTCGATCCGAGGGAGTCCATTCCGAAGCGGAAGTAGGCACATTCAGCTTGAGTAAGCTATCGGAGGAATTGCTTTCTTTGGTCGTTGTGTATCAACAAGAAACTGGCTGGCACATAATTTGCCCCTTTTTGCCAGATGACAAGAATCTGAGGCCGCAGCCTACTCGAACGGACGGAGACTTATGGCGAGATACTCAATCAATGTAAATGGAGCGACACGGAACGTAGACGTTCAGCCGGATACGCCTGTTCTGTGGGTACTTCGCGACGATCTGAAATTGACAGGCACCAAATATGGATGCGGAGTTGCGATGTGCGGTGCTTGCACGGTCCACTTGGATGGCGAAGCCATCCGGTCCTGTTCTTTGCCGGTCTCAGCCGTTGGCAATAGAAGGGTCACTACGATTGAGGGGCTTTCGGAAAACGGCGATCACCCGGTTCAACAGGCCTGGATCGAACACGACGTTCCGCAATGCGGGTATTGTCAGGCGGGGCAGATCATGGCCGCTGCTGCGTTTCTTGAGACCAACCCCAATCCCACCCAAGAAGAGGTCGCACAGGCAATGAGTGGAAACTTCTGCCGCTGCGGGACCTACACCAGAATCAACAGAGCTGTGCGTACAGCGGCCAAAAGCTCGTAGATAGATTGCAGAGCCACGAGCGTTGAGGCACTCATGACACAGATTAAAACGCACTGCAACAGGCGATCATTTCTCAAGGTTTCAGCCACCGCAGGTGGCGGAATGATGATTGGCTTTAGCTGGTTGGCTGGACCGACATCCGCGGCCGCATTGGAAGGTCGCCCCGATGTTCCGGAAGAATGGTTTGATATCAACGGTTACATCAGAATCAGTAACAAGGGAATCGTCACAATTTTCAGCCCTAATCCTGAAATCGGCCAAAACGTCATGACATCGATGCCGATGATCGTTGCTGACGAGCTGGATGTCAGTTGGGAAAACGTGGTCGTTGAGCAAGGCATGCTCGATGAAGACGCGTTCAACAACCCGCAATTCGCCGGCGGCAGCTTATCCATTATGCTGGCGTGGAATGCCCTGCGCATGGCGGGAGCCGCTGGCAAGTACATGCTAACCCAGGCTGCGGCGAGGGAATGGGGCGTGAGCGCTGCAGACTTGGTGGTGAGCGAGGGCGTGATCCGCGAAAAGAATGGCAGCCGATCCATCGGCTACGGCGAGATTGCCTCTAAAGCCGTGGACATTGAAGTTCCGGCCGAGCTTACCCTGAAGGACCCGAAAGACTTCACCATTATTGGTACGGCGAAGAAAAACGTTCGGGGCAAGCAGATTGTGACCGGCCAACCCCAGTTTGGGTTGGACTTTCAGCGTGAAGGCATGAAACTTGCCATGATTCACCATCCGCCGGCGTTCGGGCAGAGGGTCATCGACTTTAACGTTGATGAGATTAAGGCAATGCCCGGCGTCACGGATGCCTTCATGATTGATACGTCGCATCCCAATCCCTCACTCTACGCGGTCAATGCGTTCAATAACCTGGTCGCTATCGTCGGCGACTCAACTTGGCAGTTGGTGAAGGCCAAGAAAGCCATTAAAGCTCGATATGAGACTGTCAGTGCGCCGGAAAGCACTGAGATGATCAACCAGCGCATGCTGGAAGGTCTGACTACAGGGAAAGTTGTTGAAGAGCGGTTTGATGGGGACGCAGAAGCCGCGTTCGCGCTCGCGGACAAAGTGATTGAGCGGACCTACACCGCCGCGTTTCTGCCGCACAATTGTCTTGAGCCCTTGAACTTCTTTGCCCATGTGACGAATGATGCGGCCGAGCTGGTGGGTCCAACGCAGACGCCAAAGGAGCTCGAAAAAGCCGTCTCTTCGATGCTGGGCCTACCGGTAGAGAACGTGACGGTGGAGATGACTCGGATAGGTGGCGGATTCGGTCGAAGACTGCTTACGTTCTATGGTCTGGAAGCGGCCGCCATTTCAGAAAAGGCGGGTTTGCCCATCAAACTGATTTACAGCCGCGAAGATGACACGACTCAGGGCAGCTACCGGTCACCTTATCTGTCGACCTACAAGGCGGGGTTGGATGCAGACAATCAGTTGATTGCGTTTGCCGTTAAAGGTGTTGCGCCTTCGGATGGACGGCCGACCGGGGGCGTTTTTCCGAACCGTTTTCCAGCTGGTGCTGTAGATAACTACTCCGCAGAAAAAATGCACATCGATTCAAACATTACGATGTGTGCCTGGAGAGCGCCTCGTTCACACTTTGCCGCGGCGGCAGAACAGTCGTTTCTGGACGAAGTGGCCGAAGCGGCCGGGAAGGATCCCATTGAGATGCGACTTGAACTGTTCGAACGGGTGAAAAGGAACCCGGTCGGTGCGGAGCACGAGTACGATGCCGACCGATACGCGGGGGTACTCAAACTCGTGAAGGAAAAGTCCGGTTGGGGTAGTGAGAAACCGGGCGTCCATCGTGGCGTGTCAGCATACTTCTGCCATAACACCTATGCGGCTCAGGTGCTGGACATTGTCATGGAGGAGGGTAAGCCTGTCGTCGATAAGGTTTGGTGTGCTGTCGATTGCGGCATTGTCGTGAACTACGAGGGTGCTAGGAACGTCATTGAAGGCGGCATTGTCGATGGGATAGGCCACGCGATGGTTGGCGAGCTCACATTTGAGAGTGGCATCCCCAAGCAGGAGAACTTCGATACGTTTCAGATACCACGGCATACGTTGGCACCGAGAGAGATCGAGGTGTTTTTTGTCGAGAGCGAAATCGCGCCAACAGGGTTGGGCGAACCAGGATTGCCACCGGCGGTGGGTGCGTTAGCCAACGCGCTCTATAAGGCGACTGGCGTGCGACACTACCACACCCCGTTCAGCACCAAGCCGCAGGATCAACAGTCGTAGGGCTGGGTGTTGAGTCACACGGGGTATGGAAGTACCCGACTAATTCAGGGGACGACATTGGGCAGCATTCCTGGAGGCTAGGGCGGATTTCCCACAGCTATGTAAGCGATTGGCCATAGCGCGGGGCACGGCGCGTAGCCCATGCTATCCCCGAATTTTCAACGGGGACGCGGCATGGCCGAACCAATCAGCCACGACCAGAACTTCAAGAACCTCATCGTGGACTATCCTTGAATTCATAGACATCCATGCTGACCTTAGCGACAATGAGCTTCGCGTCTACCGGAAGCAGCATCCCAAGGAGAGCGGAATCATGACAGGAATGTTCCAGCGGGGTCGAATGGAAGGCGAGCGCAAGTTGCTAGAGCGACAGCTACGCCGAAAGTTCGGCACACTGTCGTCGGTGGTGGACGCACGACTCAGCAAGGCATCAGCGACCGACTTGGAGGCTTGGGGGGACAATGTGCTTGACGCCGACTCGATTGACGAGGTGTTCAATCCGCATTAGCCGGACCTTCGTCCACCAAGTGCGGGCGCGGCCAGAGATTTCCGATGAGCGAAGGTTCCGGAGCGAGGGCCTCCCGCCCTCAATGTCGCCAGCAGCTCGAATCGAGGGCGTGAACCTTCTGTTCCTCATGCCCTCGCACCGCCAAAACGGGAGTTGCTGATGGATATGAACTTCAGTGCAGCCGATGCACAGTTTCGGCAGCAGGTTCGAGAGTTCTTTAGCACCCAATATCCAAAGGACCTTCTTCAGAAGGCCGCCAGCGGCAGGCCTATTCAAAAGTCCTTGATTTGCCGTTGATCGGTCGGGTTTTTGGAG
>VYDB01000029.1 GCA_009843635.1 Gammaproteobacteria bacterium
CCATGCCCCCCCACTCAGGCGTCAGCCAAAGGCGCGGGGGTGCGAGTAGTTACGATTTCCTTTTTTCTGAGGAGCATCCGAACATGAGCGAAGCCTTGGAATTGCCGCTGAACGATCCTTGGTCCATGCCCCTTGCGGACATCGACTTAAGCGAAGCATCCCTATACGCCAGCGACGCCATTCATCCCTACTTCGCGCGGTTGCGCCGCGATGCCCCCGTTCACTACTGCGCCGAGAGCGCCAGCGGTCCTTACTGGTCGGTCACTCGCTATGCGGACATCAAGCACGTCGACACCCACCATCAGACGTTCTCCTCCGAACTCGGCGGCATCAGCATCGCCGAACTGGAGCTTGAGGAGTTTGTCCAGTTCGAGAACTTCATCGCCATGGACCCGCCCAAGCACACCGAGCAGCGCAAGACCGTCGCCCCCTCGGTGGCGCCCGCCAACCTGCGCAATTTCAAGCCCATCATCCGCGAGCGGGTGATCGACATTCTTGACCAGCTACCGGTCGGCGAAACCTTCAACTGGGTGGATGAGGTCTCCATCGAACTGACCGCACGCATGCTTGCCACGCTCTTCGACTTCCCCTACGCGGACCGGCGCAAGTTGGTGCACTGGTCCGACCTCGCCACCGCCTCACCGCAGCTCATGGGCGATGCGGGCTTGTCCGGCGAGTACCGGCTCAAGGAGCTGACGGAGTGCGCCAACGCCTTCGCCGCGCTCTGGCACGAGCGGGCCGAGCGCGAGCCGGGCAACGATCTGATCTCCATGCTGGCCCACGGCGAGTCCACCAAGGACATGCTGCAAAGGCCCAAGGAGTTTCTCGGCAACCTGATGCTGCTGATCGTCGGCGGCAACGACACCACCCGCAACTCGATCAGCGGCGGCGCGTTGGCGTTCCAACGCTATCCCGATGAGTTCCGCAAGCTGCAGGCCGACCGCAGCCTAATCCCCAACGCGGCCAGCGAGATGATCCGCTGGCAAACCCCGGTGATCCACATGCGCCGCACCGCCACCGAAGACACCGAGCTGCGCGGCCAGCACATCAGGGCCGGCGAAAAGGTCATCATGTGGTATCTCTCCGGCAACCGCGACGAGGCGGTGTTCGACGACGCCGAGCGGCTGATCGTGGACCGTCCCAACGCCCGCCAGCACATCGCCTTCGGCTTCGGCATCCACCGCTGCATGGGCAACCGTCTGGCGGAGATGCAACTACAGGTGCTCTGGGAGGAGATTCTCGAGCGCTTCGAACGCATCGAAGTGGTTGGCGAGCCAGTGTACGCGGCCAACAACTTCATTCGCGGCATCCTTGAGTTGCCCGTCCAGATCACCCGGCGCTAACCTACGCCCGCACCGCATGCTAAACCTGCGAGGGACTTAAGCTCAATCCACGATCGCTTGGTAGGCCAACGTCTGGAACAGGGTGCTCATCCGGTCCGGAGGCGGAATGACCTGCACCATGAAGATGCCCACCAGTTCCTCCGCGGGATCGATCCAGAAGCTGGTGCCAGCGGCACCGCCCCAACTGTACTCGCCCACGGAACCAAGTTCGCCGATGGCACCCTGGTCCTTGGCCACGGCAAAGCCAAGGCCAAAACCGTAGCCCGCGCCTTCGCCAGCCAAGCCCATCGACAACCCGCCCAGATGGTCGGTGGTCATCAATTCAACGGTTTTTGGCGACAGCAGCCGCACGCCGTCGAGCGCACCGCCGTTGAGCAGCATTTGGCAGAAGCGCAGGTAGTCGCGAGCCGTGGACAGCAAGCCGCCGCCACCGCCCTCGAAGACCGCGCCCTCGCGGTAGCCGTCGCTCACCCAATCGTCCGCGACCACCAAACCGTTGCCAGCCGCCGTGGGTTCGGACGCACCGTCTTCTTCGAAGGCACCCGGGGGGCTGTAGAGCTGAGCAATGCGCGGCCAAGTTTCCTCGGGCGCAGTGAACGAGGTGTCCGTCATGCCGAGGGGATCGAAAATGCGACGTTTGAGGAACTCACCGAACGATAAGCCTGAAACCGCCTGCACCAAGGCCCCTTGAACGTCCACCGATACGCTGTAGTGCCAACGACTCCCCGGGTCGTTGTGCAGCGGCAGCTTCCCCAAAGCAGCGGTGAACCCCTCCAAGGACTGCTGCGGCGTCATCAGTTCCGCATCGCGGTACAGGGCGTCCACCTCGGTTTGGCGAAAGAAGTCGTATGTGAATCCAGCGGTGTGCTTGAGTAGATCCCCGATCGTAGGCTGGCGGGACGCGGCACGGGTCTGGCCTACCGCCGATGCGTCGCCATCCCCCGTGGAGCGGGCCACCTGGAGGTCGGCCAACTCGGGCAAGTAAAGGGCCACCGGGTCGTTCAAGAGAAACTCGCCCTCCTCGTAGAGCATCATCACCGCCACGCTGGTGATCGGCTTGGACATCGAGTAGATGCGAAAAATCGTGTCCAAGGCCATCGGGCGACCAGCCTCCCGATCCGCCAGGCCATAGACCTCCTCATAAGCCACCCGCCCGCGACGGGCGATCAGACCCAAGCCGCCCACCATCGCACCCTCCTCAACGAGGGCGTTCATGCGCCCGGTCAGCCGCTCCAGCCGTTCGCTGGACAGCCCAACCTGCTCAGGCGCCACCGAGGGGATTTCGGCGCTCCAAGCCACTGGCGGGGCCCACACGGCCACCGCCAACAAGGTCCAAGCTGGGAAAAACCCCTGACGCAAAAGACGAAACCAGCCGTCCGCTGCGTTTGCCCGTTCCGCATTCACCATCACAATCCCCT
The DNA here is from genome assembly GCA_009843635.1 of Gammaproteobacteria bacterium. Classification (GTDB taxonomy): domain Bacteria; phylum Pseudomonadota; class Gammaproteobacteria; order Pseudomonadales; family Azotimanducaceae; genus Azophilus. The sequence goes on from VYDB01000029.1 coordinate 2,762, forward strand.
CACCATGAATCAAGCACGAGGCCGCGATTCTACATGAGCGCCATTCCCGCGCATTCTGCTAGCATGTCCTCCCTTAGCCGCTTGTAAGTTCTTGAGACCACTTGCGACGCTAACCCAGAGGAGAAAACCATGGCCGAGCCCGCTCTCATCCCCGTACGCACCATCGACGACGCCTACCATCGGTTGCTGGACGAGGAGACGCGCCCGGTGCCGGCATCCTATCGGCGCGACAACCCCATCGTCCCAGGGCCGACCCGGGTGCCGGTGTCGCGCTACACCTCCCAAGCCTTCTTCGATCTGGAAGTGGAGAAGATCTGGAAGCGCGCCTGGCAAATGGCCTGCCACGAAGACGACATGCCCAACGTGGGGGACTACGTGCCCTACGACATCGCCGGGCTGTCCTTCCTTGTCGTGCGCACTGGCGCCGATGAGTTCAAGGCCTACTACAACGCCTGCCTGCACCGGGGCCGCAAGCTGCGCGAAAACCGGGGCCGCAACGCCACGGAGCTGCGCTGTCCCTTCCACGGCTGGACCTGGAACCTCGACGGCAGCCTGCGCCAAGTGCCCTGCCAATGGGACTACCCCGGCCTGAAGGCCAGCGAGCAGTCACTACCCGAAGTCAAGACCGGTCGGTGGGGACGCTTCATCTTCATCAACCCGAACCCCAACTGCGAACCGCTCGAGGACTTTCTGGGCGATCTGTCCAGCCACTTCGAGCTGCTGCCCTACGAGCGACGCTACAAGTCCGCCCACGTGGCCAAGACCATCCGCTGCAACTGGAAGGTGGCCTCGGAGGCCTTCATGGAGTCCTACCACGTCATCGCCACCCACCCGCAAATCCTGCTCGGCGGCGTCCACGACGTGGACACCAAGTACGATGTCTTCGGCAATTACTCCCGGGCGATTCGCTGCGGGGCCTTGGAGAGCCAAGGGCAGCCGGAGTGGGACCCGCTCCCCGACGACGGCAAGCGGCGGCTGCGCCACCCGCTCAACGGCTGGGTCTATGAGGCCGCTGGCGAGGGCTTGGTCCGGGTCACCACCCCCAAGGGCAAGTCCGGCCTGTTCACCGCCAACGCCGAGCCGGTGGAGGGTGAGCTGGGGGACGTGAACCCGCATCTATGCAACTGGGTGGGCGGTCGCCAGCTTCCGCAGTCGGAGTTCGAGCGGGCCATCAGCGAGCGCAATGCGAAAACCGACAGCAAGGCCACCCATCCACGGGTCGCCTACGCGCAGATGCAGCGGGAAATGCTCAAGCCCGTGGTCCCCTCCATCGCCGACCAGATCGCCGACATCGAATTCTCGTCGGTGTTCTTCACGCTGTTCCCCAACTTTCATCCTTGGGGGTCGTTCAACAGCATCAACTACCGCTTCCGCCCCAAGGGACGCAACCCCGACGAGTGCATCATGGAGTGCATGTTCCTAGCGCCCATCCCGGAGCACGGCGACTACGAGCCGGTCCGCCAGATTCACTGGCTGGGGCCGGACGACGACTGGACCGACGCCCCGGAACTCGGCATGTTGGCCAAGGTGTTCAACCAGGACGTACGCAACCTGCCTTACGTCCAGCAAGGCCTGCACGCCACCGCCAAGGAGCACGTGCAGTTCGCCGACTACAACGAGACCAAGCCCCGCCACCTGCACATGCTGATCGATGAGTGGATCGCACGGCCCTGACCAACAGCGCGCCTTCGCGGCACGTTAGCGCCCTGCGGTTCCCTTCCGAATAGGGGCAACGCATAATTTGCTCTTTTTTTGGAGGGACACGCTCATGCCCGAAGCCGTCAACCGTCAGTTCCTGCTCGCCGCCCGTCCGCACGGGATGGTCAAGGCCTCCGATTTCGAGTACCGCGAGGGCGCCGTGCCGACGCCGGGGCCGGGCGAGGCGCTCGTTAAGACCAACTACATCTCCCTGGACCCCTCCATGCGCGGGCAAATGGAGAATCGGGCCGACTACGTCGCCCCCCTGGCGCTCGGCAACGTCATGCGGGCGCGCGGCGTCGGCACGGTGGTGGCCTCCAATCACTCTGACTATCCCGAGGGCACCCAGGTGTCCGGCACCTTCGGCATGCAGGACTACGCCCTTTCGGACGGCAAGAAGCTGCCCATGCGGACCTTCGAGGCCAGCATAGATCCGAAGGTCGCCCTAGGCGTGCTCGGCGGCACCGGCATGACGGCCTACTTCGGGCTGCTCGATGTCGGCCAGCCCAAGGCCGGCGACGTGGTGATGATCAGCGGCGCCGCCGGAGCCACCGGCAGCGTCGCCGGGCAGATCGCCAAGATCAAGGGCTGCACGGTGTTCGGCATGGCAGGCAGCGACGAGAAGTGCGCCTGGCTCACCGATGAGCTCGGCTTTGACGGCGCCCTCAACTACAAGACCGCCGACGTGGCCGCGGAGGTGGACCGGCTGTGCCCGAACGGCATCAACGTCTTCTTCGACAACGTGGGCGGCGAAATCCTCGACATCTGTCTCGACCGCATCGCCATGAACGCCCGCATCGTGATCTGCGGCGGCATCTCCCGCTACAACCTCACCGAACAGCCGCCGGGGCCCAAGAACTACTTCAACCTAGTCTTCCGCCGCGCCCGCATGGAGGGCTTCATCGTCATCGACTACGAACACCGCTACCCGGAAGCCGAGGCGGAGATGCGCCGCTGGATCGACGCCGGGCAGCTCAAGCAGCAAACCACCGTCATCGACGGCTTCAGGGAACTGCCCACCGCGTTGATCCAGCTCTTTGAGGGCGCCAACACCGGCAAGATGATGGTACGGACAACTTGAAGCCCGGACACATGCGCTGCGCTACCAGGAACCAACAGGAGCTACCACATGAGTGACGAACTGCAAGCCCTGAAGGCCCGCATTGCGCGCCTGGAGGCCAAGGAAGCCGTGCTGAGCGCCTTCAATCGCTATCTCTACAGCTTGGACACCGGCTTTGGCGACGAGATCCTCGACTGCTACACGGACGATGCGGTGCTCGACGTGCCAAACTTTCCCGGCGCCGGCGGGGACGACCTGCACTTCGAGGGCCGTGCGGAGATCGCGCCCCTGTATGCGCCCTACGCCGAGGGTCAGAAGGGGATACGCGGTGGCCACCACTCCGCCAACATCGCCATCAACGTGGCACCGGACCTCAATTCGGCAGAGGTCTCCGCGTACTTCATGACCAACACGGCAAACGGGGTGCAGGGCGGGCGCTACGAGGGGGTGATGCGGCCCGGAACCGACGGCCAATGGCGCTGGCAAACGCTGGCCATCACCAGCGCTTGGGGCTGGCAAGCCAAGGACTTCGTGACGATATCCGAACCCGTCGGCTTGGAATACTCGCCATTCGGCGGGCGCCATGTGGCCTACACGCCATCCTGAAACCGGCCCTGCCCTAGGACGGCGCAAAGCGCCATGTTAAGGCGCCTGAAACAGCGCCTCGCAGCCGGTTCCAGACAGCAGGTCATCCACAAACGCGCAATCCTCCGCATCCAGCCGCGCCCGTTCGCTGCGCAGCCATTGCAGGCATTTGGCTTGGTAGGGGAAAGGCTTTTGGGTCCATGGGCGCCCGTCGATCTCGGTACGCACCTCATCCCTGCCTTGATTGACCGCGGCGGCGTTGGCCAACAGCACGGGGGCGTACACCCGGCCCACTTCCTCGAGCAGCCCGCGCAGCGTTGCCGGCAAGGCATCGCGATCAAACCAGTGGTCCTGGGTGGGTTCAAGGCCGGATAGATCCTCCATAACGCCCACCCAGGCAAAGACATGGGGTGCGCTTTGAAGAGCGATTTGCATCGGCGTGGGGTCGAACGCGGTCAACTGGGTGAGCTGGCCAAAGATGGCGAAGTCGGCGGCGCCGGGACGCTGGCCGAGCGCGAAGGGACCGTTGCGGATGTGGGCGTCGAAGAGGCCCAGGAAGCGTTGGTAGCTCGCCTCGATGATCGGGGCGGTGGTTTCGTTGCTGCCCACCACATGCAAGCGGCTGATCTGCCGGTCGCGAATGAAGGCCGACATGGGAGCAATCTCCGCGTCGCTGGCGGCTAGGTTGCGCCACCGGGGCAGGATCTCGCCGCCGCGCTCAATGTCCGCCGGGTAGTGCCAGCGATAGTGGAACATCGCCTTGGTCAGCCATTCATCGCCGTAGTCCTCAAGCAGGAAGTCGATGAACGCCAAGGCCGGATCGGGCGCAATGACGGAGCGGCCGAGAACCTCCTGCTCCAGGCGGCGGATGATGGGCGAGGAGTCCACCACCGCTTCGAGTTCGCCATCGGCGGCGGGAAGATAGAAGGTGGGCATCAAGCTCACCTTCGGCTGCGGCAGACCGGCATCCGGATCCTCGCCGTCCACCGCGCTTTGCAGAAAGCGATAGGGAATGCGCCGGTAGCGCAGCAGCGCCAGCATCTTGCGAGTGTAGGGCGAGCCGGGCGCTCCCTTTAGGGCGATTGGGACGTCAAGCATTGGCAAGCACTCAAGCAGACAAACGAAGACGCCAGTATAGCCAGGCCTATTCAAAAGTCCTTGATTTGCCGTTGATCGGTCGGGTTTTTGGAG
>VYDB01000028.1 GCA_009843635.1 Gammaproteobacteria bacterium
CCGGAGGGGGGGGCGGGCCGGCTTCCTGGCGGCCCAGGTGGTCGGCGGCGTCACCCACAAGCAGGTCGCCGCGTTCAGCCGGCGGCTGGGCGAGGGCCTGACGGTCCGCAGCGACGCCTTCAGCGGCCTGACCGTCCTGGCCAGGGACCACGCGCACGAGCCGCGGCCCACGCCGCCCGAGAAGGCCGGCGAGTGGCTGCCCCTCGTGCATCTGGTGATCAGCAACTTCAAGCGCTTCCTGATCGGCACCTTCCACGGCGTCTCCCAGAAGCGGCTCCAGGAGTACTTGGACGAGTTCGTCTTCCGCTTCAACCGGCGGTTCTGGGAGGACCAACTCCCCGCACGGCTGGCCGAAGCCGCCCTCCCAAGGCCGCGCACGAACCCGTCGATCCGCAACCGCAAAGCGGCCGATCCGCTCCTCCCGCACGGCGGCGCGGCGTCAATGGAGGATGCCCGGCAAACCGGGCGCACTGGGCCGCCCTTGACCCGCCTCCGTCAGAGGGACACGATCAGGGCCAGGCAAAAGGGGACGCGAAGACCCAGTGAGGCGTCATGTGCCGGGACCGCGCCGGAAGCCGCTCCGGGCGGGTTCAGGACGTCTCGCGAATCAAAGGTGGCGGGATGTTGGATCAACTACGGCGCGACGAGCTATAACTCCTTTTGAATCAATCGACTACGGAAAATCCTGTTGGTCGTTCCATGGAAGTGCCGACCCCGGCGCGCCGGGCGCTGACGCGCAGGAAACAGACCCTCTCTGAACCGTTCAGCATTATGTTAAATCCAGTTTCATAACAGATTGAAAATAAAGGGTTTTGAAGTTTGTTTCATGCGAGTCACCGAAGTCACCATGAAAATCAATCGCCCATTTCATTACGCAAGCGGTCGATCATGGCATTAGCCACAGTCTCGCCACGCTTGGGAAACGGAGGAATGCCAAACTCCCCCTCTGGTTCCCCGGCATAACCTTCAACCAGCCCCTGCAGGTTGCGGTACAGCCTACGCGCATCGGTGCGGAGGGCGCTTTGCCGTTTATCGACATCGCGCCGCATTCGCGCCAGGCCATCTTCGCCGAGCGCCTGGCGCAAGGATGCTGCGTAGGCTGGAATCGCGGCCCACTCGTCCACCATGTCCGCGCCGACCTCCACGTGGCATTGAAGCCCGTAGGCGTGCGGCCCGACTCGAAAGGCCTGCACGCGGCAATCGGCGGAACTCGCCAGCAGCGTGGCATCGGCCGGCAGCGCGGTGACTTCCGCACCGTGCCACTGAAGCACGGTCATGGGATCCGGCAGACCGCTCAGCAGCGCATCCGACCGGCCCGCTGGCGTCTGCGCGATGGTCATGACGCCCACCTCTGAGGTTCCCGGCGCCACCGTTCCGCCGAGGGCATCAGCCAGCAGTTGATGGCCTAGGCAGATGCCGAGGAAGGGTCGCTGCAATTCGGTCACGAAGCGCCGGATGGCCGCCTTTTCCGGCACCAGCCAAGGGTGGGCGTCCTCCTCCCAGACGTCCTGGGGGCCGCCCATGACCAGCATGCAGTCGTAGGCAGCAAGCTCCGGAATCCGTTCGCACCGGTCGAGGTGAACCACATCCCAAGGCACGCCATCCTCGCGAAAGCAGTCCCGGAAGGTGCCCGGATGCTCCACATCGACATGCTGCAGCACCAGCACTTTCATAGGGCTATAGCTGGCGCACCCCGTCCGTGCCGGCCACCAGGACCAAGTCGGCTCGGTTGGCGGCGAACAGGCCGTTGCAGACCACGCCGACGATGTTGTTGATCTCGCGCTCGAGGGCTGGGGGGTCGGCGATGTCGAGGCCGTGGACGTCGAGGATGAGATTGCCGTTGTCGGTGGTGAAGCCCTGGCGCCACTCGGGTTCGCCGCCGAGCCCGACCAGCGCCCTGGCCACCAAGCCCCGGGCCATGGGCACGACTTCCACGGGCAGGGGAAACGACCCCAAGCGCGCCACGAGCTTGGAATCGTCAACGATGCAGACGAACTCGTCCGCCGAAGCGGCCACGATCTTCTCCCGGGTCAAGGCGCCACCGCCGCCCTTGGTCAGGCAGCGGCCGGGGTCCACCTCGTCGGCGCCGTCCACGTAGACGGCCACGGACGGCGCGGCGTTCAGGTCGATGACCGCAACGCCTTGGCCGCGCAGGCGTTCGGCGCTCGCTTCGCTGCTGGATACGGCGGCGTCGAACTTGTGCTTGACCGCCGCCAAGGCGTCGATGAAGCAGTCGGCGGTGCTGCCGGTGCCAACCCCGACCACTGTTTTCGGCCCCAAGCGCGGCTCGATGTAGGCCAGTGCCGCCTCCGCCGCACTGCGTTTCAGCGCTGCTTGCGCCATACTCTCACCCCCTCGCCCAAGAAGGCCTGCCGATTTGCCATGTTGGAGCCCTACGTCAAGAAAATCCTCGCCGCCCGCGTGTACGATGTCGCGAATGAAACCCCTTTGCAATACGCAAGGGGCATTTCGGAGCGCTTGGGCCGCGGTTTTGAAGTGCTGCTGAAGCGCGAGGACCTGCAGCCCATCTTCTCCTTCAAGCTGCGCGGCGCCTACAACCGGATGGCGCAGCTCTCCGCCCGCGAGCGGGCCAAGGGGGTGATCGCCTCATCCGCGGGCAATCACGCCCAGGGCGTCGCCCTCGCCGCCCGCGAACTGCAAGTCCATGCCCAGGTCGTGATGGGCCGCAACACGCCGTCCATCAAGGTGCAGGCGGTTCGCGATCTCGGTGCCGAAGTGATCCTGCACGGCGACGGCTACGACGAGGCCGCCGCCAAGGCCCGGGCGGTGGCCCAGGCCGAGGGCCGGGTGCTGATCCATCCCTACGACGACGCCCAGGTGATTGCCGGTCAGGGCACCGTGGGGGTGGAGATCATGAACCAGTGCCCGGATGCCGATGCGGTCTTCGTGCCCGTCGGCGGCGGCGGCTTGATCGCCGGGATCGGCGCCTACATCAAGTACCTGCGGCCCGCCACCCGGGTGATCGGCGTGGAGGCGCAGGGCTCGGCCTGCCTGCAGGCGGCGCTGGCCGCGGGCCGCCGGGTGCGCCTGCCGCTGGAAACCCTCGACCGCTTCGCGGAGGGGGTGTCGGTGGCGCAGATCGGCCGGTTGCCGTTCAAGATCGCCCGCGCCTGCGTCGATGACGTGGTGACGGTCTCCACCGATGAAATCTGCGGCGCGGTCAAGGACGTGTTCGACGATGCCCGCTCGGTGGCGGAGCCCGCCGGCGCCCTGGCCGTCGCCGGCCTCAAGAAGGCGGTCGAATCCGGGCGCCTTCCGGCCCGGCGGGGCGGGAAGCGCCGCTGCGTGGCGATCATCAGCGGCGCCAACGTCAACTTCGACCGGCTGCGCCACATCTCCGAACGGGCCGAGGTGGGCGAACAGCGGGAAGTGGTGATTGGCGTCACCATTGATGAGCAGGCCGGCAGCTTCCGCCGCTTTTGCCGCGCCTTGGGGTCGCACGGGGTCACCGAGTTCAACTACCGCTTTGCCGACGCGGACCGGGCCCACATCTTCGTGGGCCTGCAAGTGGCATCGGCCGACGACCGGGAGGCGGTGACCGAGCGCCTGGGCGCAGCGGGCTACCCGGTGGTGGACATGACCGACAACGAGACTGCCAAGCTGCACGTGCGGCACATGGTCGGCGGACACGCCTTTCGGGCAAAGCCGGAGTTGCTGTACCGCTTCGAGTTCCCCGAGCGCCCCGGCGCCCTGCTGGAGTTCCTCGAAGGCTTGGGCAGCCACTGGAACATCACCATGTTCCACTACCGCAACCACGGCTCCGCCTGGGGCCGGGTGCTGGCCGGCTTCGAAGCGGGGCCGCAGGAGCGCGGCGCCCTATCCGAATACCTCGACCGGATCGGCTACCGCTACTGGGAGGAGACCGGCAATCCGGCTTACGAGTTGTTTTTGCGTTAGTCCGGGTCGGCTGGGGGTTCGGCCTCGTAGCGCAGGTACTCCTCGTCGAACATCAGCTTGGCGGTGTCGGTCATCCGGTCGATGTAGAGCTTGCCGTCCAAGTGATCGAACTCGTGCTGGAACACGGTGGCGAGGAAGCCCTTGAGCTCCAGGCTGATGCGCTGCCCGGCGAGATTCAGGGCGCTGACCTCGATGTGCCCAGGCCGTTCGACGTAGCCGCGCAGGCCGGGCACCGACAGGCAGCCTTCCCATACGCCGTTGGGCGCCTCGTCGAGCACCTGCACCTCGGGATTGACGAAGGCCGTCAGCGGCATTTGCGGCACCTCGCCGTAGCGGGTCGGCCCGCCAGGGATTTCGATGACGGCCAAGCGAACGGGCTCGTTGATCTGCGGCGCAGCCAAGCCGACGCCACCGTAGTCGCGCAGGGTATCAACCATGTCCTCCACCAGCCGCTGGAAGGCAGGCTCGCCCAAAATGGCAGGGTCCACCGGAGCAGCCACTTGGCGCAGGGTGGGATGTCCCATGCGGATGATGCGGCGAACGGCCACGTCAAAGTCCCAGGCGCGGGCTGAAGGCGCGCCAGCCGGCTTCGGTGAGGATGCCGTCCAAGGGCACGTCCCAGGGCGCCGCCGGCAGGGCATCGGCACGTTGCACCTCATGGGCGACGCCCACCAGCAACGGGCGCAGGCGCTCGGGCAAGGCGCCGAAATGCCGATCGTAGAAGCCGCCGCCCATGCCCAGCCGGTTGCCCTGGTCGTCGAAGGCCACCAGTGGCGCGAGCACTAGGTCCAGCGCCCGGGTGTTGATCCAGGGGGCGCCGGGGGCAGGCTCCTCGATGCCGAAGTGGTTCCGGGTGAGCGGCGCTTCGAGGCGGTGCGCAAAAAATGACATGCGATAGCTGCTCCTTTCAACGACCGGCAGTGCCAACAGCTTGCCCATCCGCTGCAAGCTATCCAGTAACGGGCGCAGGTTCACTTCGCCATCAACGCCGAGGTAGGCGGCGATGCGCCGGCTGCGCCAAGCCAACGGCGAGGCCAGGAAAAAGCGGCGCACGGCCTCGGCATGCAGCCATTGCTGGCCAGCGGACAGGCGGCGCCGCACCGAGCGATGGCGGCGGCGCAAGGCCAGCCGCTCATCGCTGATGAGCAAGTCTCCCGAAAATGCCGCTGATGGCTAGCCCTGAACCGTTGCGGTTCAAGGCGGAGACCCAGGCGGTGCCTAAGGCATCCCGTGCGGAACGAAACCCGGCACAGGCAAGCACACCGTCACCATCGCCAAGCCCCCTTTCGTTTCTATAACGGCTCAAGGACGACACCAACTGGCGAACACCCCAGGAGACAGGGGTCGAGTATAGCGAAAACGCGGGCCTTCGGCCCTTATCTTCGCGAGGGCAGGCTGGTATGCTGCGCTGCCCAACGCTCCCTGCGCCGGTCGGTGCCTGCGGGAGCGGCTTTTGCCGTAGCTGCTTGACGCACTCAGGAGGACTGACCGCCCATGCAAGCGCAGATATTGCCCGTTGTTTTCCGTCGCCTCGCTTTCCTAGCCGCCCCGTTGGTGCTGCTCGTGGCCCAACCGTTTCCGGCGCAGGCCCAGGAGGGCGCCCAAGTCATCGAAGAGATCGTCGTCTCCGCCCGCAAGCGGGAGGAGAACATCCAAGACGTGGGCATCGCCGTCAGCGCACTGAGCCAGACGGAGATCGAACAGGCCTTCGCCCGTGACCTGCGGGACCTGGTGTTCGTCTCGCCCAACCTGGTGCTCGACGACACCGCCCAAGGGCCCGGCGGCGTCGCCGCCGCCTACATCCGGGGCATCGGCGTCTCGGAAGTGGAGAAGAACTTCGATCCCGCCGTCGGCGTGGTGGTGGACGGCATCTTCCTCGGCACCATGACCGGGGGCATCACCCAAGCCATCGACCTGGAGAGCGTGGAGGTGCTGCGCGGCCCCCAAGGCACGCTGTTCGGCCGCAACACCATCGGCGGCGTCGTGCACCTGCGCCGCACCCAGCCCACCGGCGAGACCGGCGGCAAGGTCCGGGCGAGCTACGGCAACTACGACAACCTGCGCTTGGAGGGGCTGGTCAACTTCGGCCTCGGCGACCAGGTGGCGGTCAAGCTGACCGGCGCCCTCGACGACCAGAACGAAGGCTACTACGACAACGTGAACACCGGCCGGGACGAAGGTCGCGTCGAGTACCAGTCGTTCGGCGCCAATGTCCTGCTCACGCCGAACGACCAGTTGGAACTGGAGTACACCGCCCAAATCGAGCGCACCGACCAGGACACTCCGCCGCTGCTCAACGTCGGCCAGCCGGGGCAGCTCTTCTGCAGCGCCTTCGGCTTCTGCTCGCCGGACACCAAGACCCCGGTGTCCGGCGACCGCTGGAAGACCACCCAGGATCTGGTCGGGCCCAACGACGCCACCTTCGATGCGGACACCCACATCCTCGAACTGCGGTGGAGCCTGACCGACGCCTTGAGCCTCGACTACATCTTCGGCTCCTGGGAGACCGAGGAGACCGTGCTCACCGACTGGGACGCGGTGGCGCCGGAGCTGTTCCACACCACCCGCCCGGCGGAGTACGAGCAGACCTCCCACGAACTGCGCCTCACCCTGGATGATCCGGGCTCCCGGCTGCGGGGCACCGCCGGAGCCTACATCTGGGATTCGGAATACGAAATCCGCCTGCGCAGCTACATCGGCTTCGCGGTGCCCAACCTGGTGCTCGACCTGCCGCAGACCTCCCGCCAGGATTCCCAGTCCTGGGCGCTCTTTTTCGAGGCCGACTACGACCTCACCGACCGGCTCACGCTCAACTTCGGCGGCCGCTACACCGAAGACGAGAAGGACACCGACCAAGCAGGCGTGGTGACCGCCGACGCCAGCGACGATTGGAGCAAGTTCACGCCCAAGGCCAGCCTGCTGTACCGCTTGAACGACGACGCCATGATTTACGGCACCTACGCCGTGGGCTACCGCAGCGGCGGCTTCAACGGCCGGGTGGACAGCATCGAGAATGCGACGACGCCGTATGACGAGGAAACCGTCACCAACTACGAGGTGGGCCTGAAGTCCGACTGGCTCGACGGCAGCCTGCGCATCAACGTCGCCGCCTTCCTGATGGATTACGAGGACAAGCAGGAAGAACTGCAGCTGCCGTCCGCCACCAGCGGCACCGGGCAGGTGACCTTGGTGGCCAATGCCTCCACGGCGGAGATCTACGGGTTGGAGTTGGATGCCCAATGGCTCCCCGCACCGGGCTTGAGCCTGCGCGGCAACCTCGGCCTGCTTGACGCCCAGTACGACGACTTCGAGTTCATCGGCGCCACCGGGGTCCAGGACCTCTCCCATCTGGACATCCGCCGGGCACCGGACGTCACCGCCGCGCTCAGTGCCACTTACGAGTGGACCGCGGGCAGCGGCCAAGCTTGGCTGACCTTCGGCTGGCGCTACCTAGGCAAGCACGAAGTCGATTTCGCCAACAAGCCGGAGCTCACCAACTCCGCCCAACACCTGGTCAACGCATCGGCAAACTACGAGGTTGGCGCCATGCGGCTCAGCCTGTTTGGCCGCAACCTGGCCGAGGAGGACGGCTACGGCATCGGCTTTGACGTCGCTGGCCTGTGGAGCTACGCCGCCACCCGGCCGCCGCGCACTTACGGCTTGGAGGTCAGCTACAGCTTCGAAGGGAATTGAGCTTCGATGCGGACACTGGGGCCGTGCTCTGGCAAACCCGCCTCGGCGCGCCAACCCACGGCTACCCGATCACCTACACGGCGGACGGGGAGCAGTTTGTCGCCGTGCCCACCGGCATGGGCGTCTTTCGCGCCATGACGGCGATCATCAGCCCGGAGATTCATCAACCCGCCGGGGGCCAGGCGCTTTACGTGTTCAAGCTGCCGTCGTCGGACGGACGGTAGCGCAACCCCGGCTGCTCAGGGCGACTCCTCTTCCTCCAGCTTGATGATGCGGATGCGCTTGCCCAAGTGGCGGGGAAAGGCGTCCGGGGCGATGGACACCTTGAGCTTGCTTTTCTGCCGCATGACTTCCGCCTCCATTGGTTCTTCGGCGGCGCCAATGGCCCGGCGCGCCTGCCGGGCGGAGGTCACGGGCTCACCGCCGACCGAAAGCAGCACATCGCCGCTCTTTAGCGCCCCATCCTCCGGCGCGTTGAGCACCAGCGCCCCCTGATCGACGCCGAAATAGGCGCCGAGGTCGGCATCCATATCCACCAGGCGCGGCACGTCGGTGGCTTCAACGCGGCGCCCCATCGCCTCGATGCCATCGAGGTCCAAGTCAATGTCGAGGTCAAGCGCGCCCCGCGCGTCGCGCATCCGCGCCGAACGCGGCTGGGTGACAACGGTCACCTCTTTCGTTGCGCCCTCTCGAAGCACCGCCAGTGCCACCGCTTGGCCCGCTTCCACGGTTTCCATGTGGTCGAGGAGCGCCTTCCGGCCGCCGCCCTGGTCAAGCCGGATGCCATCGATGGTGGTCAGCCGGTCGCCCGGCTCAAGCCCGGCCTGCTCCGCCCCGCTGCCCGGCGAGACCCCCATCAGCAAGACCCCGCCTTGGTCATCGTCGCTGATCACGACGCCGAGTTCCGCACCCTTGTCCTTGCTTAGCCAGGTGTCCCAACTGAACCATTCACCGACCTTGGCTTGCGGGTTGTCCCCCATCTGCTCCTCGATGACCTCGGCCAGCCGGCGGGCCGATTCCTCCACCTCCTGCCTCGCCTGATCGAGCCTGGCCTGCAGCTCGGACTGCTCCTCCGCCGACGTCTCGGCGCCAAGGGTTGTGCCTGTGCTGAGCAAGCCAGCCAGCAGAATGGGGATGGGGATAAAACGTCGCATGTTGGGCTGCTCCTTCGGTTGTCCTGGGTTCGCTGTCCCTGCTTAGATGGTTGGGAACGGAAAAGGTTGCACGGCGCTTCCTACCTGCTCGGCGGACCGCGGCAGGCGCTGCTTGGCCATCGGCAAGGCCATGAAGACGTCCGGAACGGGGTAAACTCCGCCTTCAATAGCTCAGGAATCCGCCATGCCGCGAAAGTTTCCCGCCACCCGCCTGCGCCGGGTGCGCGCCCAAGATTTCTCCCGCCGGTTGGTTCGCGAGACCGTCCTAACCGTGGATGACCTGATCTACCCGATGTTCGTCATCGAGGGGAAGCGGGCATCGGAGCCGGTGGCGTCCATGCCCGGGATTGAGCGGCACTCGATCGACAACCTGGTGCGGGAGGCGGAAGCGGTGGCCGCCCTGGGCATTCCGGCGGTGGCGCTGTTTCCCAACGTGGCGGCGGAGCTGCGCAGCCTCGATGGCGCGGAAGCCTACAACCCCGAGGGCCTGATCCCGAGGGCGATTCAGGCCGTCAAGCGGGCGGTGCCGGAGCTTGGCATCATCACGGATGCGGCCCTCGATCCCTACACCACCCACGGCCAGGACGGCATCGTTGACGATGCCGGCTACGTGTTGAACGAAATCACCGTGGCGGCCCTCTGCCAGCAGGCCGCGGTTTGCGCCGCCGCCGGAAGCGATGTCATCGCGCCGTCGGACATGATGGACGGGCGGGTGGGCGCCATCCGCGAAACGCTCGACTGCGACGGCCACATCAACACCGCCATCATGGCCTACTCCGCCAAGTACGCATCCTCATACTACGGCCCGTTTCGCGATGCGGTCGGCTCCAGCGCCACCTTGGGCGGCGGCGACAAGCTCTCCTACCAGATGGACCCCGCCAACAGCGACGAGGCGCTGCACGAGATCGCCCTGGACCTCGATGAAGGCGCCGACATGGTGATGGTCAAGCCGGGGATGCCCTATCTGGACATCATCCGCCGGGTCAAGGAGCGCTTCGGCGCGCCCACCTTCGCCTACCAAGTGAGCGGCGAGTACGCCATGCACATGGCGGCGGTCGAATCGGGTTGGCTCAATGAAGCCGTGATCCTCGAATCGCTGCGCTGCCTGAAGCGGGCGGGCGCCGACGGCATCCTGACCTACTTCGCCAAACGGGTGGCGGCGCAGGCTCCTCGGGGTGGCGGAGCGCTAGATTAGCCCGGCAGCGGCGAACTGGGCCTCGGCTTGGGCGCGCAGGGTGCCGTCGAAGTTGTCGAGGAAGCGGGCAGCGTCGGCGGCCGGGTCGCGGCGGGGGCTTAGGGCGTCCAAGTCGATGAGGTGGACTCGGCCGTCATGGACCAGGAAATTGCTGGCCTTGGTGTCGCCGTGGCCGAGTTCAGCAGCCTTGAGCTGCGCCAGGAGCGCCGTGACCTGGTCCAAGCGGCCCGGCAGCCAGCCTTGGGTGCCGGCTTCAGCAGCCAAGTCGAGATCGCCCTTGTCTGCCATGACCAAGTAGCACCGGCCAGTCAACGGACCCCAGCGGCGCTCGACGAGGGCCAGCGGCTCGGCGGTGGGGATCGCCAACAGCGCCAGGCGATGCCCGTTGCGCCAAGCGGTCAGCGCTCGGCGCTTGAACCAACGGCGAATCCGGTGGCTTAAGCTCTTGATGTTGTAGCGCTTGACCACCACCGGTAAGCCGCCAAGCTTGAGCCGAAAGACGGTGGCCGAGTTGCCGTCCTTGATGACCTCCGCGTTCTTGAGGCCGCCCTCCGGATCCCGTGCGAAGGCTTCCGCCAAAAGCACCGCGTCGCTGCGCCAAGCCCGCTTGACCAAGCACCGCCACCGCCAGTTGGAGGCGGTGTGGAACTCGGTGCAGGGGCGTTCGGTCTTGGCCAGATAGCGCCGCACCCGCCGCCGGCGCGCGGTCGCCACCAGCCGCTTCGCCCTGCGCATCCGGTCGGCGTCCGCCGCCCAGTTTCGGCTGTCCGCGTAGCCGGCCAGCAGCTTCTCCAGCCACGCATCCAGCGTTGGGGGATGCTGTGCCAGGAATTCCGCCAAGGCCCGGAGTTCGGCCAGCTCACCCTGCCGCCAAAGGCGGCCGACGCCGTCCCCATCGACCACCCACAGCTTGCCGCCGCTGCGAAGGAAGTTGGCGAGGTGCGGATCCCCATGAGTAAAGCCGTGCCCGTGCAGGCCGGCGAGCAGGCGCACCGCGTTCATCGCCCCTTCGGCCTCCCCCGCCGCCAAGGGCCGGGCATCGGGCAGGTAGTCGAACAGCAGCGCCCGCCCGTCCGGTGCTGCGAGGGCATCGCCAAGCAGCTCCGGCGTCGGCGTGCCGCTCGCCGCCAGCCGCTCCACGCCCCGGCGCTCCCGTGCGCAGTAGCGCGCAGCGCCGGCGCCCATGAACAGCTTCACCACCAGGTCACGGCCTCGCCAGTGCCCAAGCGCCGTCAACCGGCGTCCCGGCAGCAGGCGGAAGATGCGCTGGACCCGGCAGGGCTCGCCATCCAGGGCGATGCTGAACGGCACCTCGACATCCCTGCCGAGGCGCATGAGATCCACGGGCTCCAGGTTCAAGCCCGCCGCCCCGTGGTCAGGCCGCGCCGACCGGCCTTGTCGTGCAGCGCTTGCGCCCGTCGCGCCACCGCCCGCCAGAAGCGCGGTTGCTCGGCGAATGCCTCCCGCAACGGCCTTCCTGAGTAAGTGCGCAGAAACCGCAGCCGCGAGATGGCCGGCAGGTCGAGGTCCAACGTTGAGAACAGCAGGGCCGCCAAGTCCCGCTTTCGCCAGTAGGCGGAAAGCTTGGGCTGCAGCCGCGCCCGATGCAGGTCGAGCACCGCCAACCGCGCTTCGCCTTGCGCCCACTGTTGGCGGTCGAGCATCAGGTGGCAGATGTAGAGGTCCCGATGGGCAACGCCCGCCTCGTGCAGGCGACGCACGAAGCGGGCCATGGCCAAGATCAATCGCCGCCGGGCCAGCGGCGAAGGCGGTTGGTGAGCCCATTGCGCAGCCACCGCCTCCAGGCTGTCATGACCGCTCAGTTCCTCGCAGAGCACGAAGGAGCGGCGCCGGGCCGGGTTGCCGCCCTCGGTGGCGAATGCGGCGACGCGGGGCGCGGGCAGATTCCGGGCGGCGAGATGGCGGCAGGCGCGATACTCGTTTTCCGCGCCCAACACGGGCCGCTTGCCGACCATCCAGTTCTTGAGGATTTCCAGCCAGCCGACCCCAAGGTGCCGCTTGAGGAAGTAGGGTTGTCCGCCGATTAGCACGCGCAACGTCGAGCGGCCCTTCACTTCGCGGAACACCTCGCCCTCGGCCGCTGCGGCCCAACCAAGCAGGTCTTCGCCGCCCAGCCGCTCGGCAAGCTCGGGAGCCAGGTAGGCCCTATCCTCACGCATCTTTACCCTCGATCTTGGCAATGGTCTGCGGGCTGCCCGCGAATTCCTCAAACAGGTCCACGGCGCGTTGCGCAAGTTGGTAGATGCGTTCGTCGTCGGCCAGTGCCCTGCCGTTGCGGGCCCAATCGGCTCTTTGGTCCGAGGTGATCAACTCGGCAAGCTGGGCGTTGAAGGTGTCTTGGTCGTAGGGCAGGGGCGTGATCAGCCCGGCCCCGGCCTGCCGCAGATAGCGGGCGTAGCCGCAGTTTTGGGTGACCAGGGCCGGCGTGCCCGCGATCATGGCTTCAAGGATCGCCATGCCCGCGTTTTCATCGTAGGCCGGCAGCACGAAGGCGTCGGCGGCAAAGAGGAAGTCGGGCACGTCGGGGCGTCCGCCCATGAAGCGCACCCGCTCGTCAATGCCGAGCCGGGCTGCCAAGCGCTGGAACGGGTCGGCGTTGTCGTCGCCGAGCACATAGAGCCAAGTTTTGGCGAAGATCTCGCCGGGCAGCGCCTTGAAGCCCTTGAGCAGACGGTCGAGGCCCTTCTTGATGAATCCGGAACCGATGAAAAGCAGCAGGCATTCGGCTTCGCCCACGCCGAGGCTGGCCCGCATGCGCCCGCGAATGGCGCTCCTGTCCGCAGGCGCGGTGCGATTGCGTTCAATGCCCGGCGGCAAGGCGTGGAAACGCTCCTGCGGCGTCCGATAGTAGCGCCGGAAGGTCGGCGTTTCGGCATCGGAGATGGTCAGGACTTCGGTACCGGAACCCGCATCGTAGACCGCTTGTTCCGAGCGCAGCAGGGCACTGTATCGCGGCAGCAGCCGGTACCAGGCGCTGCGTTGGGTGCGGGCCTTGTGCTGGTAGCAGGAATCCCCGGCGTAGTAGGCATCGAGGCCGGGCATCTTGTTCATGCCCACCACCAAGTCCACCGGCTCGGCCTTCAGGTCATCGCGCACCCAATCGGCGAAGCGATCGTAGAGCCGGTGATTGGTCAGGGCCTTGACGGGCGCCAGCTTAACGACCACGCCATCGGGCAGCGGGCCGTCGTCGCGCCAGTGGATCGCGTAGATGCGCACCCCATGCCCACGGCGGCGGCACTCGGCGACCATCTTCATCATGTCCCTTTGAATGCCGCCGAACGGAAAATACTTGAAGATGCAGAAGGCGATGTTCATGCATCAGCTCCGAGCAGCGCCAAGGCCCGTGCCCACACCCGCTCCGGCGTCAGTTCGGCGTAGCACGGGGGATTGACGGGCTCATCACGCCACAGGCGCCCCGGCCCGCGATAGCGGCAGGTTCTCGACAAACAAGGTGCGCAAGGGAAGGTTGAGGCAAGGGTGGCAGCCCCCTCGCCGCGACAGCCGGTCAGATCAGGCGCCGTGCTGCCGTACAGGGCCAAGGTGGGCACGGCGCAAGCGGCGGCCAGATGCGCCAATCCCGAGTCCACGCCCACCGTCAAGCGCACGCCTTGCAGGAGGTCGATCCATTCGCCAATGTCCATGGCAGGCAAAGTTCGCCCGCCACCCTGGGCGGCAATGCGTTCGGCCCGGCAGCGCTCCGCTTGATCCCCCCAAGGCAGCAACACCTCGAATCCGGCCGCTGCCGCTTGCCGCGCCAACTCGATCCACATGGCTTCGGGCCACCGCTTGGAAGGCCAGGAGCCGCCATGCAGGAACAGGCACGCCGAACGGCACGCCGAACCTGTGGATTCACGTCGGGACAAGCCGAAGTCGAGCGGCTCGGCCGCATCCTGAGCGTAGCCGAAAGCGCCCGCGAAGAGTTGCCGCTGCCGGTCAATGGCGTGCTGTTGCCGAGGCACGGCAACGCCGCGCTGGTAGAACCAGGCGGCGGCCGCCTCACGCACGTCGCCGCGAGCGAACCCCACCTTCTCCGCGCCGCGGGCAAGGGCGGCGACCATGGCGCTTTTCACCAAGCCCTGCGCATCAAGCACCAGATCGTATTCTTGGGTTCCGAGCTTGGCCAGGAATGCCCCCATTGCGCCTCGCGAGCGCACGAGCTTGCGCCGCCAACGCCGCCAGGCAATGGGAATCGCCCGGTCCACCGCCGGATGCCGTTCGGCGATGGCCTGGTAGGCTTCCTCCACCACCCAATCGAAGCGCACCCCGTGCCGATGGGCCGCCGTCACCGCTGGCAAGGCATGCACCACGTCGCCCAGGGAGGAAGTCTTGACCAGCAGGGCTTTCACAGCATCGCGCGGGCGACGGCGGCGGGTGTCAGTTCCCGCAGGCAGTTCAGGTGTCCAAGCGGGCAGTCGCGCTGAAAGCAGGGTTGGCAGTCCAAGCCGAGGGACAGCACTTGCGCGTTGGCATCGAGGGGCGGCGTGAAGTCGGGCGACGTGGAGCCGTAGAGGGCGACCACCCGCACCGACAGGGCACAGGCCACGTGCATGAGCCCGGAGTCGTTGGTCACCACGGCATCGGCCAGTGAGAGGAGGTCCACCGCATCGGTCAGGCGGGTGCGGCCGACCAGGTTGACGGTGCCGGGGGCAGCTTCAGCGATGGCGACGCCCAATGCCTGATCGCCGGGCGAACCGATCACCCAGACGCCATGGCCGGTCTTCAGTCGCTCCCGGGCGAGGGCGGCGAAGTGCTCCGCCGGCCAGCGCTTGGCAGCGCCATATTCGGCGCCGGGGCAGAGGATGGTCACCCGCTCGGCGGTGGCCAAGCCGAAGCGCTCGACCAAGGCGGCGCGATTGGCCGCATCGACCCTCAGGACGGGAGCTGGATAGGGCTGCGGCAAGGATTGCCCCGGCGGGTAGGCCAGCGCCATGAAACGCTCGATCATTTTCGGGTGCCGGTCCCGGTCCAGGCGCCGCCAATCGTTAAGCAGCCCGAACCGGGCTTCGCCCAACCAGCCTATTCGGCGGGAAATCCCGGCCCAACAGGGCAGCAGCGCCGACTTGAAGCTGTTGGGCAGCACGTAGGCCGCATCGAAGCCCACCCCGCGAAGCGCCCGACCTAAGCGTTGCCGCTCCCGCCAGCCGAGTGCGCCGTGGGGGACGGCCAATTCGTGCACTTGGTGAACGCCCGGCATGCGCAGCCCCAACGGCGCTGTCGCCGGCGGCGCCGCCAGGTGAATTTCGGCATCGGCGTGCTGCTGCTTAAGCGCCTGAACCAACGTATGGGCCATCACCATATCGCCAACCCAAGCTGGCGCTATGATCAAGGCTTTCATGAATCTAAACCGGCGTGTGCCACTCAGGAAAGGCGTTGCGTTGGCCGCGCACCTGGTCGAAATAGGCGCTCTGCAGTCGTTCGGTGACCGGCCCCCGCTGGCCGTCGCCGATGCGGCGTCCGTCGAGCTCGCGAATGGGCAGCACTTCCGCCGCCGTGCCGGTGAAGAAGGCTTCATCGCAGATGTAGACCTCATCGCGGGTGATGCGCCGTTCGACGATCTCCATATCGGCTTCACGGGCCAAGTGAAACACCGTGTCGCGAGTGATGCCGTCCAGGCAACTGGTCAGCTCCGGGGTGTGCAGCAGGCCATCGCGAACGATGAAGATGTTCTCGCCCGAACCTTCCGCCACGTAGCCTTCGTTGTCCAGCAGCAGCGCTTCGTCACAGCCCGAATCGAGCGCCTCGTGAAGCGCCAGTATCGAATTGATGTAGTTGCCGTTGGCCTTGGCCTTGCACATGGTGATGTTGACGTGGTGGCGCGTGTAGGACGAGGTGCGCACCGAAATGCCCCGCTCCCGGGCGTCTTCGTCCATGTAGTTCGGCCACGGCCAAGCGGCGATGGTCACGTTGACGGTCAGCCCCTTGGCCCGCAATCCCATGGCTTCCGAGCCGAGGAACGCCATGGGCCGCAGGTAGCCTTCGCCGAGCGCGTTGGCGCGCAGGGTCTCGACTTGGGCGGCGTTGACCTCGTCGGCGGAGTAGGGAATCTCGAGCCCGAGGATGTGCGCGGAGTTGAACAGGCGCTGGGTGTGCTCGGCCAGCCGGAAGATGCAGGGCCCCTTGGGCGTCTGGTAGGCGCGCACGCCCTCGAACACGCCGAGCCCGTAGTGCAGGGTGTGGGTCAGCACGTGGACCTTGGCGTCGCGCCAGGGGACCAACTCGCCGTTGAACCAGATGAAGCCGTCTCGATCGGCAAAATTCGGTGTGCTCATGTTCTCCTTCGCTGCGATCCTGCTTGGCCGCCCGCTGCCGTGATCCTAGGCTGGCGGCTGCTCCAACAGCCGTTGCCAGAGGTCCAGGATGACGCCGCGGTGGACGGCCAATTCCGCGTCCCCGCCTTCGCCCTTTAGATCCAGCACTTCACGATGATGGCGCTCCCGCAGCGCGAGGTAGGCGCGGGTCAGGCGGTCGGCGTCTTCGCTGTCCAGAACGCCGGTTTCCTTCGCCGCCTCCAGGATGCGGACGTTGTCGGAGTGACGGGCTAGGGCTGGCTCCTCATGGGCATGGGCCAAAACGATGTATTGCACCATAAATTCGATGTCAACGATACTGCCGCGGCCCCGCTTTAAGTCCTCGCCACGCTGATGGGCGGCGATGCGCTGACGCATTTGGTTGACTTCCGCGCGCAAGGCCTCGGCTGCGCGCGGCTGGCACAGAAAGTCGATGCGGGTCTGTTCAAAACGGCGTTGAAGCTCGGCGTCGCCCGCCACCGCCCGCGCCCGCACCAGGGCCTGATGCTCCCACACCCAAGCGTTGCTGCGCTGGTACTCCACGAAGGCCTTCAGGCTGGTCATCAAGGTGCCGGCGTTGCCGGACGGGCGCAGGCGCATGTCCACCTCGTACAGCGGCCCCAAGTAGGTGGGCGCGGTCAGGTAGTGGAGCAACTTGCGCACCAGCCGGTGCGCAAACTGGACGTGCGCCAAGGGCAGGTCGTGCACGAAGACGATGTCCAAGTCGGAGCCCGGCCCAAGCTCGATGCCGCCGAGCTTGCCGTAGCCGACGATGACGAACGGCCTGCCCTCCAAGCCTTCAGGTGCGCCATGGCGGAGCTCGCACTGGTCCCAAGCCAGTTTGAGGCTGTGCTCGAGCACCGCCTCGGCCAAGCGGGTCAGGTAGTCGCTGACGTGCATCAGCGCCAAGCCGCCCAGCGCCTCCGCCGCCGCCACCTGGAAGACGTGCCGCTCCTTGAAGGCGCGCAGCTCTTCGAGCAGGGCCTCCTCGTCACGCACCTCGGCGAGCTGCTGGCCAAGGGCTTCGAACAGCGCCTGCCGATCCGGGGCCAGCTTCACCGAGGGGCGGTCGATGAGCAGGCTAAGGAGCCTCGGCCGCTGCCGAATCTGCTCCGCCAGCCAACGGCTGCGGCAGGCGACGCGAACCAGCCGCTCCGCCACCTCGGGATGGTCGCGCAGCAATGCCAGGTAGGTTGAACGGCGCAGCACGGCCCGCAGCAGGGGCACGAGGCGCGTCAGGCCCTGCAAGGGATCCTTGGCTAGGGAAAGCGCCTGCAGCAGCCGCGGCATCAGTTCATTCAATCGATGCCTGCCCGCCTCGCCAACGGAAGCCCGGTCCCGGGCCTTCGCGAGTTCGTCGAGCAAGGCCACGGCCTCGGCCCCATCGCCAAAACCGGCCCGAGCCAAGGCCAGCGGCACGCTGCGCGACGCCCAAAGATCCCGGTCGGGATCGGGCGCATCGGTCACCAACAGGCGCTCAAAGACCGCTTCAACCCGGCTGCGATGGGCCGCCAAGGCTGTCAAGTAGGCGTCATAGTCGTCGTAGCCAAGGCTCCGCGCCAATCGAAGCCGGCTGAGATCCGTTGCTGGCAGGCGCTGGCTCTGCCGATCGGCCTCGGCTTGGATGCTGTGTTCGGAGTCGCGCAGAAAGCGATAGGCGGCACCGAGCTCGCGGGCCGCTTCCGGGTCGAAAACGTGAGCTTCCTCAAGCGCGGCCAAGGCCGCCAGAAAGCCGGGTTGCCGCAACTCGGGTTGCTGGCCGCCGCGCACGAGCTGTTGCACCTGCACGCAGAATTCCGCATCGCGAATGCCCCCCGCGCCCAACTTGAGATCGTCCGCCCGACGGCGATCATCCATTCGCCGAGCCTTCATCGCCCGCATCTCGTCGATCGCCCCGAAGTCCAGGTAGCGGCGATAGACAAAGGGCTGGATGGCGTCCAGGAAAGCGGCGCCAACGGCCAGGTCGCCCGCGCAGGGCCGTGCCTTGATGAAGGCGTAACGTTCCCAGTCGCGGCCTTGGGTCTCAAAGTAGTTGGTCATGGATCCGCTATCCATGACCAGTGCCCCGCTGCCGCCGTAGGGACGCAGGCGCATGTCCACGCGGAACGTGAAGCCGTCCTCGGTGACGCTGTGCAGCGCCTCGATCAGGCGCTGGCCGACGCGCGTGAAGAAGTTGCGGTTCGACAGGCCGGAGGCGGTGCGCCCGTCCTCGGCAAAGGTGAAGACCAAGTCAACGTCCGAAGACAGGTTGAGCTCCCGGCCGCCGAGCTTGCCCAAGGCGAGCACCGCCAGCCGCTGGGGTTGATTCGACGACGCGTCCAAGGGCTGGCCATGGCGCTCGGCCTCCCAGCGCTCCACCACGCCGAGGGCCGTTCCTATCAAGGCATCGGCCAAATCGGAAAGACCGCCCACGGTCTCCTCGAACGACGCGAGCCGCAGCAGATGGCGCCAGACAATTCCGAACTGCCAACGATTGCGCAGGTGGCGCAGGGCGCGCTTGAGCGCCGCCATGTCGGCCGCGGCGGCGACGCCGCTGAGCTCTGCCGTCAGGGCTGCCGCATCGGGCGGACGGTTGAAGGCTTCCTGAGCGAGCCCTTCGGCAAACCACGCCCGCTCAGCGCGCGCGACCTGGGCGGCGAAGTCGCTCAGGCCAATGACCCAACGGGCGTCGGGTGGCAGCGCCAGCCCATTCTGGCCAGCAAAGCGGTCCGCCCGCTCAGCGATCTCCTGCGGCAGCGCATGCTGGGAGATGGACCGCTGATCAGACACTAGACTCTTCATTCAGACCGATCATTGCACCAAACATTAGCAAAATCACTTGGCAAACAGGGTGGGTTTTACAGTCAAGAGAAACCCATGATTTCAAGACAGGTGGCTGAAGGGGATAGAATGGGCAGGAGCCCTTCCGCCAACCGAGGGCCTGATCCGAAATCCACCGTCTTAAACCACCAGCCATGGTAAATCGATGCCAACAGTGAGAAACAAGGCCGACCCGAACTGCTTCAACCCTGGCTTCGATTGGCCATTTGAGTTGAGGCAAGATGACTTCCGACTGGCGATGCAAGACGTTTATGACTTCTTTCATGACGTAAATACGCACCTGACTTCGAAGGGCCTTCAGAGATTGGACGACATGCTGAGGCCGGCGATCATGTCGGGCGTTCTGTCGGACATGCTCACCTCGAGCCTTGCGACTCACGCCCGGGTGCTTGTTGAGAACAAATACTTCAACGGTCACCCTGACCTCTTGGTTCAAGGTGTCTATCCGAACAACTCGGTCAAATCAGGGACCGAAGGGGTTGAAATCAAGACTACTCGCAAGAAGGGAGGTGCCGTTGACACACATGGCGCAAGAGCGCAGTGGATGTGTGTGTTCGTTTACACAGTGGATACGGAGTCAGAGCCCGCCTCGAGCCGGAAACCAATGACCTTTACGGAGGTTTACCTAGGTCGAGTCACAATTGACGACTTCCGGCGGAATCGACGAGGCGAACTCGGCACCAGAACTGCTACGCTGCATGCTGACGGGATCAAGAAGCTCCGGGAGGGCTGGATTTACAAGGCCTAGCGGTGCCTTTCGGAATGTACTCGGTCAACTTGGGGATCGCGCCTACAGCGGTGAGGAAGTACTCCCTGTCTTTCTCGATGCCGATGCTCTCGTAGCCTACGGCGTTGCAAGCCGCCAATGTCGAACCGGCACCCGCGAAGGTATCCAGAACCACGCCTTCACCCAGCGGCAGCGCACCGCGCACAAGCTGCCGGAGGAAAGCCTGGGGCTTTAGGCTGGGGTGCGGCGCCAGTTCCCTTTCGGCGCGCCTCGTGGGCGCGGAGGCGATCACGTCTCCAAAGGGCTTTTCCTCGCCCGGACGGCGGAAGCCTCCGGTTCGCCATTTGCGCAGGTTATCTTGAACCCTGCCCTCTAGGGGCTTTCTCAAAACCAGCCAAGGTTCCCACATCGAGCGCGGCATTACGCTGACGCCGGCGAACTCATCATGCGCTCCCTTGGGCCGGTCTCCTCCGCGCATGGTCATGGTCAACCGCACGATCTCTCCCCTGCGTTCAAGCCCCGCACGGGTAAGCGCAGCGGCCACAATGTGCGACACCAGTGGATTGGACGCGACCACGACATTGGCGCCGGGCACCAATGCAGGCAGAACGGCTTTTCCCCAAACCAAAAAGAACGCATGGAGTTCTTGTAGCTGACTCTCGTCCAAAGTCGTAAAACGGGGGACCGGCGAGCGCCGGTGGCCATCAAAGGCGGGCGGAAGTCGCCAGACGCCTCCCCGCCCCGCACGCAGCTTGCTCTGCTGCTCTTCGGTGTATTCGTGCAGGCCGTACGGTGGATCGGTCACGATGGCATGAACCGAGTGCGGTGGCCGCCGCTCAATCCAAGAAAAGCACTCATGGTGGTGCAGATTGGACTTTCCATAGGCAAAAGGAGCTTCCCAAGCCTCAATCTGCTCAAGGCGCGGCTGCCTTGGGCTCGACTGGTGAACCCCGGTTCGGTAAACGCCCCGAGCTTCCCGCACAAAAAGTCCCGGCGTGTTGAGCCTCAGATAGGATCGAATGGAAGATGTGGGGGTTTCGCCGATTTCCTTTCGAACGCCGGCTTCGATCCGCGCCACGGTCAACGGAGCCTCGGAATCCTTCAGCACCTTGATGATGGCGTCGCGAACCCTTCCGGGAGGCTGCTTTTTTGACTTCACGCCGTTGTCCTAGTAGTGGTCCGGCTTCCCTGCGGGTGCCATTTCCAAATGCTAGACGTCTGGACGTCTTGAGTCAAAGGCCAAGCTGCCCAACTGTGAAGTCCAACTGACATCAATCCGGGCTGTAGGGCTTCGCGGAGCCCGCCTCAACGTATCGGCGCAAACGTTCAAGCTGGCCGAGTTGGACCCGGTCCACGGGTTCCGCCCAAGAGGCGACATCGCGGCCATTGACCCTGTAGCGATAGCTCAGCTTGGTGCCCGCTTCGGTCTCCTCCAAGTCGAAAGTCATGCTCCCCGCTACGCCCAACGGTTGCAACGGTCCCAATCCACCGCTCAAGCGAAGGGCTTGGGGCGGCTGGACGAAATCCACAGTCATGTGCCGCACGAAGAGGCCGTCGCCGGAATCCTCGCAAAGCGCCACCAGTTTTCTTGATCGCGGGACAAGGTTGTCCCATGAGTCAACTTCCGCGCCCGGAGACTGTCCACTCGTCGGTTTGAGGCAGCGTCTCGTTTGGCAGTCGAACGATAGGTTCGCCGCGTCGCCGGAATAGGTGTGGGCCGGATCCCACCACAGGCCGATTTCCTCGACGAGTGCCTCGAACACCCGTGCGGGCGGGGCCTTGATGTGCAGTTTGTGAACGGAGATGAAGCCATGTTCATCTGCCTCCGTCACTTCGGCAAGCCCCGGCTGGGCCAGCCACGCCATCAAGATGAAGCCCAGGCCGCCAAGAACGGCTAATCGGCACATCATCAGGTTGTCTCCAGCAATTCCGTAAAAGGTTAGCAAAGCCACCGAAAAAAGAGGAAAATTCCGCGTCCTTAGTGCGGGAGGGACATCGTGCCGCTGCCAACGTTCCAGGAAATGCTGGGGACGCTGATCGCCGAGCCATCGGTGAGCTGCACCTGCGCCGATGTCGATCAGAGCAATCTGAGGGTCGTCGAGCACTTGGCGGGTTGGCTTGAGGACTTGGGCGCGTCCATCGAACTGATGCCGTTGCCCGACGTCGCCGGCAAGGCCAACCTGATCGCGACCCTAGGTGCTGGCGAAGGGGGCTTGGTGCTGGCTGGGCACACCGACACCGTGCCCTTCGACGAGGCCGCCTGGAGCCAGGATCCTTTTGCGATGACCGAGCGCGATGACCGCTTCTACGGCTTGGGCGCTTGCGACATGAAGGGCTTCTTTCCGGTGGCGCTCAGTGCTGCCGCCGCCTTCGCCAACCGCAAGCTGCGCGCGCCGCTGGTCTTGGTGGCCACCTGCGACGAGGAATCCTCCATGGCCGGAGGCCGATTTCTCATGGAGTCCGGCAAGCCCCGGGCCGAGGCCGCCATCATCGGCGAACCCACTGGGCTTAAGCCCATACACGCCCACAAGGGCTTCATGCTGATCTCGATTCAGCTCGAGGGTGCCGCCGGGCACTCGTCCAATCCGGCCCTGGGCCGCAACGCACTGGACGCCATGCATTCGGTGATGACGGAGTTGATCCGCTTTCGCGAGGAACTCGGCCGCCAGCACCGCAGTCCGTTGTTTGAAATCGAAGTGCCCACCCTGAACCTGGGCTGCTTGCGGGCCGGCGACAATCCCAACCGCATCTGCGGCCAAGCCGAACTGCAGATTGACCTGCGCCTGTTGCCCGGCATGGACTCGGATGCGGTGCTTGAGAGCCTGCGCGCCCGAGTGGAGGCAGTCGCCGCCGCTGCCGGCGCGCCAGCCACCGTAGCGTCCCTGCACCCGCCGGTGCCCGCCTTCGAGACCGCTCAGGAAGGACCGCTCGTGCAACTGCTGAGCGGCCTGTCCGGCAACGCGCCGGGCAGCGTCAGCTTCGGCACGGAGGCGCATTTCTACCAGTGCCTGGGGCTGGAGACCGTGGTGTTCGGCCCCGGCAGCATCGACCAAGCCCACCAGCCCAACGAGTTTCTGGCTCACGAGCAGGTCGCGCCGGCGCAAAACGCCTTGGAACAGGCCATCGCGCACTACTGTCTTTAGATCGCGACGCGCCATGAACACCCAGGATTACGCCCGCTGGTTCCGCGCCTCGACGCCCTACATCAGCGCCCATCGCAAGCAGACCTTTGTCGTGCTGCTGCCCGGCGAAGCGCTCGCCCACCCAAATCTGGTCAACGTCGTGCATGACTTGGCGCTGCTGCACGTGTTGGGGGTGCGGTTGGTAATCGTTCACGGCGCCCGTCCGCAGATCAACGCCGCCCTGTCGGACAGCCGTTCGGCCTGCCGCATGGAAACCCACGACGGGGTGGCGCGCCGCATCACCGACCCGGACGCCATGCAGGCCATCGCCGGGGTGTACGGGCAGTTGCGCACCGAGTTGGAGGCGCTGTTCTCCACCGGCGTGCCGACCAGCCCGCTGCACAACGCCGAGATTCAGATCGCTGGCGGCAATTTCATCACTGCCCGGCCGATCGGCGTGTTGGACGGCGTGGACTATCAACTGACCGGCCGGCCACGACGTGTGCAGGCCCACCGGCTGAACGCCATGCTCGACGCCGGCGCCATCGTGCTGCTCTCGCCCATCGGCTACTCCCCCTCCGGCCAACCGTTCAACCTGGCGGCGGATGAGTTGGCTGGGGAAGTCGCCGTGGCCCTCAAGGCCCGCAAGTTGATCGCTTTCGACCGACAGCCTTACCTAGCCGACGCCGACGGCCAGAGGTTGGGCAATCTATCGCCGGCAAGCGCCAGCGCCATGCTGGAATCGGGCTCGGTCGACGAGGCAACCGGACGGCACCTGGCGACGTTGGCGCAGGCGGTCGCCGGCGGGGTCGCCAGCGGCCAGCTCGTCAGCCACGAGGACGACGGCGCGCTGCTCGCCGAGCTTTTCACCGCCGAGGGCGTCGGCACCCAGATCACCGAGGACGACCGCCACACCGTGCGCCGGGCCGAGCCTCGGGACGTGGCCGACATCGTGGAGGTGATCCGGCCCTTGGAGGAGGCCGGGGTGCTGGTGAAGCGTTCCCGCGACCGGCTCGAACGGGAAGTCGAGCGCTTCCTGGTCGCCGAGGTCGATGGCTTCGTGATCGGTTGCTGCGCGCTCTATCCCGCCGGGAACAGCGTGGAGCTGGCCTGCGTGGCCGTGCATCCGGCGCATCGCTCCGCGGCTGGCAGCGGCGCGGGCGCACGGCTGCTGGCGGCGGCCGAGGACGCCGCTCGGGCCCAAGGCTTCGAGCGGATGTTCGTGCTCACCACCCAAACCCGGGATTGGTTCGTCGAGCAGGGTTTCGAGGACGGGTCCTTGGATGACCTGCCCACACCCAAGCAGACGCTCTACAATCATGCGCGCGGTGCCAAGGTGCTGGTCAAGGCCCTGGCTTGAGCGGCAGTGCGGCGAACGCCCTTTGCCCGAGCCTGAAAGCGTCCAATCCAACAAGCAAGGAAGTGGCAACGATGAACGACCAACGCCCGTACTCCTCAATCGTCGTGGACGGCGTCGCCCAAGCGCCGAGCCGGGCCATGCTGCGCGCCGTCGGCTTCACCGGGGCCGACTTCGACAAGCCCCAGGTGGGCATCGCTTCGACCTGGAGCATGGTCACGCCCTGCAACATGCACATCAACGAGCTGGCCGAAGCGGCGGCGAAGGGGGCCGATGAGGCCGGCGCCAAGAGCGTGCCCTTCAACACCATCACCGTCTCCGACGGCATCGCCAACGGCACCCCGGGGATGCGCTACTCACTGGTGTCCCGGGAGGTCATCGCCGACTCCATCGAAGCGGTGGTCTGCGCACAGGGTTTCGACGGCTTCGTCGCCATCGGCGGCTGCGACAAGAACATGCCCGGCTGCGCCATGGCCATGGCCCGCATCGACCGGCCCAGCGTGTTCGTTTACGGTGGCACCATTGCGCTGGGCGCGGAGCGGCGCGACGTCATTTCGGTGTTCACGGCGGTCGGCCAGCACGCCGCGGGCGCGATCACCGATGCGCAATTGAAGGAGGTGGAGCGCACCGCGATCCCCGGCCCCGGCTCCTGCAGCGGCATGTACACGGCCAACACCATGGCTTCCGCCATCGAAGCCTTGGGGTTGTCGCTGCCGGGCAGCTCCGCCCAGGAGGCCACCTCCCAGGCCAAGCGCACCGACAGCTACAACGCCGGCGCCGCCGTCCACCGGCTCATCGAGCGCGGCATCAAGCCAAGCGACATCTTAAGCCGGGAGTCCTTCGAGAACGCCATCACCGTGGCCATCGCCCTGGGAGGCTCCACCAACTTGGTGCTGCACCTGCTGGCCATGGCCAACGCGGCGGACGTGCCGCTCGAACTCGACGACTTCTCCCGCGTGGGCCAAGGCGTGCCGGTGCTGGCCGACATGCGCCCGGCGGGCCAGTACGCCATGTCCGAGTTGATAGACATCGGCGGCATCCAGCCGTTGATGAAGACGCTGCTCGATGCGGGCCTGCTGCACGGCGGCTGCCTGACGGTCACTGGCCGGACCTTGGCGGAGAACCTGGCCGACGTGGCACCCTATCCGCCGGACCAAGAGATCGTCCGGCCCCTTGACGCGCCCTTCAAGCCGGACAGCCACTTGGTGGTGCTCTACGGCAACCTAGCCCCGGAAGGCGCGGTGGCCAAGATCACCGGCCACGAGGGCTTGCGCTTCACCGGCACGGCGCGTTGCTTCCACGGCGAGGAAGCGGCCATGGGCGCAATCATGACAGGCGCGGTGGGCAAGGGCGACGTGATCGTGGTGCGCTACGAAGGCCCTCGAGGCGGGCCCGGCATGCGCGAGATGCTGTCGCCAACGAGCGCCATCAACGGCCGCGGGCTGTCCGGCGACGTGGCGCTCATCACCGATGGCCGCTTCTCAGGCGGCTCGAACGGCTTCGTGATCGGCCACATCACCCCGGAAGCCTTTGACGGCGGCCCCATCGCGCTGCTGGAGGATGGCGATGAAATCACCATCGACGCCGAGCGGCGGGAGATCAACGTCAACCTGAGCGATGCCGAGTTGGCGAGCCGACAGGCTGGCTGGCAACCCCCACCGCCCTATGCGGAGAAGGGGCTGCTTGCCAAGTACGCCAAGCTGGTGAGCTCCGCCAGCCAGGGCGCAGTGACGGACGGGCGCTAGCGCGGCCTGACGGCCGCGTTTGGAGTTTCGCTGGCGCGAAACTCCGCGCCTGCAGTCGACCCGAGCCTGAGGATGCCGCTTAGCGGCGTTCCCGGGAGCGTTCCTTGGCTTGGCTGACGCGCAGGCGGCGCGACTTCACCTCGGTTTCGTTGAGTGCGGAGATGGCGGCTCGGGCGTCGTCGTCGCCCATTTCCACGAAGCCGAAGCCTCGGGAGCGTCCGGTTTCCCGGTCCATGACCACGTTGGCCGAATGGACCTCGCCGTACTCCGCAAAGAGTTCCTCAAGTTGGGGGTCGTCGATGGCCCAAGGCAGGTTGCCCACATATATCTTCATTCTTTGTTCCAAATTAGCGGTGATTGAAATGGCCAGCACTCAGCTGACCGCGAACCGGGACACCGCAAAGAACAATAGAACAGGAGGCCAAGGCTTCACCTTCACTTGAACATGAGGCGGGGATCCAGTGGGGCGCTACCTTACGGCAAAGCGCAACCGTGTACAATGCGCAACATGAAACTTTCGTACATCAATCTCTTCGTCAGCGACCTCGGCCAAGCGGTGCGGTTTTACAGCGAGACGCTGGGCTTCGAGCTGCTCTTTGAGGACGCGGACTTCGGCTACGCCTCCTTCCAGACCGGCCCGGTGCGCTTGGCCGTGGCCGCCACCGACGACGAGGCCCTGGTGGGCCGCCACACGGGCATCGGCTTCGCGGTTGACGATCTCATCGCCGCCCATCAAGCCTTGGCCGAGAAGGGCGTGGAGTTCTCCAGCCCGCCGCAAAAGCAGCCTTGGGGCGGCTTCATGGCGATGCTCCTCGACCCGGACGGCAACAGCTTCTACTTGGACCAAGTGGACCTCGAAGCCCACGCCTAATCGGTGGGCAAACGATGCTCCAGAAGGTCACCGTCACCTATCTCGATTACGACGGCGGGGAAGCCGACAGCGAAGGGGCGGCGGACCGGCCCTACGACCTGCGCGAGGCCGCCTCCCCCTGCCCGGAGCTCAATCGATTCCTCTATGTGAGCGTTGGCTACCCCTGGTGCTGGCACATGCGCCTGTCCTGGAGCTACCGACAGTGGCTCGACTACCTCGAAGATCCTGGGGTGACCACTTGGATCGGCTACGACGGCGGCAATCCCGTCGGCTACTTTGAGCTGCGTCGAGACGCCGAAGGCGCGGTGGAAATCGCCTACTTCGGGCTGCTGCCGCACTACGTTGGGCGGGGCCTTGGCAAGCTCCTGCTCGCCGACGCCATCGCCAAGGCCAGCGCCTTTGGCGACGGGCGCATCTGGCTGCACACTTGCTCCCTGGACCATCCGGCGGCCTTGCCGAACTACTTGGCGCGGGGGTTCAGGGTGCGCAAGACCGAAGTGGTGGAGGAAGCGCTGCCGGACAGCCCGCTGGAGCCGTGGCCTGGCGCGCAAGCGCGTTAGCCGTGTTCGTGGACGTAGTCCACGAGGTACTTCACATGGTCCACCGGCGTTTCCGGCACGATGCCGTGGCCGAGGTTGAAGATGTGCCCCGGCCGTCCGGCCGCCGAGTCGAGCACGCCTTGCGCCTCGCGGGCGATGGCGGCGCGGTCGGCGCACAGCACCATGGGGTCCAAATTGCCCTGCACCGCCCGGCAGCCTAGGTCCTGCCAAGCGGGGCCTAGGGGCTGTCGCCAGTCCAAGGCGATGACATCCGGTTCGAGGGTCGCCACGTCGGGCAGCAAGTGGCCGTTGCCGGTGCCGAAGTAGATGATCGGCACCTGTGGATGCTGGGCGCGAATCCCCCTGATGAGGCGTTCGGTGTGCGGCAGGACATGGCGGCGGAAGTCGCCCACCGACAGGCAGCCCACCCAGGTGTCGAACAACTGCACGGCCTCCACGCCGGCGCTGATCTGCAAGTCCAGGTAGCTGGCCAACTGCTCCACCAGCTTGCTGAGCAGGCGCGACCAGAGGGCCGGCGCCTCGTGCATCATGGTCTTGATGAAGCGGTAGTTGCGGGAGCCCGCGCCCTCCACCGCGTAGGATGCCAGCGTGAAGGGGGCGCCGGCGAAGCCGATGAGCGCCACGTTCGGCGGCAGGTCCGCCAGTATGTTGCGAATGGTGGCGGCAATGTAGGGCGTGGCTTCCGAGGCGGGCGCCACCGCCAGCGCGGCAATGTCCGCCTCCGTGCGCACGGGGTTGTCGAACACCGGGCCGAGGCCGGGCTTGTAGTCCAATCGCAGCCCCATCGGCTCCAGGATCGGCAAAAGGTCGGCAAAGAGGATGGCCGCATCCACGCCGAGAATGCGCTGCGCATCCAAGGTGGCCTGGGCCGCCCGCTCGGGATGCTTGAAGAACTCAAGGCTCGGTAGCTCGCCCTTGACCTGGTGGTACTCCGGCATGTAGCGGCCCGCCTGCCGGTTGAGCCAGATGGGCGTGAATCCGGCGGGCTCGCCCCGGCAAGCCTTGAGAAAGGGTTTTTCCACGTCTAGCGGCTATCCGGCTGAAGGCTCCATGATAACGCAGGCTCGATTCAGTTCGCGTCGCAGTCGGCAAGGGATTCCACCCTTTGAAAGCGCACTGGCCCCAAGCCCTTCACCGGGCGTTCCATCACCGGGGTGAGGGGAACTTCCGCCAGCAGCCCGGTTCGTTCGCAGACCAGCACCTCGCCGGCACTCGCTTGGCCCTCCAAGCGGCTAGCCAGATTAACCGGGTGGCCGATGACGGTGTACTCCAAGCGTCCGCCGCCGCCCCAGTCGCCTAGGGAGCAGTAGCCGCTGGCGACGCCGATCTTGAGGCGCACCGATTCCGGCATGCCTTGCGCCCGCCAGCGGTCGGCCAGTTGGGTCAGTTCAACGTCCAGCAGACGGCAGCACTTCAGTGCATCGGCGACCAGCTTGGGCCGCTCTTCGGCGCCCGCTTCGCCGAACACCAACATCACGCCGTCGCCAAGCACCTTGCTCAGGGTGCCGCCGCAACGCAGGGTCACGTCGGCGACGGTCTTCAAGTAGCTGTCCAGAACCGGGGTGAGTTCCTCCACCGCCAAGCGCTCCACCAAGGGCGTGAAGCCCGCCAGGTCCGCGAAGGCCACCACCAGCCAGCGGCGCTCCAGCCGGGGCTGGCCAGCCTCGTTGAGGCGGTCCGTCAAGGTGTGGGGCAGGTACTGCTGCAGGCGGGCGTTCATAATCCGCATCTGCGCCCGCTGGCCCGCCATGCCCAAGGCTTGGCGATGCGCCCAATGACCGAGCAGGGCGCAGTAGGCCAGCACCAGGAGACTCGAGAAGGCCGCCGCTGCGGGCACCGCAAAGACGCTGGCGGTGGGCGAGGCGAGGTCGCCCGCCGCCAACCCCGCCATGGTGCACAGGACGGCCAGCAAGGCTTGGCGAATGCCGCCCTGCAGGGCGTTGCTGGCCACCAGGATGATGCCCACCGCAAAGAGCAGGCTCGGCGGCAGGCTGGCCCAAGCGAACAGGCCGCTGGTGAAGGCGGCTTCCGCCAAGTGGACGTTCAGGATGGTCTTGGCGGACGCCTGGCGTTGGCCCAGATCAACCGCCAGCGGCCACAGCAGGCACCAGCCGAGCACCGCGGCGGCGCTTGACGGCGGCGGTTGGTCGAGCAGCAGGAAGCCAAGGCCGATGACCGGGTAGCACAGATAGCGGAAGGGCCTGGCGTTGGCGGCGAGTTTGGTGGCGCGGAGCATGGCGACATTGCGCCACAGCGGAAGCCCCTTCCGCTACGGGCGATCTCTTACACGCTTGTCAGCCGATGTCCCTTCCTAATGTGGGATCAATGTCCGCATCGTAGTCCACGCCTTCGAAGCCGAAGCCGAAGATCTTTAGGAAATCGGCTTGATAACCTTCCAAGTCCCCGAATTCATTGAGGTTTTCAGTGGTAACCACCGACCAGCGCCGTTTCACCTCGTCTTGGATCTCGGCGGAAAGCTCCACATCGTCCATGCGAATGCGGCCGGCCTCATCAAGGCGTGGCCTGGCACCCTTCGCCAACTGGGTGGCGAACAGCCGATGGATGTGCTCGATGGGGCCTTCATGCACCCCCTGCTCCTTCATCACCTTGAACAGCAGGGACATGTACAGAGAGACCACCGGAATGGCGCTGCTGGCTTGGGTCACGACGCCTTTCAGCGAGGCCACCCGGGCGGACCCGCCGATGGGCGCGAGACGCTCGGTGATCGCGTTGGCGGCGCGGTCCAGATCGGCCTTGGCCTGGCCCAGGGTGCCGTCCCAGTAGATCGGCCAGGTCAGTTCGCTGCCGAGATAGGTGAATGCCAGCGTGCGGAAGCCCGGCGCCAGCAAACCGGCCTGATCCAGGGCGTCGATCCAGAACTCCCAGTCCTCGCCACCCATCACGGCGACGGTGTTGGCGGTGTCTTCCTCACTGCCCGGCTCCAAGTCGACCTGCGTGACCTCCCCTTGGTTGACGTTGAGCGACTTCATGCTAAGCGTCTCGCCCAGCGGCTTGATGGCCGAGCGGTGCAGCACGCCGGTGCGCGGGTGCAGGCGCACCGGGGAAGCGAGGCTGTAAACCAATAGATCGATCGGCCCGAAGCCGGCCTTGAGGGCATTCACGACCTCTGCCTTGGTGGCGTCGGCGAAGGCGTCGCCGTCAATGGTGGCAGCCCGTGGGCCCAAGGGGGCGGCATCAAAGGCCGCGTTGTTGTACCAGCCCGCTGAAGCGGTGCGCTTTTCGCTCGGCGGCTTTTCCAAGGAAACGCCCAAGGTGTTGGCGCCGCAGCCGGCGCCTGCGACGATCCGGGAGGCGAGGCCGTAGCCTCCGGAGCAGCCCAGCACCAAGGCGTTGTCCACGCCGGCGTCGACGGGCCCGGCGGCTTGCACGGCATCGATCTGCCGCTGCACGCCGGCGGCGCATCCGAGCGGATGCGCGGTGGTGCAGATGAAGCCGCGGATGCGCGGTTTGACGATCATGCTGAGGGCGCCTGAATGGGACCGGGCGGCATGATACCTTCCGCCACCGCCCAGCGCATGGCGCGCCCAATGTCGAGGATCCAAGGCCCGTCGCGCCGCAAGGTGATGGTGGCGTGATCGCCCTCCCGGAGCCGATGGTCCCGGTCGCCGTCCAAGGCCAGCACGCCGGCGCCCTGAAACGGAACCGGCACGCCGAAGGCAATGCGGGTTGCGCTGCGCACGGCCACTTCCTTGAAGAATCCCGGCGACAGGGGGGCGGTGAACCGCTTGCCGGGGCCCATTTCAACCAACAGCCCCACATCGTCCTGAGCGCCCACGGGATCGATGAGGCCGCCAATCGGGGAGGTGCCGATGGCGTCCGGCTCAGCGCGGGACAGGAACAGCCGGGCGAGGCGGTTGGCGTCGAAGGGCAGCAGGTTGCCGACGTGATCGTTCCTCAGCAGCACGGCGTCGATCAGGCCTAGGTCACGTTTGACCCGGGTCCGGGAACCCAGCCGCACGTGCAGCACCTTGGCCCGCTGGGCCAAATCATCCGCCAGCAACCCGCGCGCCTGCAGGGCGGCGACCATGCCCGCGATGGTGGGCTCGGCCAACACCGGAAAGACGTTGTTGGTGCCGGTGGACAGGGGAATCAGATGCACGTCGTGGCGCTTAAGTTCATGCAGGGCGCGCACGATGGCCCGATTGGAGCCATCGCCGCCGAGGGAGATCAGGGTTCTGCAGCCCGCCTCCAGGAACCGGGCCACCGCCACCGCCGTGTCCCGGGCGTCATTGTGCGCCTTGTGCGGCAGCAGGTGGACCCGGGCGCGAAGCGGCATGTGCGCCAAGGCCAGGGAAGCGATGCGGAACGGCTCCTCGAGCACGAACAGGTCCGTGGCGCCGGCGGCATCCGCGCCGGCCGCGGCCCGCGCCACCAAGTCCCGCTTGGCCTCGTGGGTCATGTTGGTGGCCCGTGCCGCTAAGCGGCGCACGTCGCGCCCCGACATCGGGTTCACGCAAATGCCGATGGGGGCGTTCAAGACTTCTTCGACTTTATGGGCCCGATGCGGTCATAAATAACGATGCGAAAGGCGTGGTCGTGGTCGGCATCGGCCGGGTACGGGGTCGAGGCGGTCTCCTGCCACCGCCGCCAGTCCACTTCGGGAAACCAGGTGTCGCCCTCGACCGCAGCCTCCACCCAAGTGACATAAAGACGGTTGGCGAGCGGCAGGCCAGCAGCGTAAACCGGCGCACCGCCAATGACGAAGGCCGTGTCCACCCCGTCCTGACGGCATTGCCGCCCAGCGATGTCGAGCGCTTCGGGGAAATCGGCCGCCACTTCGATGCCCGCCGCCGCATAGCCTGGTTGACGGGTCAACACGATGTTGGTCCGGCGCGGCAGCGGCCCCGGCATGGACTCCAGGGTCCGCCGGCCCATGATGACCGGCTTGCCCAAGGTGGTGCGCATGAAGTGGCGCATGTCCTTGGGCAGCCGCCAAGGCAGGCCGTTGTCGCGGCCAATGACGCGGTCGCGGCTCATGGCGGTAATGAGCGCCAGATTCATCGACTCTAGGGCGCCTACACCGAAATCGGTGCCTTGATGGTGCCGTGGCAGGCGTAGTCGAGCAGTTCAATGTCGTCGATGGTGAAGGCGAACAGGTCCGTGACGTCCGGATTGAGCCGCACCTTGGGCGGCGGCAGCGGTTCGCGGGCGAGTTGCTTGTCGGCTTGGGCCACATGGTTGTCGTAGAGATGGGCATCGCCAAAGGTGTGCACGAACTCCCCCGGCGCCAAGCCGCAGACCTGGGCCACCATCAGGGTGAGCAACGCGTAGGAGGCGATGTTGAAGGGCACCCCGAGAAAGAGGTCGGCGCTGCGCTGGTAAAGCTGGCAGGAAAGTCGTCCCTCGGCCACGTAGAACTGAAACAGGGCGTGGCAGGGCGGCAGGGCCATGCTGTCCACTTCCGCCACGTTCCAGGCGCTGACGATGTGCCGGCGGGAGTTGGGATCGTCCTTGATGCGCTGCACCACCTGGCTGATCTGATCGATGGAGCCGCCGCCAGGCGCGGGCCACGAGCGCCACTGGGAGCCGTAAACGGGGCCCAACTCACCATTTTCGTCCGCCCATTCATCCCAAATGCGAACGTTGTGGTCGGTCAGGTACTTGATGTTCGTGCTGCCCGACAGAAACCACAGCAGTTCATGGACGATGAGCCGGAACGCCACCCGTTTGGTGGTGACCAAGGGAAAGCCGGCGCCGAGGTCGAAGCGCAGTTGATGGCCGAAGATGCTGCGGGTGCCGGTGCCGGTGCGGTCGCCCCGATGGGCGCCACGGGTGCGCACGAGGCGCAGCAGGTCAAGATAGGGCTTCATCGGGCGATCTTCGAATGGTCCTGCGGGCGCAATGCGGCCCAAACCATGACGAGGATACCAACGATCGCCATCGGCAGCGACAGCAGATCGCCCATCGTCACCCAGTCCATGGCCATGTAGCCCAGGTGCCCGTCCGGTTCCCGAAAGCGCTCCGTCAAGAGGCGCAAGCCCCCGTAGCCGGTGAGAAAGACGCCGGAAACGAAGCCGGCGGGCCGCGGACGGGCGGCGGCCCACCAAACCAAGGCAAACAGCACCACGCCTTCGGCAAACGCCTGGTAGAGCGGCGAAGGATGCCGGGCGAAAGGCTCCCAGACGCCGGTGCACAGCGGATTGA
Organism: Gammaproteobacteria bacterium; assembly: GCA_009843635.1. Lineage (GTDB taxonomy): Bacteria > Pseudomonadota > Gammaproteobacteria > Pseudomonadales > Azotimanducaceae > Azophilus. The sequence goes on from VYDB01000028.1 coordinate 33,636, forward strand.
TGGCCCGAATGGCGTCCGCCTTGCAGGGGTAGATGAAGGCCCAGGCCACATCGGTCATCCGCCCCGGCAACTCGGTGTTGGCGAAATTGCCCAAGCGCCCGAGACCGAGCCCGATGGGCACCAGCGGGGCCACGAAGTCCGTGACCCGCCAGAAGCTCCGCTTTCGAAGGCGGGCGAACAACACCATGGCGGCCACCACCCCGAGCAGGCCGCCGTGAAAGGACATGCCGCCGTCCCAGATGCGCACCAGGATCATTGGGTCCCGCACCAAGGCGTCGAATCCATAGAACAGGACATAACCCAGCCGACCGCCGAGCACCGCGCCCAAGGCGCCGTAGAACACCAAGTCGGAGAGTTGCTCGCGGGTCCAGGCGGCCGAACGCTGCGCGCGCCACCTGCCGAGGTACCAGCAGACCGCAAAGGCGGCTAAGTAGGCCAGGCCATACCAGCGCACCGCCAGCGGCCCCAAGGCCACGATAACCGGGTCAATTTCGGGATAGTGCAATAATGGCTTCCTGTTTTACTTGCTTACTCCGCGGCATCAACTCGTTGGCCCCATGTGCCTGATTCTCTTCGCCTACCGCCTAACGCCGGAGCAGCCGCTGATCGTGGCCGCCAACCGGGATGAATTCTACGCCCGTCCGAGCGCGGCTGCACACTGGTGGGACGATGCGCCCGGCTTGCTGGCGGGACGCGATCTGCAGGCGGGCGGCACTTGGCTCGGCGTGCAGGCCAATGGCCGCTTCGCCGCGGTCACCAACTTCACCGACCCCGGCCGGCCACCGCCGCCACGCTCCCGCGGGGCGCTGGTGGCGGACTTCCTGCGCGGCGCGCAAACCAGCGCGGATTACGCGGCGGCCATCCGAGGCGAACTGTACCAAGGCTTCAACCTGCTGCTTTGGGATGGCCGCACGCTGGCCTGCGCTTCCAACCGAGGCGCGACCCAAACGCTCGAGCCGGGATGCTACGCCCTGACCAACGCCGAACTCGGCAGCCGATGGCCAAAGGCGGTGGACGGTGTCGCCCGGCTGCGGCAAGCCGTGCAGGCGGGAACGGACTTGGACGGGCTGATCGCCCTGCTGCGCCACGATCAACTCCCGCAAAGCAGCGCCGCGGTCGCTCAGGCGGACATCGCGGAATCGCAGACCACCCCCTGCTTCATCCGCGGCGACGCCTACGGCACCCGCGCCAGCACCGCCGTGATTTACGCCGAGGACGGCGGCATCGCCCTGGCGGAACAGAGCTACGGGCCACGAGGCGCACAGGGTGAGAGGCGCGACTTTCCAATTAGGGCCTGTTAAGGCGCTTCAGCGTAGGGTTCGTCCATTGGCACGAACTCGGTTTCCTTGAGCGCCCCCTCGGTCCAAGCCCGCATGGCGCTGGTGCTGAGCAGCGCCTCCTGATAAGCCTTCGCCTCGCCCCCGATGGCGACGCCGTAGGTGACGAAGCGGGACGCGACGGGGGTGAAGAAGGCATCCGCCGCTGAAAAGCCGCCGAACAGGAAGGCGCCGCCAGCGCCGAATTCGGATCCTGTGCGGGTCCATTGCGCGCACAGGCGGTCGATGTCCCGCTGCACGTCGGGATTTATGCCCTTGCCGGGATGGCGGCTGCGGATGTTCATCGGCATGGCGTTGCGCAGCGCCGAGTAGCCGGCGTGGAAGTCGGCCACTAAGGAGCGCGCCCGCGCTCGAGCGTATGGATCCGCCGGCCAGATGCCTGCCTCCGGGTACAGCTCGTGCAGTCGCTCCAGAATGGCGATGGTGTCGAAGGTGGCGAAGCCCGCACCCGGCTCGCCTTCCCAAAGCACCGGCACCAAGCGGGTGGGCGAAAGCCTGTCAATGTTGCGCGCCCAGTCCTCGGAATCGAACTTCACCATGCGTTCGCTGAAGGGGATGCCCAACTCGGTCATGGCCAGCCAGGGGCGCAGCGACCAGGAGGAGTAGTTCTTGTTGGCAATGACCAGGGTGAGCGACGGCGTGGACATGGTCAACCTGCCGCAGCCTGGGCCTGCTCCGGCTCGCCGAGCGCCTCGAAGGCTGCATCGGCCACCTCCCAGGTGCGCTGCAGGTCGGCCTCGGTGTGGGCGATGGAGAGAAAGTGGTTGTGGTAGCCCAGGAGGTAAACGCCGCGCTTCACGCACTCGTCGATCCAAGCGAAATGGGTGTGCCGGCTGACGTTGGCCAAGCGGTAGTAGGGCATGGCTGGTATGCCGGAGGCGATGAGTTCATACCCGCGCTGGCCTGCCACCTTCACCAAGCCGTCGCTCAACTCGGTGCCGAGGTCCGTCATCTTGCCGACGGCGTCGATCTTGCCAAGCTCATCAAGGGTGGCCTTGGCCGCTGCCATGGGCGCGGCGTTGAAGAACTGGGTGCCGGTGAAGTAAACGTCCTTGGCGGCGTCCTTGAGCGCGTCCGTGCCAACCAGGGCAGCCAAGGGATGGCCATTGCCGATCGCCTTGCCGAAGCAGACGAGGTCCGGCGTGAAGCCGTAGGCCACGTTGGAGCCGGCCCGGTGCAGGCGGAACCCGGAGCGCACGTCATCGACGATCAGCACGATGCCGTTGGCCCGGCACAGGGCCTCCATGCGCGCCCAGTAGCCCGGGGCCGGCAGTTCGTTGTCGGCGAACACCGGATGGTGGTAGGGCGACGAGATGAAGCAGGCGATCTCGCCGGGGTAGGCGCTGATGAGCTGCTCGAAGGCTCCAGCGTCGTTCCAGGGCACCTTGAGCACCTGTTCCAAGTCCGCCGGAATGGCGCCCGGGAAGCCCTCGCGCATCCAAGGCGCCACGCCATGGTAGCCGCCCTCAACCTTGACGATCTTGGCGCGGCCGGTGGCGGCTCGCGCCACCATGACGGCCAACCCCGTGGCATCGCCGCCGTTCTTGCCGAACAGCGCCCAGTCGGCGGCAGCCACCGTCTCCACCAAGGTCTCGGCCAACTCCACCATGATGGGCGCGGCCAGGCTGACGGTGTTGCCGTGCCGCTGCTCGGCCGACACCGCCGCCTCGATGGCCGGGTGCCGGTAGCCCAGGATCATCGGCCCGTAGGCGCACATGTAGTCAATGTACTCGTTGCCGTCCACGTCCCAGAAGTGGGCGCCCTCGGCCCTCGAGAAGAACTTCGGGCCGTCTGGGCGCACCGAGTAGCCATAGTGGCCGAAGATGCCGCCGGGGATCACCTCCTGGGCGCGGGCGTACAGGGCTTGGGAATGGCTGACATCGTAGGTATGCATCGGGAAGGCTCCAGCTCAACGGCTTGCGATGCTATGCCGTGGGGGCTTGGATTGCCAACATGGCGGTGGTGATCGACATTTGACGCTAACTGTTTCAAAAGGGTTTTAGGTCGTATCATCCGCCGCCATGAAGATAGCGTTCTTCATCGAGAGGACCACTCAGCAGTTCAGCCTGTAGCGCTATACTTGCCCCATGTCCGATGCGTTGAGTTTCGCCGTGCTCACAAGGCTGGTTACGCAGCCGATGGCCGTCTTCAAGGCACTGTCCAAGAGCACGCCGGATGGCCATCGGGTCTTCTTCCAACTCATCGTTCCCCTAAGCCTCATTCCCCCCGTTTTGGCCTACGTCGGCGGTGCCACCTTTGGCTGGCGGCTGGGCGGCGGGGAGCCGTTGATGATGCCCGCCCGAAGCCTCACGCTCATTAGCCTCGCCTACTTCTTCGCGCTGGTCTTCGGGTTGGTCAGCAGCGCCGCGGTGAGCACCTGGATGGCCGCCACCTACGGCGCCCAGCGGGCGTTCGGCACCCATCTGGCGCTCGCCGGCTTGGTGGCCACGCCGGTGATCCTGGCCAGCGCCGCCCATCTTGCGCCCCATGTGTTCGTCAACATGCTGGTTCTCATACCAGCGCTGATTTGGAGCCTGTACCTGCTCTACCGGGGCCTGCCGGAAGCGCTCGGCATCCCGCCGGAGCGGGGCATGTTGATGGCGTCGGCCTTGGCGGCCTACTTGCTGGTCGCCATAGTGAGCCTGCTCGGCATCACCGTGGTGCTCTGGAGCGGCGGCATCGGCCCCGCCATCGGGGTCTGAGGTGGCCGACCGCACCAGCGGAGAGCGCTACCACGACCGGGTGGCGTCCTGGCTGACGGCCTTCGCAATGGCCTGGTCGATCGTCGGCATGCTGGCCGGCGTTTACGTCGCCGCCGAGCTGGTCTGGCCGACCATCGACTTTGGCCGCGAATGGCTCTCCTACGGGCGGCTGCGCACCCTGCACACCAACGCCGTGATCTTCGGCTTTGGCGTCTCCGCACTGATGGGCACCGCCTTCTACAGCGTCCAGCGCACCTGTCATGTGCCGCTGTTCGCGCCTCGCCTCGCCTGGTTCTGCGCACTGGCTTGGCAGGTGGGGGTGCTGGCGGGCGGCATCTCGCTGTTGGCGGGCTGGAACGGCGGCAAGGAGTACGCCGAACTGGAGTGGCCCTTCGACATTGCCATCACGGTGGTCTGGGTGTGCTTCGCGATCGTGTTCTTCGGCACCATCGCCAGGCGGCGCATCAAGCCGATCTACGTCTCCAACTGGTTCTACGGCGGGCTGATCATCGTCATCGCCATGCTGCACCTGGTCAACAGCCTGGCGATTCCGGTGACGCTGTCAAAGTCGTACTCGCTGTTCGCCGGGGCGCAGGACGCCATCGTGCAATGGTGGTACGGGCACAACGCCGTCGGCTTTCTGCTGACCGGCGGCTTCCTGGGCATGCTGTACTACTTCCTGCCCAAGCACGCCGGGCGGCCGATCTGGAGCTACCGGCTGTCCATCGTCGCCTTCTGGGCCTTCACCTACAGCTACATCTGGGCCGGACCCCACCACCTGCACTACAACGCCGTGCCGGAGTGGGTGCAGTCCTTGGGCATGGTGATGAGCCTGGTGCTGCTGGCGCCTTCCTGGGCCACCATGGTCAACGGCGTGATGACGGTGGCCGGCGCTTGGCAGAAGCTGCGCACCGACCCGGCGCTGAAGTTCATCGTGCTGTCCTTGGCGTTCTATGGCTTGGCCACCTTTGAAGGACCGATGATGTCGATCAAGAGCGTCAACGTCGTCAGCCACTTCACCGATTGGACCATCGGCCACGTGCATTCGGGGGCGCTCGGCTGGAACGCCATGATCACTTTCGGCGCGTTCTACTTCCTGGTGCCCCGGCTGGTCGGGGCGAGCCTCTACAGCGTCAGGCTCGCCAACATCCACTTCTGGCTGGCGCTAGCGGGCACCATGCTGTACGTCCTGGCGATGTGGGGCGCCGGCGTCTCCCAAGGGCTGCTGTGGCTGAGCCTGGATGAAATCGGCGAACTCAGCTTCAGCTTCAAGGACATCATGGCGAGCATGGCGCCCTACTACGCCCTGCGGCTGGTGGCGGGAATCATCTTCCTGGCCGGCGCCCTGCTGATGGCCTTCAATCTCGCCATGACCGGCAAAGGGCGGCGCACGGTTGCCGCATCGCCGCCAGCGGTAGGAGTGGAGGGGCCATGAACGCCGTCGATCTGCACCGGAAGCTGGAACGCAACAGCGGCTTGCTGATCTTCGGCATCCTGTTCGTCTCCGCCATCGGCGGCCTGGTGCAGGTGCTGCCGAGCGTGCTGCAGGACGACTTGGTCACGCCTGGGCCTGGCACCCAGCCCTACGGCCCGGTGCAGTTGGCCGGGCGCGACCTCTACATCCGGGAGGGCTGCAGCACCTGCCATTCGCAGCAGGTGCGACCCCTGCTGGCGGAGGTCAAGCGTTACGGGCCCTACTCCAAGGCGGGGGAGTCCGCCTATGACCGGCCCTTTTTGTGGGGGTCCAAGCGCACCGGGCCGGACCTGCACCGCATCGGCGGCAAGTACACCGATGTCTGGCAGCGGATGCATCTGCTTGATCCGCGCAGCGTTGTGCCGGACTCCATCATGCCCGGCTACCCATGGCTCGCCGAGCGGGCGGCGGACGCCGATGGCAGCATCCAGTCGAAGATGCGGGCGCTGCGCCGTCTCGGCCATCCCTACACCGATGCCGACATCGAAGCGGCACCCGCCGCCTTGGCCGGCCTCAAGGAGGTCGATGCCTTGGTGGCCTACCTGCAAGCGTTGCGCGCGCCCCCTGCGGAGATCACGCCATGACCTGGTTCATTTTCGCGGGCGACATGCTGGTGATGGCCTTCATGGCGGCGCTCGCCGTCTGGGTGCTGTGGGGCGGTTCCAGCGAGGCGGTCGATGAGGCCGCTCGAATTCCCTTGCAGGATGAACTGGACGGCATGAAGGACGATCCCGGCGATGGCTGAGCTGCCGAGCGCGTTCTGGAGCGGCTGGGTGGCGGTCATCACCGTCGCCAGCCTGATTGGCGTCTTTTGGCTGATCTACAGCGTCTATTTCACCACCGGCAGGGATGCCGAGGAGCCAAGCCCAGTCTGGGACGGCAACCTGCAGGAAGGTGAGCACCCGGCCCCGCTGTGGTGGTTTTGGCTGATCTTCGCCTCCCTGGTCATCTCCGTGATTTACCTCATGCTGTACCCAGGCCTCGGGGCGTTCGGCGGTGCCCTGAATTGGTCCCAAGGCGGGGAGATCGACCGGCGCCTGAATCGCTATCAAACCGAGTTCGGCCCTGTGCGGCGGTTGGTGGCCGAGGCCCAACTCGCCACCTTGCAGGATGACGCCAAGCTCATGGCATCGGCGCAGCGGATTTACGATCGCAACTGCGCGGTATGCCACGCCTACGATGCCGGGGGACAAGCCAACCTCTTCCCAAGCCTCACCGACGCGGCCTGGCAATGGGGCGGCGAGGCGGCGCAAATCGAGCACTCCATACGCCATGGCCGCTTGGCCGTCATGGTCGGCTGGGAAGCCGCGCTCGGCGAGCCGGCCATCGACGCACTGACCGACTACACCTTGGCGCTCGGCAACGGCGCCGCCCAAGGCCACCCCGGCGAGTTGCCGTACATGCAGTACTGCGCCGCCTGCCACGGCGCGGACGGCAGCGGCAACCCCTTGCTCGGCGCACCGGACCTCACCGACGACTTAAGCCTCTACGGTCAATCCCCGGCCGCCATCCGCCACTCCATCGCCCAAGGCCGCAGCGGCGAGATGCCCGCCTTCGGCGAGCGGCTGGACGACACCCAGATTCGGCTGCTGGTGGCTTGGCTGATGCGGCCCGCCACTGCGAACCCAGTCACTGGCGAACCTTGAAATCTGAACACATCACGTTCATATTTCAATGCCATGGAAGTCAAAAGAACACGCCACCTGCGCCGCGTGAGGCTGCTGCTCAGGGAGTTTCCCGTGGTTGCCTTGATCGGCGCCCGGCAAGTCGGCAAGACGACGCTCGCCCGGCAGCTAACAGCGGCGCGCAAAGGGCCTACGACCTGGTTCGACTTGGAGAACCCCGCCGACTTGGCTCGGCTGGCCGATCCCGGCCTGGAATTGCGCCCCCTTAAGGGGCCTCGTTGTTCTCGATGAAGTTCAGCGGCTGCCGGAGGTGTTTCCGCTGCTGCGCACTTTGGCCGACCGCCCCCGAACGCCAGCCCGTTTTCTGGTTCTAGGCAGCGCGTCGCCGCGCCTGCTGCGGCAGACTTCCGAAACGCTGGCCGGACGGGTGGCCTTCCACGAACTCGAAGGCTTTGGGCTGAACGAAGTCGCTGAAACGGAGCGCCTGTGGCTGCGCGGCGGGTTTCCCCGCTCCTACTTGGCAGGCTCCGAGCCGGCCAGCCGCCGTTGGCGAAACGCCTTCATCGACACCTTCCTGTCCCGTGACGTTCCCGACTTCGGCGGGGCCATCCCGCCCGCCACGCTGCGCCGGTTCTGGACCATGCTGGCGCATTGGCACGGCGAGGTCTGGAACGGGGCGGAATTCGGCCGGGCGTTCGGAGTGTCCCATACGACCATCAGACGTTACCTGGACCTGCTCACCTCGTTGTTCGTCGTTCGCCAACTGCCGCCCTGGTTCGAGAACGTCGCCAAGCGGCAGGTGCGCTCGCCCAAGGTCTATGTGGCGGACTCCGGCATTCTCCATGCGCTGCTCAACCTGTCGGCGCGTGAGGACGTTGTCTCGCACCCCAAGGTGGGCGCTTCCTGGGAGGGCTTCGTCATTGGCCAAGCCATGCAGTTGCTCGCGGCAGGTCCCGATCAATGCTTCCACTGGTCCACCCACAGCGGCGCGTCGGTGGACCTGCTCGTCGCCGCCGGAAGCAGCCGCTACGGCTTCGAGGTGAAGCGCAGTGAGGCCCCTCGGCTCACGCCATCCATGCGCTCGGCCTTTGACACCCTTCGCCTGGACCGGCTGGATGTCGTGCACGCTGGCACGCAACGCTATCGGTTGGCGCCCAACATCGACGCCATGCCAGCCGCTGACTTGGCGGCGGCGCTTCGGCCCTTGCGTCAGTAGGCGCGTCCGCTGCGGACAAGCCGCCGAACGGGAAGGGGCCGCCTGCGCCGGAACCGGCGCGCGGGCATCATTTCCCGGCGCCGTTTCATTCGGGGGCGCGGGCTGAGAGGTTGGCGAGGTGGCCGGTGGGGGACTCCAGCAGGCTCATGACCCGGATGGGCCGGTCGGCGGTGACCCGCAGCCGCCACTTGCCCCGCCCGTCGCCGAGCGCCCCCTCGAAGCCGTCGCCGCCAGCCTCCAGCTCGGCCGCGGCCAGCGTGCGGGCGGTGTTGGCCGGCAGCGTCAGCCGCACCTCCGCGGCCCCCGGCTCCCCGGCGTCGTCGGCGCCGGCCACCGTCACCTGGGCGGGCTCCGGCCCGGGGTTCACCAGCCGCAGCAGGCCGACCTGGCGCCAGTTGCTGCCGGGGTTGAGGAAGTCCACCCGGTGCGCCCCGTCCGCGAGCGGCGCCAGCGCGTTCATGCCGGTCACGAACCCGTCGTCCAGGTGGCGCAGGTAGGCCAGCACGACGACCGCCGACGGCGCCTCGGCCTCAAGCCGCCAGTGCCCCTCGCCGGGGCCGGTGCCAAGGGGCAGGCCCTTGCGCGGCGCGCCGTTCTCAAGGTCGTGGGAGTTCAGGTGGACCGCCTGCCCTGCCCCAACCGCCAGCGTCACCGCCGGGTAGTTGGCTCCGGCGTCGTCCACGGCCTCGATGCGGACCTCGGCCTCTTCGGCGTCGCGGTTGATGATCCGCAGGAAGCCCTGCCGCCGGTTCGGGTCGGACGCCGACGGAAACAGCGGCACCAGGGTTCTCGCCGTGCCGTCGTCCGCCTCCGTGCGCGGGGCGGTTGCCGCCGACAGGTTGGCCAGGTGGCCGGTCGGCGACTCCAGCA
>VYDB01000037.1 GCA_009843635.1 Gammaproteobacteria bacterium
GCCGAGCCCGTCCACGGGTGAAGCTCGGCCGGACCGGCGGCGCAATGCGGGCGGCAAACACCCAAGGAGGCCCCTTACTGAAGCACGCAAAAAAGGACACAATCAAACCGTTGACAAGATGGAAACTCGCTCCGGGGGACAACGCCAAAGGCCAGCGACGTCTCTTGGATTGGGCATTCTGCCCTCGCCCACTGAGCCAGGGCCCAACTTTCCGCTACAATCACCGTGATGGATGCGCGTTGCAGTCAAAGGCACCCAGAGCACCTTCGCTTGGTGGCTTCACGGTGGGCCGAGGCCTTGGAGGCAAGCGGTTTCGATGCCGTGGTAGTCGCGGCGGGCCGCCCCAGGTTCTACCAATTCGACGACCTCGCGCCCTTCTTTCGGCCCAACCCCCACTTCACGCTTTGGTTTCCGGAGAAGCACTGCGAGGGCGCGGTGCTGCTGTTCACGCCCGGCAGCGCACCAGCGCTGTACTTCCACTCGCCCGCAGACTACTGGCACCAGCCCGCGCAAGCGCCGGATTGGGCAGCGGAGCGCTTTGAACTGCGCAGCTTCGAGGAGACCGAAGACTTGGAGATCGCCGTCGCCAAAGCGCTGCGCGCTCACCGCCGGGTCGCCTGCATCGGCGAAGATCCGCCCGAGAGCTGGGCTGTCGAAGCCAACCCCGCGCCGCTGATTCACCGGCTGCACTATCAGCGGGCTTGCAAGACCGGCTTTGAAATCGCTTGCTTGGAGCAGGCGACTGAGAACGGAGTGAAGGGCCACATCGCAGCCCGCGAGGCTTACCGCGCCAACGGCAGCGAATTCGACATCTTGCGCGCCTTTTTGGCCGGCTCCGGACAAACCGAGGCCGACCTGCCCTACCCCTGCATCATTGGGCGCAACGAGCACGCGGCGGTGCTGCACTACCAACACTACGACCGCACCCCCCCGGCGGACGACCACGGCTTCCTGATTGATGCCGGCGCCTCCCACCTAGGCTACGGTTCCGACATCAGCCGCACATGGCCCGGCGGGGACGCTGCCGCCTTCGCCGAACTCATCGCCGCCCTTGATGAGCAGCAGCGGGCCTTGATCGAAACCATCCGCCCCGGCCTCAACTACTTGGACCTGCACCTGGCCATGCACCGCCGCATCGCCGAACTCCTCAATCGCTTTGAATTGGTGCGGTGCAGTGGCGACGCCGCCTATGAACTGGGCCTGTCCCGCACCTTCATGCCCCACGGCCTCGGCCATCTGCTCGGCGTGCAAACCCACGACGTTGGCGGCTGGCAGACCACGCCGGAAGGGGGCGAGACGCCGCCGCCGGACGCCCACGCCACCCTGCGCCTGACGCGGACCATCGGGGTGGGCATGGTCTTTACCATCGAGCCCGGCCTGTACTTCATACCCATGCTGCTGAGCCGTTTGCGCCAGGAGGCTGGCGCGCGCGAAGTCAACTGGCCGCAGGTCGAAACCATGACGCCTTGGGGCGGCGTGCGGATCGAGGACAACGTTTTGGTCATGGAGGGCGGCGCACGCAACCTCACCCGCGAAGCTTTCGCTGCGTTGGACTCAACCTAGATCGTGCCCAAGCTAACCGTCGAGCGGCTGTTCAGCGACCCGCCCCTGTTCGCCGATGCGCCACGGCATCTGCACATGGCGCCGGACGGTGGTTGCATCACCTACTTGCAAGCCGCGCCCGACGACCGGCAACGACTGGATCTCTGGCGAGCCGACCCGAAAACGGGCACCGCCGAACGCTGGGTTTCCGGTGCCGACATCGAAGCGGACGGCCCCGCAACTGCCGCTGAGCTCGCCGAAAAGGAGCGCCGCCGCGCTTTCACTCAAGGCATCACAGACTATCAATGGCATCCCGACGGGCGGGCCCTGCTGCTGGTGGCCGAGGGCGGCGGCCACCTGCTCGACGTGGCGACGTGCCACATCCGCAGCGTCACGCCGGAAGGCCAGCGCTACACCGACATCAAGCTCTCGCCCCTAGGACGGCATCTGAGCTATGTCGCCGACGGCAACCTGTACATCATGAGCCTAGCAGACGGCAGCGAGCGCACCGTCGCCGCCAGCGAAGACCCTAACCTAAGCTTCGGCATCGCCGACTTCCTCGCCCAAGAGGAAATGAACCGCTACGATGGCCACTGGTGGCGCGAGGATGAAGGTCAAATCGCCTTTACCCGAGTGGACCTCTCGCCGGTGCGGGCCAGCCACCGCTTCGCGGCCGACGACCAGGGTCCGCGAGTGATCGAGCAACGCTATCCCTTTACGGGCGAGGCCAATCCGTCGGTCGGCTTGGGGCTCTACGAGGTCTCTACCGCTAGCACCCGTTGGATCGAGTACGCCGATGATCCGGAGGACTACTTGGCGCGGGTTGCCTTCACCGCTGGAGCGCTGGCCGTGCAGGTGCAAAACCGCGCCCAGAATCGTCTGCGCCTAAAGTTGATCGACCTGGACAGCTTGGACGAGCGCCTGCTCATCGAGGAATCCTCCAACACCTGGATCAACCTGCACGACAACTTCACGCCCATCGGCGAGCACGATTACCTCTGGACTTCAGAGCGCAGCGGCACCAGCCAGATCTACCGCTACCGCAACGATGGCTGCGAGCCGGTCACCCAAGGTCGAGGGCACATCACTCGCATCCTAACCGCCAACCAGGAACAGGCATTGGTCTGCGGTTGGTTGGAGACGCCCACCGAGCAGCACCTCTACCGCATCGAGTTGGCCGATGGCAGGCCCACTCGCCTGACTGGCCCCGGCTCTCCCGAGCCGACCGGCTCTTGTGAGCCGGCTGGCTCTTGTGAGCCGACCGGCTGGCACGAACTAACCGCCAGCCAAGGCGGCGCCTGGCTCTTCAAACGGGCATCAAGCCTGCAAAGCCCCGGCCGGATTCAGTTTGGCCAAGGCGATGGGACATGGCATCAATTGTCCGAGACCAAGATCGATCGCCAACACCCCTACTACCCCTTTGTTGATGAGCACGTCACGCCCGAACTGGGCACGCTCACCGCTGAAGACGGTCAGACCCTGCACTACAGCCTCACCCGCCCCCAATCCCCCACTGGGCCGGTTCCCTTAATCCTGTACGTCTATGGCGGACCCGGGGTGCAACGGGTGCGCAACGAGTGGCCGCCCCTGCCGCTGCAGCTTTTCGTTCAGCGCGGCTTCGGCGTGCTGGAACTCGACAACCGAGGCAGCGCCAACCGCGGCCGGCGCTTCGAGGCGCCCATCCATCGGCGCCTCGGACAGGCCGAAGTGCGCGACCAGGCATTGGGCGTCGAGTTCGCCGCCAACCTGCCTTGGGTGGACGCCGGCCGCATCGGCGTGTTCGGCCACAGCTACGGCGGCTACATGGCGTTGATGTGTTTGGCGCAGGTGCCGCAGCGGTTCCGGGCCGGCGTGGCGGTCGCCCCGGTCACGGACTGGCGGCTCTATGACACCCACTACACGGAGCGCTATCTCGGCCCTCCCAAGGACAATGCTGAAGGCTACGAGGCGAGTTCGGTGCTCACCCACATCGAAGGCATCCGGGGCAAGCTGCTGCTCATGCACGGCATGTCTGACGACAACGTGGTCTTCACCCACTCCATGCGCTTGATGACGGCGCTGCAGAAGGCCAACATCCCCTTCGAGCTGATGACCTATCCCGGCGCCAAGCACTCCATGCAGCAGAAGGCGGTCGCCATCCACCGCTTCAACCTGATCCTGGATTTCTTTGAGAGGCATCTATGCGAATAGAGATCCGCCGAGCAGTGGCCGGCGACATCGATCGGATCGTCGAGTTCAACCTGGCCATGGCCCGGGAAAGCGAGGACAAGGGGCTCGACGCCGAAACCCTTCGGGCCGGCGTGGCGGCCGTGCTGGCCGAACCCGCCAACGGCTTCTACCTCATGGCCGAAGCGGATGGGCGGCCCGCCGGCTCCCTGATGGTAACCACCGAGTGGAGCGACTGGCGCAACGGCCGCTTCTGGTGGATTCAGAGTGTGTTCGTGGCACCGGAACACCGTCGCCTGGGCATCTACAGCCGCCTGCACGACTCGGTGCGCCGTGCCGGCCAGGCCGACGGCCAGTGCTGCGGCCTGCGGCTGTACGTTGAAAGAAACAACATCGGCGCCCAAGCCACCTACGCAAGCCTTGGCATGGCACCCACCCACTACGACCTGTTTGAAGAGGAGTTTGAGGTCGGTTGAGCCATGGAGCCTGCGGCGTTGCGCTTGATTTTTGGAACTTATAGCATAACAACCGTTATGCACACTCGGAAGCGGGGCGGCCGGTGAAACTGGACATTTTCAGCGAAGTTCAGAAACGCGACTGCGAGGCCAACGGCGGATTCGCGACGCTCTACGGCGAGACCTTGCAACAGGCGCGCGCCGCCGACCGCTTGGGCTTTGATTGCTGGTGGCTCGTTGAGCACCACTGCACGGAGGATTTCAGCTACAGCTCCTGTCCGGAAATGCTGCTGCAAGCCATCGCCTCGAACACGAGCAATCTTCGCATTGGCCACTCCGGGGTGCTGGCCCCGTTTGCCATCAATCATCCTGTCCGGGTCGCCGAACGCAGTGCCCTGCTCGACCAATTGAGCGGCGGCCGGCTTGAGTTGGGCTTGGCCAAATCCGGCGGCCGGGAATGGGAGACCTTTCAGGTGGGCATGGATGAAGCGGATGCGGATTTGGTCGAGCTCACGCAACTGCTGCCCAAGGCTTGGGCGACCGAACCATTGAACTGGCACGGTAAACGTTGGTCAACCAACGATCGAAACGTGTTGCCGAAACCGCTTCAAACGCCCCATCCCCGCCTCTGGCACACCTGTTCGAGCCCACCCTCCTTCGCCCGAGCCGGCAGTATGGGCGTGGGTGTCCTGGCCACCACCATGTTCGCCCCGCTCGACGCCCTTGCATCAATGGTCGATGACTACCGAGAGGCTATCGCCGAAGCAACAGCGGCTGGCCTCGCCAACGTCAACAACCAACTGGGAGTGTTTACTTTCGTGCATGTGGCGCAATCCACCAAGCAGGCCATCGCCAGCGGCGCCCCAAGGTCGGCTCTGTGGTACACCAGTTCCGCGCCCCGCATTTTCCGTGTGCCGAGGGAGATCTTCTATCAGGCGATCCGCGGACAGACCGACCCACGCACGGTGCCCTCCACGGAACCCTTGACCTGCGCGGAGCAGGCCGACCCCAACGACGTTTCCGATCCCAATCCGGTAGTGGCTCTCATGAAGCGCGAATTCGCCGGCGAGGAAATCAGCAACGAGGAAATCTACGAGACCATCAGGCACCTCGACTCGGTTATCATCGGCGACATCGCCACTTGCCGAAAAAAAATGGAAGGATACAGAGCGCTCGGAGTTGATCGGCTCATGTGCCTCGTGCAGTACGGCGAGATACCCCCGGAACAGGTTCTGTCCTGCATCGAACTGACCGGCAGCGTCTTGCTGCCTGAATTCGCCGCAGCCTAGCGGACAAGGGCCGGCAAAACGAGCCGAATCCATGCTTGCCGAAGTCACGCCTGCCTATTGCCAAGGGCTTTGGGAACGAGTTTGCAACTGGGGTCGCTGGGGCCCGGATGATGGGCGCGGCGCGCTAAATCTCATCACGAAGGACAAGGCACGCCGCGCCGCTGAACTGGTCACGGAAGGCGTCAGTTTGGGGCTCGGCAACCTATGGCCCGTAACGCCTGGTCCGCACAACCCATGGCCTGCCGATCATCGGATGATCCGAGCGGGTGACGATTGCCACTATCCGGGGGTTCCCGGGCTCGCCGTGGCACTCGACTACATCGGCGTCCAGCACCACGGCATCGCCTGCTCGCACATCGATGCGCTGTGCCACGTCTTCGTCAACGAGAGGATGTACAACGGACGAGCGGCCACCGAAGTGCGCAGCACCGGGGCTGAAGCCAATGACATCATGCCGTTCGCCTCCGGGGTCGTCACCCGCGGCGTGCTTCTCGATCTCTGCGCTGCGCTGTCGGTGAACCATCTGGATGGCCACCACCGCATTTCCATCGGCGACCTCGAAAAAGCCGAGCGAATGGCCGCCATCCAGGTGGAACCGGGCGATGTGTTGATTGTCCACAAGGGCCGCGAACGACGAGTGGCACTGGAAGGGCACACAGATCCGCTGGCGACCGGAATGCCGGGCCTGCATCCGGAGTGCGCCGAGTGGCTCCACCGGCGCGGCGTGGCGGTGCTCGGCAGCGACTACATGAACGATCCGCAGCCCAACTGGGACTGCGCCGATTGGCCGATACCCATCCATTACCTCGGCATCTGCGGCATGGGGATGGCGCTCATGCACAACCTCGAAACCCAAGCCCTCGCCAACCACTGCGCGGCCAGCGGCCGATACGGCTTTCAGATCACGCTCGCCGCGCTCAAGATACCCGGCGCAACGGGCTCGCCGCTCAATCCCATCGCCCTCTTCTGATGCCGAGGCGAGTCGATCACGCTGTTCGCCGAGATGGCATCATCGATGCCGCTCGGTCCATCATCATGGAGCGCGGCATCGACCGGACGACGGTGCGGCTGATCGCCCAGCGAGCCGGATTCACCACCGGTGCCCTAGTCCACTACTTCGGGGGCAAGAGTGAACTGATCCGCCAGGCGCTGGAGCGCTTTGGGCATGAAGTGCGGGGCGAAATGCGCCGTATCGGTGAGCGCCACCGAGGCCGGGATGGCCTGCGCCTGCTGCTGCAGGCGGCTTTGCCGATAGAAGCTGACGCGCGAGGCCGCTGGCAGGTCTGGATGGAGATGTGGGAGGGAGCCGAACGGAGCGCCATCCTGAGAAACGAGGTGAACAGCCGTTACGCCGAGTGGATTGGCCGGGTCACTGCCTTTATCGAGCAATCCATCGAAGACGGCGAACTGCCGGCGGCCACTGACGCGCGGCTCGAGGCGGAGCGCTTGGTCGCATTGGTTGACGGCCTTGGCATCCAGCACCTGATGGACTTGGGTTCCGGGGCGCCCGAACGCATGACGGAGCAGTTGGAAGTCACTCTGGAGCGCCTCTACGACGACCATCGCTAGCTTGCGCCACCATCCCGCACCGGGAGTGTTTTCCAATAAGGAAATGAGCCTGAAGGAGGCGGGTTTCGGGGAAGCTC
>VYDB01000126.1 GCA_009843635.1 Gammaproteobacteria bacterium
AAACCAACCGGAAACCTCAGCCAACCGCCGTCAGGACTTTTGAATAGCCCTGGCGGCGCCGGCCGCCTCGAAGGCCGCCGCGTCCAGCGTCTGCACCGGTGCGCGACCCTCGTACACCGCCGCCCTGCGGATCAGGGAGCCGACCACCACGATCTCTTCGATCACCTGTTCGGCGCTCGTTTGCTCGGTGGAATCCTGCGCAAGAGCCGGCCAAGGCGCGGCCAGCACTGCGGCGAGCACTAAGCACCGCAAGGGTCTGACACAAGGCGCAGCGCCCATCGTCAGAAGGACTTGCGAACCGAGATTCCCACCGTGCGCGGCCGATTGACCCGGAATCCGAGCCGTGCCCGCCCGCCTCGTTCCCGGTCAAACGACAATCGGGCATGCTCATCGGTCAGGTTGTCCACGTGCAGCGCCGCCTCCCAGTCGTCCTTTCTGACCGCGAAACGCAGGCCGATCAGGGTGTATGGGTCGAGTTCGAGGTCCAGTTCCGTCACCTCCAAGCCGGTCGCGCCGCCGTAGGCGAGGCCGGAGACGAACCGGCCCGCGCCGGCCACTTGGTCGCTCGGCTGCGTGATGCGGTCACCAACATGGTGCACGCTCGCGTGCAGGACCACTTCGCTGCCGCCGAACAGCGCCATGCCGAATGCGTAGTCGATCGTCGCCGCCAACTGGATCTGCGGCACCGAAGCCAGCCGGTTGCCGTCGGCGACGCCGCCGAGCACCCCGCCTTCCGCCGCCGAGACCGTCGAGTCGAACTCGGACTCCACCAAGCTGCCTGCCAGCCCCAATTGAAGTCCTTCGAGAGGCTGCAGATTCAGTTCGACCTCCAGGCCGGTGGCGTGCGCCTGCGCCACGTTGAAGGAGATGCGCGAGGAACAGGAGCCGGCGTCGAGGGTCACCTGCAGGTCCTTGATCTCGGCATGGAATGCGGCGGCGTTCAGGCTGGCGCCATTGCGCCACCGGGCCTTGAAGCCGGTCTCAAAGTTCCAGATCGTTTCGTCTTCGTAGGCTTGAAAGCCGCCGAAGTTCGCCAGGTCCGAACCGGTGCACAGGCTCGCGTTCAGCGGATCGTTGACGCCACCCAGGCGAAATCCCCGCGAGGCTTGGGCGTTCCACGTCAGGTTGTCCGAGACCTGAAAGCTGCCCAGCAGGCGTGGACTGAAGCCGCTGGCATCGGTGCTGTCCATCTGCAGGTCACCGTTCGAGAAAAACCCGCCGGAGTGAAAGGTGCGCTCCTCCTTCCAGTCATACCAGCGCCCGCCGAGGGTGAATGCCAGACGGTCGGTCACGGCGAGGGTCGCCTCGCCGAAGACGGCGAACTGTGAGATGTCGTAGGGGAGGTCCGAGTTGTACGGCCGGTCGGGGAGCGGATAGCCGTTCATTGACGCCGCCGAAACGCCGGCCCCGAACGCGGCGTCCACCACGGCGTCATACCCCGGCATGGTCAGGCGCTGCGCATAATCCCGCTTGACGTCCGAGTAGAACAGGCCGAGGAGCCATTGCAGACGGGATTGCTCGTCGGCCGAGGTCAGGCGAACTTCTTGGGTGAACTGGTCGAGTTCCGTGGTGTCCCGCAGATTGGCGGGGATCGTCACCTGTTCCGCAGGGAATCCAAGGTCCACCGTGACGCTGCCAGCCAGAGCGGAGGTGTCGCGGCTTGCGAGGAGCTCGCGCCGCAGAACGCTCGACACGGCCGTCATGTCGAACCCGTCAAAGGTCGCCGTCAACGTCAGGTCGAACAGCGTGGTCTCGTCCTCGAAACGCTCATCGAGCAGCAGATGCTGTTCCCGCTTGCCAAGCTGAACGGCCGGTCGCGTGGTTGTGTGCGGGTTTGCCAACAGATTGAAGACCTCCTGCCGATTGAAGCCATCGGCTTCGATGCGCTGGTGAACCACTCTCGGCAGCACGGAGATGCGCTCGCTTAAGTCCCAGAGCAGCGACAGCCGCACGCCGCTTCGGTTGCTTGAATTGATGTCGTCGCGCCACCGTCCGCGCTCCGATCGGGCGTCGATGTAGCCTGCGGACTCCGTCGAATAGCCGGCCAGCCTGAGGGCACTCGAAGCGGAGAGCGAGACATTGGCCATTCCTTTCCCATGCCACCCCATGTCGCCGTTCGCAACCGAGTTGAACCCGCCCTCCACGAGTCCGTGGTTCCGCCCGAGCTCGGGCCGGTTGGTGATGTAGCGCAGGGTGCCTCCGACCGACCCCGCACCATAGAGGGTTCCCTGCGGTCCCCGGAGCACTTCGACCCGGTTCACGTCGAACAGGTCGAAGTCGGGCGTGAACAGCGACAGCGAGACCACCGAATCGTCCAAGTAAACGCCGACCTGCTCCTTGACGCCTGGCTGGTCCCGGACGATCTGCCCGGCGGAGACGCCACGCATGGCGACCTGGCTCTGGCCCGGCCCGAGATTCTGGACGGTCATGCCAGCAAATCCACGCGCTAGGTCTTCGATCCCTCCGGCGCTGGCCCGCGTGATGTCCTCCGCCGTCTTTGCCGCCACGGAGAACGGCACGTCCTGAATCCTCTCGCTGCGTTTCGTAGCGGTCACGACCACTTCTTCGATTTCGCCTACCTGCGGCTGCGCCACTTGGGCGTAAACTGCCGATGGCAATGCCGCAAGAGCGACCGCAGCAACAACTGGCGTGTACCATCCGCAGCCAAGGCATTTCACTGCGCTCTCGGCCATTCGCGAATCATACCTTTGGTCCATCGTGGCGGACACTGCCAGATGACCCGTACCTGTAACTGTTCTAGTATGTCCGGCAGCGGCATTTTTTAGGGCGGCTGGGGTTATGGGCGATTTCCGCAGGGGAATGCTCCAGAGCGGGGCGTTGACCGGCCTCAGACAGGACACTCTCGAGGACAGCCAAGGGGAGGCGGCTTCCGCCATCTGGACGCGTGATCTTTGCCAGCGCCACCCCCGCCTTGACGAGGTGGCGATTCTGGCGGCCGCCAGCCAACTGGAAGAGGATGCCCTGCAAGCTCACCACGGCGCCGCTTTGGAGCTGGCCTCGCTGGTGGCCAGCATGGAGATGGACACCGCCTCGGTGTTGGCGGCGCTGTTCCACGGCCCGGTTCGTTATGGAGCCGTTGCCAAAACCGTTTTGAATGCCCGCATTGGCGATGCAGCGGCGGCGTTGGCGGCGTCGGTGATCGAAATGGCGGATACCAGCATCCTCGACCTCACCAGTTCCCGCCTGCTGGCCAGCGAGGCCAAGGACCAGACCGCCAACATCCGCCGCATGCTGGTGGCGGTCATTGATGACGGCCGAGTGGCAGTGCTGAAACTGGCGGAGCGGGTGGTCGCGCTGCGGCGAGCCAAGGCCAGTTCGGAGGAGCGCAAGGCCCGGATCGCCACCGAGGCGATGACAGTGTTCGTGCCGTTGGCGGACCGGCTCGGCATCTGGCAACTCAAGTGGGAGCTTGAGGACCTGTCGTTGCGTTACTTGGAGCCGGATGCCTACATGCGCATCGCCAAGCAGCTCGATGGCCGCCGGGAGGAGCGCGAACGGCGCGTCAACGCCTTGGCTGCGCAGCTTAGGAAAGCCTTTGAGTCCCACGGCATCAAGGCTGGGATCGGGGGCCGGGCGAAGCACATCTACAGCATCTGGCGCAAGATGCGCGCCAAGAACATTCCCTTTGACGAAGTTTATGACGTGCAGGCGGTGCGCATCATCGTCGACGACATAACGGCCTGCTACGCCGCCTTGGGCATTGTCCATGCGCAGTGGCGCCCCATTCCCGATGAACTTGACGACTACATCGCTGCACCGAAGGAGAATGGCTACCGTTCCATCCACACGGCAGTCGTTGGCGCTTCCGGCATGGTGTTCGAGGTTCAGATCCGCACCGAGGAGATGCATCGGGACGCGGAGCTCGGGGTCTGCGCCCATTGGTCGTACAAGGGCATGGACCCGGAGGATGACTACTACGCCAACAAGGTGGCGTGGCTGCGGCAGGCCCTTGATGCCCATGATCGGGAGGGCGTGGGCCTAGCTGGTGAACTTATCGACCAAATTCGCGAGCAACGGGTCTTCGTGTACACGCCCAAGGGCCATGTTCTGGATTTAATGGCCGGCGCCACGGCGGTGGATTTCGCCTATCGGGTGCATACCGAAGTCGGGCAGCGTTGCGTGGGCGCGCGTATCGACGGCGTGCCGGCACCCCTCAATTCCACCCTGCAATCCGGTCAACGGGTGCGGATACTGACCGCCCCGGACGCCGCCCCGCAACGGGCTTGGCTGGATCCGGAACTCGGCTACGTGCGCACCTCAAGGGCAATGAGCAAAATTCGCGCCTGGTTTTATGATCGGGATCAAGCGGAGAACGTCGCCGCTGGCCGAGACCTTTTCCTGGCCATGGTCGATGGACTGGCCCTGCCCGCGCCCGACGCCGGGGCGCTCCTGGATTTCGCGCCGGCGTTGAAACGACCGGACCCTGACGGGCTTTTCTTCGCGCTCGGCGTTGGCGAGATGGCGCCGCTGGAGGCGCTGCGCCTGTACCTTGCCGCCCATGGGGAGGATTCGGCCCAACGCAGCCTGTTGCCCGAGATGGCAGCCGATGAGGGCCCGTCCCGCTATCGATTGCGGATCGAGGGCCGTGACCGTGAGGGCCTGCTGCGCGATCTCACGGAGACGGTGAGTCGCTTTGGCCTATCGATGCTGGCCAACACCGGCCATGTCGAGCCAATCACCGGCGCAGCCTGGATTGACATGGACCTTGAGCTTGAGGACCTGTATGAAGCGGCGCGCATCATGCATCATTTGCGCCATGTGCCGGATGTTCGGCAGGTGCGGCGGGTGGCCTTGAACGCTGCTTGACCCGACTGCCGTCCTTCAGCAAGTCACTAAGGAGCAACCATGAAAATCATATTGCTGGGGCCGCCCGGGGCGGGCAAGGGCACCCAGGCGCAGTTCATTTGCAACGCCTTCTCGATCCCGCAAATCTCCACGGGCGACATGCTGCGGGCAGCCATGAAGGCCGGCACGCCGTTGGGAAGGCAAGTCCAAGAGGTGGTGGACAGCGGCGCACTGGTCTCCGACGACATCATCGTCGCCTTGGTCCGGGAACGGATTGCCGAGCCGGATTGCGGCGGCGGATTTCTGTTCGATGGCTTTCCCCGCACCATCCCGCAGGCCGAAGCCCTGCAGGCTGCCGGCGTGGCCGTTGACGCGGTGGTCGAAATCACCGTGCCGGATGCCGAAATCATCAAGCGCATGAGCGGTCGCCGCATCCACCCGGGCAGCGGCCGGGTCTATCATGTGGCCTTCAACCCGCCGGCCACGCCGGGCCTCGACGATGAAACCGGCGAACCCCTGATTCAGCGCGAAGACGACGCCGAGGATCGGGTGCGCTACCGGCTGGACGTCTATCGCCAACAGACGCAGCCGCTCATCGCCTTCTACCGGGACTTGGCGGAATCCACTGAGCTTCGCTACCTAGCCATTGAAGGTTCGGGCACCGTGGAGGGGATTCAAGGCAAGCTGGCGTCAGCTTTGGGCATTGATCCGCCGCCTTGACCGCGTCCGCCCTGTTGGCTGGAACTGAGCATCCCTCAAGGACGAAACTGCAGGGTGCGTGGCTTCAGACGCGCGGGCTGCGCGACGATGCGGTAGGCGGTGCGCACCCACTCGCAGATCATTCGGCGGGTATCCCGGGGATCGATCAGCTCTTCGATTTGGAACTTTGACAAGGGCCCGATCGGTCCGCGGGCGCTTTCGATGCGGGCCATGAGTTCGTCGCGCAGGGCCTTGGGGTCCTCGGCCTCGGCGAGTTGGCGCTTGTAGGCGGCTTCGATGCCCCCTTCCGGGGGGATGCCGCCGACATCAGCCGCTGGCCAGGCGACGCGCATGGAGGGCCTCGAGCGGGGCGAGGCGAAGTTGTTGCCCGCTACGCCAAAGCTGCGGCGCATGAGCACCGTGAAGATCGGCACAGTAGCTTGGGCGGAGGCGATCATCCACTCGCCGCCGCGGCGAATGGTGCCGGCGGTCTCGTGCTCCAAGCCGACGGCGAAGCCGGGATTGTCCACCAGGTTCAGGATGGGCAAATGAAACAGGTCGCAGAGATCCTGGTGGCGGGTGAGCTTGCTGCAGCCGTCGGCGGTCAGGGCGCCGCCGTTGACGTGCTGGCTGTCTGATGCGAGCACTCCGACCGGGTGGCCGTTCATGCGGGCAAAGCCGGTGATCTGATCGGTGCCCCACAGCGGGCCGATTTCGAAGAACGAGCTCCGGTCGGCCAACAGTCGGATGGCCTTGCGCATGTCGAAAGTGGTGGTGCGCTTGCGTGGGATGAGGGTGAACAGCTGCTCATCCCGGCGGTCCGGCGGATCGTTTGGATCGGGCGGCAGCACCGGCGGCGGCTCGTAGACGCTGGAGGGCAGGTAGGATAGGAAGCGCTTGGTCAGCGCCGCGGCTTCCTCCTCGGTCTCGGCTAGGTTGTCCACCGACCCGTTGCGGCAGTGGATGTGCCAGCCGCCGAGCGCCTCCTTGGTGATGTCGTAGCCCATGGCGTGGCTGACCACGGGCGGCCCGGCGACGAACAACTGGGCGATGTCGCGCACCATGACCGAGAAGTGGCCCAGCACTGCCTTGGCGGCGCCGATGCCCACGACGCTGCCGAGCAGCACGTTGACCACGGGCACGGTCGATAGGTGCTCGGCGTACATGGAACTGCCCAGGTGCGGGGGCAGGAAGGAGCCGCCGCCGCCCGCCACCCGGGGCCGGCCCGCCTTGATGGCCCCGGAGCTTTCCTTGGCCGTGCTTTCGCCTTCCCGCCGCTGCTGCGGCACCATGGACGCGACGCTGCCGCCACCTGATGAGCCGTCGAGCAGACGCACGGATGGTGTGCGCATTTCCAGCGACAGCCGGTCCAGATGGGTGCTCTTGGCGCCGATTGCGCCATCGGAATGGCCACCTCGGGAGGTGAAGTCGTCGGCGCAGACCACCGCTGGCCGTCCGTCGATCCGCCCCCAGCCGCCGACGTGGTTGGCGGGGGTGAAGGCGCTGATGTTGCCGTCCTCGTCATAGGAGGGGAAGCCGGCCAGGCTGCCCACTTCCTGGAATGAGCCTTCGTCGAGCAGCAGATCGATGCGCTCCCGGCAGGTCAGCTTGCCCCGGCGGCGTTGACGAACCACGCCGGGGTCTTCGGAACCGGGCTGCAGCCGTTCATGGGCGAGCCTTTGAATGGCGGCGACCTCGGCCATGAGCGGCGCCCAAGTCTCGGCCTCTGGCCGTTGCTCGCCCGATGGCTGTTTGCCTGCTGCGGGCGTAATGGCTGCCAGCACTTGACCGGCGGAGACCGCGTCGCCGGGCTGCAGGGCCAGCGCCTTGGTCACCACGCCAGGGCAGGGGGCTTGGACTTCCGACTCCATCTTCATGGCGGTGATCACGAGCAGGGTGTCGCCAGCGGCAACGGTGGCGCCTTCGCCGGCGCGCATCTCAACCACGGCGCCGGTCATGGGGCACTCGACGGCGATTTGGCCTTCCTCAACGGTCAAGGAAGGCGCTTGCGAGGGTTGGTGGGTTGTCGAAATGGATGCCAAGTTCAGGCTGCTGGTCCGCAGCCCAAGCTGCGCTTGTTCAAGCAGTGCCAGCGCGCCGTTCTGGCGGGCAGCATCGGATGGCGGTGACAGCAGGCTGGGCTCTTCGGTCAACAACGTGGTCCGCGCGTCGCCGCCAAGCAGATCGGGATGCGCCAGAATGGCCTGCAAGGGGGAGAGATTCGTTGGCAACCCGGCGATGTGAAACTCCGCCAAGGCGCGGCGGGTGCGTTCGGCCGCGACCGTGAAGGGTGCCCCGAAGTTAGCCGTGCCGACCACCTTGGCCAGCAGCGGGTCGAACTCGGGCGGCGGCGCATAGCCCAGGTAGCCGGCCGCATCGACCCGCACCCCCGGCCCGGAGGGTTCCTTGTAGGCGCTGAGGGTGCCCGCGCCTTGGACGTTCACCCGGGCCTGCACCGCGAATCCGCGTGGCCCCCCGACCGCGGCTTGATCTACCAGCCCTAGATCCGCCAAGGATGCGCCCGCCGCGATCCGGAACTGGGCTTCGACGAGATCGACTCCGGTGACCTGCTCGGTCACTGTGTGCTCGACTTGGATGCGTGGATTGCACTCAATAAAGTAGTGCTCGCCGGCCTCCGGGGAGACGAGGAATTCCACCGTGGCGGCATTGAGGTAGCTGGCGCCCTCGGCCAGTTTGATGGCATCGCCAAGCAGCCGCTGGCGGAGCGCTTCGTCAAGGCCAGGCGCCGGCGCCGTTTCGATGAGCTTTTGGTTGCGCAGTTGCACGGAACAGTCGCGCTCGTGCAGGTGAACCACCTTGCCTTGTAAATCAGCCAAGACTTGCACTTCGATGTGCCGGGGCCGGCGCACCAGCTTTTCGACGAATAAGCTGGGGTCGCCGAAGGCCGCTTCCGCTTCGCTTCGGCAGCGGTCGAATGCGGCGGCCATGTCGTCAGCGGAATCGACCACGCGCATGCCCCGTCC
Organism: Gammaproteobacteria bacterium; assembly: GCA_009843635.1. Lineage (GTDB taxonomy): Bacteria > Pseudomonadota > Gammaproteobacteria > Pseudomonadales > Azotimanducaceae > Azophilus. The sequence goes on from VYDB01000126.1 coordinate 8,490, forward strand.
GCCGCCGCCCGCGGTGGCTTTGAGCATGACCGGATAGCCAATCTTCTCGGCCGCCTCAACAGCGGCTTGCGCACTCGTCAATGGCTCGCCACTGCCCGGCACGACGGGAATGCCGAGGGAACGCGCCAGCGCCCGAGCCCGCACCTTGTCGCCGAACAGCGCCAGCGCTTCAGGCTGCGGACCCACAAAGGTGAGCCCCTTGGTGGCGCAGAGTGCCGCGAAGGGTGCGTTTTCGGCCAAAAAGCCGTAGCCCGGATGAACGCAGTCGCAACCCGTATCCAGCGCGATCTCCACCAATGCTTCGGCGTCCAGGTAGGCCTGCACCGGGCCTTGGCCGTTGGTCAGCTCCCGGGCTTGGGTCGCGCAGCGGGTGTGCAGTGCGAGCGCGTCAACTGGCGCGTAAACCCCCACCGACTCCATGCCGAGCCCAGCCGCCGCCTTGGCGATGCGGATGGCGATCTCGCCCCGATTGGCGATCAATACCCGTTTCAATGCGCCCACTTGCCGCTCCCCTGGTCTCAGTTGATTGGCGAGACTTCAGTGCACCACGCCGCCCTTCATCACGGTGAGCTTGTCGTGGTCCTGGAGAACGCGGATGTCCGCCAGCGGGTCGCCATCGACCACCACCACGTCAGCGGCGGTTCCGGCTTGCAGAGTGCCCAAAGCGCCGGATGGGTCCATCGCGATGCCGCCGTTGCGGGTGGCGCAGACCAAGGCCTCCGCCGGACGCATGTCGAACAGATCGACGAAGTACTCCAAGTCCTTGGCGTAGGTGCCGTGGGGCGCGATGCTGATGCCGTAGTCGCCGCCGACCACGAGCTTGACGCCCGCCTTGCGCAGCATGCCCACGGTCCTCACGGTGGCCTCGATCTCGTCCTCGTAGCCTTGGGCGCGCACGGTCTCCGGGCTGACGCCCAAGGATTCGCACTGCGCGACGTATTGAACCTCCCAGGCGATTGCCGGGCCGACGTACACGCTGTCATTGCGGGCAGCCAAGAGATCCACGGCCTCCTCGTCCAAGTAGTTGGCATGGCCGACGAAGTCCACGCCCGCCCGCACCGCCTGCTTCACGGCGGCGGCGCTGCGCGCATGGCAGGCCACGCGCAGGCCGTGGCGGTGGGCCTCATCCACCACGGCATTGACCTCCTCGTCGCAGAATCCGAGTTCGCCCGGCGGATTGACTTCATTGATCGCCTCGCCGTCGATGAAGATCTTGACCACATCGACGCGGTCCCGGCGTTGCTCCCGAACCGCCTTGCGCAAGGCCCAGGGGCCATCGGCGATGCGGCTTAAGCCCCCCGGGGAGTCCACGTTGCTGGCGGTTGCGCCGAGGTCGCGGCCCGCAGCGAGCAGGCGCGGGCCGGTGATTCGCCCGGCCTCGATGGCGTCGCGCAGGGCCACGTCGATCTTGTAGGTCGAACCGAAGCTGATGGCGGACGTGAATCCGGACGACAGCATCAGGTCGGCGTTGCGCACGGCCGTGATGGTTGCCTGTTCAACTGGGGTGGCGCCGATGGCGAATGGGCTGGCATCGGCAAACGACAGATGGGCGTGGGTCTCGGTCATGCCGGGCATCACGAAGGCGCCGCCGACGTCCTGAACATCGGCGCCGTTGTTCGGTTCCGGCAGCGCCGCCGCAGGCCCCGCGTACTTGATGATGCCGTCTTCGATCAGCAGGGCGCCGTCTTCGATGACCTGCTCATCGAGGGCAGTGAAAAGCCTGGCGTTGGTGATCAGAGTGGCCATGATGTTTCCTCCATGAGCGTCAATCTTTATGAGCATCCCGTCATCTTCCGCCGTTCGTTGCGTGCCGGGACTAATCATCCGTTTGCGGGTCGCGTCCATCGCCGGTGGGACGGACCGGTTGGGCCTCGGGCTTCGCCGGCGTGTTCCGGATAAACCGAAGCGGTGTAGAGATCGCCGTGGGCGTCCATGGCGAGCTGATGGATGTAGATCGCGATGTTGTCCACGCGGCTGAGCACACGGCCCGAGTCTTCGTCGAGAATGGCGAGATTGCTCATCTTGTCGCTAGCATAAATGCGATTGCCGTAGGTGGCCAAGCTCAGCGGCATGATGTGGGTCCACTCATCGATGTAGCCGCCGTCAGGGGCCAGCCGCTGGATGCGGTGCCCCCAGCCGGGATCGGTGCGCGTTCGTTCCGGCGCGATCTGCCCAGGCACCGTCATGTAGTCGTGGAAGTTGCCGCCGCAGAGGTCCGCAACCAGCAGCCGGCCTTGGGTATCCAGGGTGACCGCATGGGGGGTGTTGAACTCGCCCGGCCCACGGCCCCAGCGGCCGATTGATTTGATGAACTCACCGTCCGGGGCAAAGAACACCAGCCGGGAATTCCAGTAGCCGTCGGCAACCACGATGGTGCCGTCATCCTGCACGACCACGGCGGTCGGTCCATTGAAGTGGCTTTCGTCACAGCCCCACTCGGCGAAGGTGCCCAGTTGGAGCAGCATCTCGCCATCAGGCGTGAACTTTCTGACCGTGTGTCCATCCCGGTCGGTGGTCCAGAAAAAGCCGTCCTTTTCAATGTGGATGGTGTGGGCGCCGAGCGCAAATCCGGGCTCGTCGGAGTGGCCCCACTTGCCTAGGTAGTCGCCGTCGCGGCTGAACATCGATACCGTGCTCTTGCCCATTTTGGCGCTCATGGCCAGCGGGTGGGCCGCCCAGTGCTCCAGGTCGCGGGTGAACAGGTAGATGATGCCATGCTCATCGACGGCAACGCCGCTGCCCATCTCGAAGTGCATTTCCGGCGGGTATCGCGGCCAGTCCTCGGCGAGGACGTAGCCGCTGCGTGGATCGCCGTTTTGGGTGTTGTCCTCGACATCATGTGAAGTGCACAAGATCAATCCCTCCCCTCAAAGAGCCTGTGCCCGCACGATGGGCAAACCGACCTAGCCAGTCAGGAGACTAGCCCGGTGAACGGCAACACTTCAACCCAAGCGCCCGCTGGCAGGTCGCCGTCACTCTTGGGTATGCGGATCAGGCAATTGGCTGCGGCGAAGGTGCTCATGCGGTTGGAGCTTTGGTCGCCGGTTGGCGTCACCTGGGCAGGGCGCTGCGCCGTTGTGGCCGTGCCGCGCAGGTATTCCTCTCGACCCGCCTTGTGGCGCACCGCTTGGGTGAGCTGGCAGCGCAGGATCAGCGGCTCTTGCGGCGCCATGCCGCACAGGGCTTCCACGGCGGGTTTAGCGAGCAGCAGGTAGGTGACGATGGTGGAGACGGGGTTGCCGGGCAGGCCCATCAGGCGCGCTTGGCCGATGCGCCCGAAGGCGAGCGGCTTGCCCGGCTTTAGGTTGAGGCGCCAAAAGTCCAGTTCGCCAAGGCGCTCCAAGGTGGACTTCACCAGATCCGCATCGCCCACCGAGACGCCGCCGCTGGTAAGAATGAGCGCACACTCGGCGCTGGCCTCCGTCAAGGCGTCGGCGGTTGCGCTGGCATCGTCAGCGAGCACGCCCAAGTTCCGCACCGCCACGGGCAGTTGGCTGAGCAGGCCGGCGACGGCGTAGCGGTTGGAGTCGTAGATGTTGCCGTGCGCCAAGGGCGTGCCCGGCCTTTGCAGTTCATCGCCGCTGGAGAAGACGGCGATGCGGGGGCGGGCGAAGACGGTCGTCGCATCGACCCCGGCTGCTGCCAAAGTGCCGATGTCGAAGGCGTTCAGCCGCCGCCCCCGCGCCGCGACGATGTCGCCTTGGCGCAGGTCGTGGCCCCGCAGGCGCACGTTGCCTCCCCGGCTGGGGGCGCTGTTCAAGCGGAGAGCCGTGCCGCTCAGGGCGCAGTCCTCCTGGATGACCACCGTATCGCAATTGCCGGGCAGGGCGGCCCCGGTGGTGATGCGGACCGCTGCGCCGTCCGGCACCTCGCCGGTGAACGGATGCCCAGCTAGGCTGGCGCCGACAACGCGCAGCCGGGTCAAGCCGGGCCGCCACCGGAAGGCGTAGCCGTCCATCGCCGAGGCGTTGAACGGCGGCAAGTCGGTGCGGGCGAGGGAGTCTTCGGCGGCGACGCGGCCCAAGGCCCGATCGAGGGCGATGCGTTCAACCGCTTCGGGCGCAGGAATTCGGGCCAGAATGCGTTGGCGCGCTGCGTCAAGATCCAGGGGGGTGGGCAGGCTCATCTTCGGCGCCGGCGGGGTGGTAACATCGCGCCATGGTCCGGGTTCTCGGCATAGAAACTTCGCGCCAACTTTGCTCAGCCGCCCTGCTTCTTGATGGGACCGTGCGGGAGGATACGCGAAAGATGGCGCGGGCGCACAACGAGCACATCCTTGGGCTGATCGATGGCTTGTTCGCGACGGCCGGCTTGACGCCCCAAGAATTGGACGGCGTCGCCTTCGGCTGCGGTCCCGGCTCCTTTACCGGCGTTCGCATCGCCGCCGCCGTGGCTCAGGCCCTCGCCCTTGGCGCCGGCGCCAGCGTGGCGCCGGTTTCCTCCACCCTGGCCTTGGCGGTGGCCGCCATCGAGCAGCTTCCCGTTGAGGAAGGGGTCGTGGTCAGCATTCGCTCACGCCGGGACGCCTTCTACTTGGCCAGTTTCCGCATCGCCGATGGCGAACCGGCCGCTTGCCGCGGAGACCAACTGCTCACCGCTTGCCCCGATTGGGCGGACTTCGCCAATGGTTGGCCGTTGGTCGGCGATCCACCCCCTTGGCTGCCTGCCGATGCGTCGGTTCTATCGGAAGTGACGGTAGGTGCTGGCTTGATTGCCCGGCTCGGAGCCCGGGCTCTCGCCGAGGGCGGCGGGCTGGACCCGGAACTCGGCCTGCCGGCCTATGTCCAAGGCGACAGCCCGTGGGCCACTGCCAGTTGAATGCCCGGCCGGTTCTTTACCACCGGATTCCAGCCCGGCGCTATGCGGATGCGTTCGCGCTGCGCCCGGCGGCTTGCCCGCCGCCGGGTCCGGGCATCCAGCTCTACTATGATGAGCAGGGCATGGCCTTGGCCTACGGCGGCGAGCGTCGGCTGTTCCGGCTGCGCTTGGATCGAATCAAGGCCCGGGCTGCCCAGTCGTTGCTGCTGGCCCGCGCCTGCGGCGCGGGCCGGCGCCCTAGCGTTGCTGACGTGTTTGCCGGTTGGGGAACCGATGGCCTCAGCCTTGCGCTGAAGGGGTGCGCCGTGACCTTGGTGGAACGTTCGCCACTGGTTTGGGCCTTGCTCGATGACTTGGTCGCTCGGCACGCCCTGCCTGCCACCGTCGTTTGCGCAGAGGCGGGCACTTGGTGCCGGGCACAACGGAAAGGCGTCGATGTGGCCTACTTGGACCCCATGTTTCCACCCCGGCGGAAGCGCGCCTTGCCTGATAAGTCCATGCAGCTTCTGCGCGAGTTGGCGGCGCGGGACGACTTGGATCTGGCCGAGCGCCTGGAGCAGGCCAGGGCTGCGGCTCGGCAGCGCGTCGTCATCAAGCGGCGCATTCACGACCCCACGGCTGGCCGGCCCGCTTGGCAACTGCGCGGTGGGCGCATCCGCTTCGACGTATACCGGGCCTGAGGCATCGCCTCGTTAGTCGTTAGTCATTCAGCACGGCGTGACGGAAATCGTTGTCGATGACCCGAACGGAGGCGCGCATCACTTCGTCGAGCACGGGACTGTAGCCCAAGCGGCGGTCCTTGCCTTCACCCTGCTCAAACACCAAGCCGTCGTCGATGAGCTTGTCGATGAAGCCATCGAATAGACGCTGGTCGAAGAACTCCGGCGCGTTGATGCCGCACAGGCGCGCCGTCTTGTGGGCAATGCGCTGGCTTTGCGCCTTGAGGTCGCCGCGTGTTGGCGCCTCGTGGCCGGGTCGGGTCAGCAGGCTCAGCACGATGTATTGGCGCTCCATGGTTTGGCGAATGATCCCCGCCAACAGGTGCAGGCGCCGGCTTTCCGGGCTGTCGGCTGGCGGTGGTCGCAACCCAGTGGGGCTGTCCACGATCAGGCCGCAGCCGGCCAAGTGGCCGATCCATCGTGAGGTGTCGCCGGGGGTAAAGCGGATGTGCAGTTCCCAGGCGGGATAGGGAAAAATCGTCGCGATCATGCGTTCGAGCCGTTCGGTGCGCAACGGCGTGCGGCGGTTGTCCATCAAAAACGCAATCAGCGACGGCAGGGCCAGGACGTGGGCGGTGTTGTTCCGGTACCAAGTCATCAGCACTGCGGCGGCCGGTTCGGCGGCGACCACTTCACCGAACGGCTCGACTTCCCGGGACAGCAGGCCAAAGCGGGCCAGCCGGTCCACGACTTCGGCGCCGTTCAGGGGTGTGATTCGGTAGTCCTGATGAGCCGCGTCGCGCCGCAACAGCTCCAGGCAGCAGTCGATCTGGGCGGCCAGATCGGAGGCCTTCATGGCCAGTTGCGGCGCGCACAGCAAGGTCAACGCGGTCAGGTTGACCGGGTTGATCGAAGCCGAACGGTTGACCCTTGTGAGCATCTCCCTGCCCAGGGCGGCGGCATTGCCGTTGGTCCGTTGCCCGGCGCGCCACTCGTCTAGCGCCAAGGGTTCGCCGATGTTCACATCGACTCGGCCATAGCGCTGGCGGATGAAGCGCAGTCCCCGCACGATGTCGCTAAACGATTCGCGACGCTTGGCCCCGCCGCGCAGTTCATCGATGTAGGCGCCGCCCTCGATCAGCCGCTCGTAACCCAGGTACACGGGCACGAGGGCGATGGGCCGCGGGAGGCCGCGCTCGGCGTGGTCCAGCGTCATGCTCAGCAGCCCAGTGCGGGCGGGCAGCAACCGCCCGGTGCGGCTGCGCCCGCCCTCTGGGAAAAACTCGACGCAATGCCCGCGCCGATAGACTTGGTAGAGATACTCGGAGAAGACTGCGGCGTAAATCGGGTCGCCGTGGAAGCTGCGGCGCATGAAAAAGGCGCCGCTACGGCGCAACAGCCCGCCGACCACCGGTAGATTCAGATTGTCTCCCGAGGCGATGTGCGGCAGCATCAGCCCGCGATCGAACAGCAGCAGGGAGAGCAGCAGATAATCCGCGTGGCTGCGGTGCGAAGGCACATAGACCAAGGTGTGGGTCTGGGCGAGTTCGGTGAGCCGCTCCAAGCCGTTCAACGCCACTTCATCGTAGAGGCGCCTGAAGAACGCTCGAACTAGGTTCGCCAAGGCCACGACGGTGGGATAGGACATGTCCGAAGCGATGCCCAGCGCCGCTTTGCGGGCACGGTTGTGCAGCCGCCTTGCGCGCTTCCCGGAATCGCGTTCGGCCAGGGTCAAGGCTTGCAGCGTCCGCCGCCAGCGGGCGCCTTGATCGCTTGGCGCCGTCGGCGCTTCGTCAGCGAGTGTTCGCTCGATCACCGCCTGCACTTGGCGGCTTTTGACCACTTGGTCAACCAACGTGCGCCGGTGGGAGAAGTCCGGGCCCAAGGTCGCCAGCTTTTGGCCGTGCAGCCGCACTCGCAGCAGCCGGGCGCAACGGCGGAAGCGGCGGTTGGCGTCGCCAGCGCCGGCCTCGGCCAGCTTCAGGGGGGTGCCCAGGCGCACCACGATGCGGCGGCGGGCGATCACGAGGTTGATCAAGCGGCGCAGGCGGGTGGTGGCCGCCCAGTTCTCGGAAAACAACTGGGCGATGAGCGAGTGCTCGCGCCCAGTCGTGTGTCCCCAGAAGATCTGCACGGGCAGCAGTGCCACGTTGGCCAGGGCGGCTTGGGGATCGGCCGTCAGCCGCATCAACCGCGCCGAGTACGTTTGCATGGTGTTGCGCCGCAGCCAGCCAGCGGGGCGCGCCAGGAAAGCGAATCGGCGCTTCTCCTGGGTTTCCCCGATGCCGATGGCGCCCAAAGGATCGGGCCAGCCGTGCGCCGCGCAGACGATGTCGAGAACGATCAGGTCCGACAGTGAGCGCAGGGGCAGCACGTAAACGGTGGTGGGCGGCAGCGATTCCGGGACAGCCCCGGCGATTCGGGGGCGAACGATCCAATGGATCAAACGGCGGGTGAGACGGTACCGGAGGGGTCGCAGGGGCTCGGCGCTGGAACGCTGCTTCCGTCGGGTGATCCAACGCTTTCTTGTGGAGTCCTTGGGCCCGCTATCCGTTCGGCGTGCCTTCCGACGCGCTGGATCCCCTGAGGTGCTCACCTTCGAAGAGGCCTTCGATCTGGCCTTCGACAGGACTGGTGATTTCGACTTCCCAGATATCCCGGTACTTGCGCTCTGCGGATGACTCGACATCTTGTACGGTCTTGATCACCGTTGGCCGCAAGAATACCAGCAAGTTGGTCTTGGTGCGGCTGTCGCCGGTGGAGCGGAAGAAGAAGCCCAGGCCCGGAATGTCGCCGAGCAGCGGCACCTTGCGCCGGGTTTGGGTCACATTGTCCTGGATCAGGCCGCCAAGGACGATGATCTGTTGGTCCTCGGCCAGAATGGTGGTGGTGATCTGCCGCTTGGAGGTGACCACGTCCGCGAAGCCCGCGTCGCCGATGGGCGTTTCGACGATGTTGGTGATCTCCTGGTCCACTTCCATGCGCACCGAGGTGCCGTCATGGACGTGGGGGGTGACCTTCAACGTCAGGCCGACGTCCTCGCGCTGCACGGTGGTGAAGGGGTTGGAGGAGCCGTCGCCGGTGGTGGTGAAGCTGCCGGTGCGAAACGGCACCTGCTGGCCCACGACGATGGTCGCCTCCTGGTTGTCCAAGGCCATGATGCTGGGCGTGGACAGCAGGTTGGCGTCGCTGGAGGTGGCCAGCGCAGTGATGATGCCACCGAACGAGATGCCGTCCGGGTTGATCCGCGCCGCTGCCAAGGTGGGGCTTGAGACGCTGGCGAGTCCGGCGAGCACGTCGATGTTGACCTGTTCGCCGTCGGCGCCCTCCTCGGTCAGGTTGTTGAGCAGTTGGGAGACTACGCCGCTGAGCGACGTGCTGGCCAAGGGCACCGTATCCCCTCCGCCGTCGGCGATGGCCGTTTCCACGCCGATGTCCTCGCGGTCGGAGAGATTGACTTCCACCACCGCGGCTTCGATCAGCACTTGCGTGCGGCGCACGTCCAGCTTGTCGAGAATTTCGCGCAGCTCGTTGATGGTGCCCGGATTGGCCCGGGCGACGATGGCGTTCAGGGACTCGTCCGCCTGGATGGTGGTGGGTTCGGCGCCTTCGCCGCGCTCGTTGCCAGCGAGGAGGGCGGAGAGGATGTTGGCGACATCCACCGCGTCGGCGTGGTTCAGGCGGAACACCTGGGCGCCGCCGGTGGTGGTGGCGGGCTGGTCGAGCTTATCGATTAGCTTGAGTATCTCCGCAGTGGGCCGCGGCTTGCCGCGCACCACGATGCTGTTGTTGCGCTCGTTGGCGATCAATTGAATGCGCTGCGGCCCGGTGGCGCCTTGGCCGATTTGCTCAGGGGCGAGCTTTTCCAGCAGCGCCACCACGGTGCCCACCCAAGCCTCGCGCAGCGGCACGACGGTGATTTCGTCCTCGTCCGCCACGTCGATCTGCTCGATCATCCGGGTGAGGCGCTCGATGTTGTTGGCGTGATCGCTGATGATGACGATGTTCGGCTGCGCCACTGCGGCGATGTGGCCGTACTGCGGAATCAACGGGCGCAGGATCTTGACCAGTTCCCCGGACTCCACGTTCTGGGCGGCGATCACTCGGGTGATGAGCTCCTCCGGTGGCAGTTCCTGCACTTCGCCGTCGGGGCCGGGGCCCTGCTTGCCGGTGGCCGTGGTTTGAATGCGGATCACGTCGCCGGACGGGGAGGCGGTGAAGTTGTGCACCCGCAGCACCGAGAGGAAGAGTTCGTACACCGCGTCGGCATTCATGGGCACGCTCGACACCACGGTGACGTTGCCCTTCAGCCGCGGGTCGATGACGAAGGTCTTGCCGGTGATCTGCGCCACTTGGGAGACGAACTCGTGAATGTCGGCCTCCTTGATGTTGACCACCCAGGTGTCGTCGGCCACCTGCTCGGCGGCGTGGGATGGCGCGCTGGCGATAAGCAGGCTGCAGAACAGCGCCAGCATGACGGCGGAGAAGCTTAAACGGCTCTTCATGCGGCAATTCCCTTGGCTATCCCCTTGGGTCCGGCAGCGACGTCGTGACGAAGAAGCGGCGCTCGCCACGCTGCACCTCAATGCGCACGGAGCCGCTGGCCAGCAGGTTGTTGATCGATGAGCGGTCGGCCTGCACGTCACCGACCGGACGGCCGTTGACCGATAGGATCAGGTCGCCGGCCAGCAGGCCGGTTTGGCTCAGATAGGGCAGGTTGGTGAGATTGCCGACCCGGTAGCCTGCCGCTTCGCCTTGGCTGACCGGCGTCACCGCCAACTCCTCCAGCAGCTCCTCCGGGTTGTCGTTCAAGCGTTCGCGGTAGCGCTCCACGAGTTCCTGGGCGCTCTCCGGGGGCGGCTCATCCGCGGGCTCGGCATCGGGTGGCGGGCCGCGGCCCGCGCTGGCGGTCGGGGACGAGGCCTGCACCCGGCGGAATCGCTTGATTTCCGGGAAGGTCAGGGTTTCATGCTGGCCGGCGCGCAGCAAAATGACCTGCTCGGCCTGCACCGCCCGCAGCGTGGCGTTGCCAGGAAGCTCGTCGCCGATGGCGTAGAGCCGACCAGCCTGGCCCTTCCTGGCGATGATGGCGGCGGAGTCCGAGGCGGGTTCGGCGACGAACACCCCTTGCAGCGTCAGGGGCAGGCGGGTCTCCTCGGTCGGCTGCAAGGCCCTGTCCTGCTCATTGTCGGGCGCACGCCCGAACAGGTGGGCTTTGAGGATGTCGCCAAGATCGACGCCGGCCGTTGCCCGGCTGCTCTGGCTGGGCGCGGCGGCCTGTGGGGCTGTGGCCGTCTCGGGCGTTCCTGAGGCGAAGAACATCGCCGTGTTCGCCAAGCTGTAGGCAATACCGAGAACAAGCGCCCAGCGTAACGGCCCCAAGGCCTTGGCGAGCCATGCGTTGATGTCAATGTCCTTCATGTCGCGCAGCGGTGCTCTAAAAGACTGCCTCTTCCACGGAGACGACGATCTCCTCGTCGGCGCCGCCCCCCGCCCAAGGCTGGTTGAGCATTTGCAGCAGGCGCCTCGTGATGTCTATTTTCACATATCCGCCGTCCATGATCTCGGCTTGGACGAGCAGCGTGTTCCCGGCCTCGGCGAACGCCATGGCCCTGACTGGCGCCGATTGCGCCTCGGCCCGCATCGGTGGCAGCAGAGCTGTGTGGGATTGGCCGCCTAGGGCGTAGCTCACCGCGCCGCCGCTCCAGCGCCCGCCGCCATCAAGGCGTTGCAAGCCACCAGCCGTCACGGTGGCTTCGAGGTCCTTGATGTTGAACCCTCCGCCGAGATGGATGTCGTAGGCCGCCAGTCCGGCGTTGACCGCTGCGGCGGCCACCGTGCCGCGGGCGGACAGCTCGATGGCATCGCCTTGGAAGGCCATGCGTCCGTGCAGATCGAGGCTATCGCCAGCCAGCCGCCAAGTGTAGCCCGGCACGAGTTGTATCAACGTGACAGGTTCAAACGACCAATGCAGCCGGCCTAGGCCGAGGCCTTGCAGGCGCAGTGCGCCGCTGCCGGACCAGAGGGTGCCCGCGGTTGCGGTCAACGACGCGCCGCCGATCCGTTCGATGAGCACGGCAAGCAATTCGGCCGGCGCCAAGGCGGCGCAGAACAGGGCGAAGGCTAGGATGCCGACAGCGACGGTTCTCACCGTGGCTACTCCGATGCCGTGAGCAAATCCGCCAGAATGCGCTCATAAACTCGCGCCAGCCGGTCGAGGTCGGCGACTGCCACGCACTCATCGATCTTGTGAATCGTGGCGTTGACCGGGCCGAGTTCGACCAGTTCGCAACCGAGCGGCGCGATGAAGCGGCCGTCCGAGGTGCCCCCTGAGGTGGACAGTGCGCAGTCGAGGCCGAGTTCGTCGAACACGGCCTTGCGGACGCATGAGGTCAAATGCCCCGGCTCGGTCAGGAAGGGTTCGCCGGACAGATGCCAACGCAGCGTGGCGTCGAGTCCGTGCTGCTTCACCAGACCGGCCATGCGGTCCTTGAGGCCGTCGGTTGTCTGCTCCGTCGAGTAGCGGATGTTGAAGTCCATGACCAGTTCGCCCGGAATGACGTTGACCGCTCCAGCGCCGGCGCGGATGTTGGCGACTTGCAGGCTGGTCGGCGGGTAGTGGGCGTTGCCCTGATCGAACGCCTCCTCGCATAAGGCCTTGAGGAAGGGCGCGGCTTCATGGATGGGGTTGCGCGCCGCGTCCGGATAGGCGACATGGCCTTGGATGCCGTGAACGCTGAGGGTGCCGGTAAGCGAACCGCGGCGGCCGTTGCGCAGGGTGTCGCCCAGGGCTTCGCTGGATGAGGGTTCGCCGACGATGCAGTAGTCGAGGCCGATGCCGCGGCTGCGAAGATGCTCGACGATGTGGCGCGTGCCGTGGCGGGCTTCGCCCTCCTCGTCGCTGGTGACGAGGAAGGCGATGCGTCCGGCGGGCGTCGGCTGGCGGGCCAGAAAACGCTCCGTGGCGACGATCATGGCTGCGAGGCTCGCCTTCATGTCAGCGGCGCCGCGCCCGAACAGCAGGCCATCGCGGATGACCGGCTCGAAGGGCGGGCTCCGCCAAGCGGATGGCTCGCCGGGCGGCACCACGTCCGTGTGGCCGGCGAAGGCCAGGCAGGGCCCTCCCGAGCCGAGTTCGGCATAGAAGTTGCGCACGCCGCCAGCGTCCAGAGTGGTGACCGCGAACCCTAGGCGCTCAAGCCGCTCAATGAGCAGCGCTTGGCAGCCAGCATCCTCTGGGGTGACCGAGGGACGGCGGATCAGGGCCTGGGTTAGATCGAGAACGGAGTTGCCGCCGCGCCCCGGGGCCTCAGACTGGTTGGCCATGGCGTCTCCCTATGCCTCTTGCGGGGTTTAATGGAAGTTCAGTTGTGGGCGTGCAACTGCTCGTTGAGGGCAATGGCCTTCCGGTTGACGCGGCACTGCACTTCGCCGGTCTCGCTGTGGCGGATGAACAGCAAATCGGAGCGGCCGGCCAGCTCTCGTGCCTTCACCGGGCCTGTGCGATTGCCGTCTTCGTCGATCAGCGCCACCCGAGTGCCGGCGGTGATGTAGAGTCCGGCCTCGATGGTGCAGCGGTCGCCCAACGGGATGCCGGTGCCGGCGTTGGCGCCAATCAGGCATTGGCGGCCGATGCTGATGACGATCTCGCCGCCGCCGGCCAAGGTGCCCATGATGCTTGCGCTGCCGCCGATGTCGGAGCCGTGCCCGAGCACGACACCTTGGGAGACGCGGCCCTCAACCATGTTGGGGCCGAGCGCCGCGGCATTGAAATTGATCGCGCCATAGGGCATCACCGTGGTGCCTTCGCCGAGATAGGCGCCGAGCCGGATGCGGCTCGAATCGGCGATGCGCACGCCGCTCGGCACGATGTAGTTGGCCATCTTGGGAAACTTGTCCACCGAGAGCACTTCAAAGTGATGGCCTTGCACCCGCGCCCGCATCTGCCGAGTGGCCAGCTCGTCCAGCGCCACCGCCCCTTCGGTGGTCCAAGCCACGGTTTGCAGGTGGGCGAAGATGCCGTCGAGGTTGAGCGTGTTGGGCAGCGCCAGCCGGTGGGAGAGCAGGTGCAGCTTCAAAAAGGCCTCGGCGGTTGAGCCGATTGGCCCATCCTTGGCCAGCAAAACCGCGACCAAGGGCCGATCCGCTTCGAGCATGGGGGCGGCGTGCGGTTGGTGGGCGTTGATGAAGGCCCTCGCGGCGTCCGGCTCGATCATCGCCTCGCCGGGCGCGAACTGGTCGTGGATGGCAGCCTCGAGCGCCCCTTCCGGCGCTTTCAGCGGCGCTGGAAAAAAGCAGTCGATGCAGGTGCCGGAGCGGCTTAGAGTCGGCAAGCCGATGGCGAAGGCGAATGTGGGCATGGAACCTCCTTGTGTCGCCAAACTAGCAGCGTGAGCGCCGCCAATCAACGAGGCGCTCGACGGCTTGGACGCATTCCGCCTGGGGTGCCACCAACGCGATGCGGACATGATGGGCGCCGGGATTGCCCGCCTTGGTCTCCCGGCCCAGGAAGGACCCCGGCAGTACGCTGATGTTCAGGTCCCGAAAGAGGGCGCGTGCGAACTGCCGGTCGTCCTCCTCCGTCGGAACCCAGAAATAGAAGCCGCCTTCCGGCTGGCGGACGTCGAAGACGGTGTTCAGCAGCGGCGCGGCGGCCTCGAACTTGGCCCGGTACAGGGCTCGGTTGCGGCGCACATGGTCTTCATCGCGCCACGCCAAGGCGCTCGCCTGCTGCACATGAAGCGGCAGGGCGGCACCCTGGTAGGTGCGGTGCTGGTAGTAGCGCGCCAGCGCCTTGGCGTCGCCGGCCACGAATCCGGAGCGCAGCCCCGGCAGGCTGGAGCGCTTGCTCAAGGAGTGGAAGACGATGCAACGGGCGTAGCCGGGGTTGCCCAAGGCGTCGCTTTCACGCAGCAGGCCAGTGGGCGGATGGCTCTCGTCGAGATAAATCTCCGAATAGCATTCGTCGGCGGCGATCACGAAGTCGAAACGGTGGGCCTGTTCGATCAGCCAGCGTTGAGTGGCGGCGGGCACTACCTTGCCGGTGGGGTTGCCTGGCGAGCACAGGTAGAGGACTTCGGTGCGCGCCCACAGGGCATCCGGCACCGATTCGAAGTCCGGTTGGTAGCCGTTGGCGCCGTCGGCGTTGAGGTAGTGGGGCACGGCACCGCTCAGAATCGCCGCGCCTTCGTAGATCTGGTAGAAGGGATTGGGCAGCATCACCACTGGATCGGGCTTGGCGCCCACCGCCGCTTGGGCGAAGGAGAACAGCGCTTCCCGGGTGCCGGACACCGGCAGAACGCTTCGCTCGGGGTCCAGTTCGGCGCCGAAGCGGCGCTTCAGCCAGGCACAGACGGCCTCGCGCAGTTCCGGGATCCCGCGAGTGGCGGGGTAGGCGCCCAAACCCTCGGACAGGCGCTGGCGATCGGCCAGAAACTCAACCACGGCGGCGGGCGGCTCGTGCTTGGGCTCGCCGATGGACAGGCTCACATGCGGTCGGTTCGCGGCGGGCGAGATGCCGTCCAGCAGTGCCGCGAGGCGCTGGAAGGGATAGTCGTGCAGTTGGCCCAGGCGTGGGTTCACGTGGGCAGGCTGTCAAGGGCTTGGCGCAGGGTGTTCTCCAATTGGTAGATCGCCTCCGCGTCAGTGATCGGCTCACCGGCGCGGGTCTGGACGTGGAACACGTCCTCGACCCGCTCGCCCAAGGTGACGATGCGCGCCTCCAGAAGGGCCACTTCCAGTTCGGAAAACAGCGCCCCGATCCGGGCCAGCAGTCCGGGCCTGTCGGTGGTGTGGACCGAGAGGGTGGAATAGGATCGCCCGGCGTCGTTTTGAAGGCGGACTTTCGTGGGCCGATGCAGTTGCCGATGCTGGCGCGGCAGCCGCTGACGGCTTAACGGTTTGATGCGGGATTCCCGGATTGCCCGGACCACCGATTCGATGACCGCGCTGCCGTCCCCGCGAACCGGTTGGCGGTGCCGGTCGAGCACGACAAAGGTATTGAAGCACTGGCCGTTGTCGGCGGTGTGGATGCGTGCGTCATAGACCCGCAGGCGCAGCCGATTTATGGCCGTCACCGTGTCGGCGAACAGATTCGCCCGGTCCTGGGCGTGGATGAAGAGTTCCGTGGCGCTCTCATCGGAGCCTTCGCTGGTCCGCCGCCGCAGCAACACCAAGGGTCCGTCGGCGAGGTCGTGGTTCGCCACCGCGACCGTGATTTCCGCCATGTCGCGTGCGGAGTGGCGGAGCATGAAGCCGTCGCCCATCAGCGCCCAGAGCGCGTGCGCCTCTGTGGCGGGCAGGCCCAGCGCGGTAGCCTGCTCCGTGGCGCTTTCACGGCAGGCGCGCAGGGTCGCTTGGCGGTCGAGGGGCGATTCGATGCCTTCCCGCAGCAGCTTGCGTGTGCTGGCGTGGAGTTGGCGCAGAAGCGTCGCCCGCCAACTGTTCCACAGCGTTGGGTTGGTGGCTGTGATGTCCGCCACCGTCAGCGCGTAGAGATAGTCTAAGCGCCGCTCGGATTTGACGAAACGGGCGAATTCAAGCACCACTTGGGGGTCGTGAATGTCGCGCCGCTGGGCGGTGTCGGACATGACGAGATGCTCGGCCACCAGCCATTCGACCAGCTCGGTGTCGTCGTCGTTCAGGCCTAGGCGGCGGCAGAACTGGACGGCGAATCGAGCACCGATCTGCGAATGGTCGCCGCCCCGGCCCTTGCCCATGTCGTGATAGAGGCCAGCGATGTAGAGCAACTCCACCTTGGGAATGGTCTTCACGCAGTGGTGGGCCAACGGAAAGCGCTCGGCCTGGGCCCGGTAGCGGAACAGCCGCATGTTGCGGATCACCATCATGGTGTGGGCGTCCACCGTGTAGATGTGGAACAGGTCATGCTGCATCTGGCCGACGACCTGCCCGAACTCGGGGATGTAGCGTCCGAGAATGCCATAGCGCCGCATGCGGGTGAGCTGAGTGACTAGGGTGTAGGGGGCCTTGAGCAGTTCCAGGAACAGGCGGCTGTTGCTTGGGTCGTTGCGAAAGCCGTCATCGATCAATGTCAGGTGCTGACGAATCTGGCGGATGGTGGCGGCGCGCACGCCACCGATGTCGCGCCGGTTGGCGAGGATGACGAACAGTTCCAGCAAGGCGCTTGGCGACTCAGTGAAAACCCGGTCGTGAACCGCCTCGATGGCGTCCGCATTGATTTGGAATCGCTCGTTGATGCGCTCGCGCTTGGGCTGGGCAGGTGCGAAGGACTCCTCTAGGCACTGCAGAACGATGTCGTTGACCTCCCGCAAGGAAAGCACCCATCGGTAGTATTCGTGCATGAAGCGCTCGACGCCGAGCCGGGCGGTGGTGTCGGCGTAGCCAAGCTGTTGGGCGAGGGTGCGCTGGTGCTCGAACTGCAGGCGGTCGTCCTTGCGCTGGGCGACCAGATGGAGGCCGTAGCGCACCCACCACAGATAGCGCTGGCCGTCACTCAGCCAGCGCCGCTCCTGGCCGGTGAGGACGCCGAGGCGTTCCAGTTCGGTGGCGTCCACCGTGCCGTACTTGCGCCGGCAAACCCAAAGCACGGTCTGCAGGTCGCGCAGGCCGCCGGGAGCGTCCTTGATGTTGGGCTCGAGATCGGACTCCACGTCCTCGAAACGCGCATGGCGCCGCTCCTGCTCCGCCCGCTTGGCTTGGAAATAGCGGTCGGCCGGCCAAGTGCGCGGATGGTCGATGAAGGCGTCGAGCTTGTGAATCAACCGCCGCAGCGCCGGGCTTTGCAATTCGGTGAGCAACCGCCGCTCGAACAGTGCCGTGGCCACCGTGAGGTCGGCCTTGATGGTGGCCTTGCATTCCGCCAGGTTTCTGACGCTGTGGCCGATTTCGAGATTCAGGTCAAACAGCGCCCGCACGAAGGGTTCGATTTCGGCTCGGTGCTTCGATGGCTTTACGCCTAGGATGAGCAGGTCGATGTCGGAGCCGGGGTGCAATTCCCCGCGCCCGTAGCCGCCCACTGCGAACAGCGCCAGATCCCGCTGGGCGGCGGCGCTGAAGTGCCCGCGCCACATCTCCTGAAGCAGCCCGTCAAAAAAGGCTGCGCGTTCGCTGACGATGCCGCCAATGTCCTCGCCTGCCCAGTACCGCTTGGCCAACGCCGCATCGGCGGCGCTCAGGCGCTGGCGCAGTTGCGCGATGGACGCGGCGTTCACGCCCTTGCGTTCAAGCCGTTGCGTCGGCGGCGTGGCCGGCGATTTGCCCGAAAGCCTCCTCGGCCCGCCGCGTCAGCACCTCGGCACCGTTGCGGGTGACTAGGATGGTGTGCTCCCACTGGGCGGACAGCTTGTGGTCGCGCGTCACCACCGTCCAGCGATCAGGCAGGATCTTGATGTGCCGCCGCCCGGCGTTGAGCATCGGCTCCACGGTGAAGGTCATGCCCTGTTCAATGCCCGAGCCGGTGCCCGGGCGGCCGTAGTGCATGACATGGGGATCGTCGTGGAAGATCTTGCCGATGCCGTGGCCGCCGAACTCCTCCACCACGGAGAAGCGGTGGGCCTTGGCGTGGGTTTCGATGGCGTGGCCGATGTCGCCTAGGGTGGCGCCGGGGCGGATGGCCTCAATGCCGAGGTAGAGGCACTCCTGGGTGACCCGCACCAGCCGTTCGGCGAACGCCTGGGTCTTGCCGACCATGAACATCTTGCTGGTGTCGCCGTGGTAACCGTCCTTGATGACGGTGACGTCGATGTTGAGGATGTCGCCGTTCCTGAGCTTTTTCTTGCTGGAGGGAATGCCGTGGCAGACCACATGGTTGACCGAGGTGCAGATCGAGCGTGGGAAGGGCGGCACGCCGCGGCCGGTGGTGTAGTTCAGCGGTGCCGGCACGCAGTCGATCTCATCGACGATGTAGCGGTGGCAGAGGTCGTTGAGCGCATCGGTGCTCACGCCGGGCTTGACGTGCTCGCCGATCATCTCGAGCACGCTCGCTGCCAGGCGCCCGGCGCGGCGCATGCCTTCGATGTCGGCGTCGGTGGTGGCTTTGGCGGACATGGCGATCTATGGTATAAAGCCCGCCGCTTGGGGGCAATGGCCTAGGCCGTCCGCCCGAACACAACGCACGCAGCTCGTCGCAAATTCACGGGTGCCGGCGCCCTTTGGGCTCGGTCTGAATTGAAGGGGCTGCGGAGGCTCAACCCGGAGACTAGTTTGAACATCAATATGCGCGACATGTTGGCCGCGGGCGTCCACTTCGGCCATCGCACCCGGTACTGGAATCCGAAAATGGCCCCCTTCATTTTCGGCGCCAGAAACAAGATCCACATCATCAATCTCGAACGGACCGTGCCCGCCTTTGAGCAGGCGCTGGTCGAGATTCGCAGCATGTCCACCTTGGGCAAGAAGATCCTGTTCGTGGGCACCAAGCGAGCGGCTGCCAAGGTCATTCGCGAGCAGGCGGCGCGGGTGGAAATGCCCTTCATCGACCAGCGCTGGCTCGGCGGCATGCTTACCAACTACAAGACCATCCGCCAGTCCATCGAGCGGCTCAAGGAACTGGAGCAGCAGGCCGAGGACGGCACCTTGGACAAGCTCACCAAGAAGGAAGCCCTGCACAAGCGCCGCCTGATGGGCAAGCTGGAGCGCAGCCTCGGCGGCATCAAGGACATGGGCGGGCTGCCCGACGCCGTCTTCGTGATCGATGTCCAGCATGAGCGCATTGCCGTCACCGAGGCGCAAAAGCTCGGCATTCCCGTGTTTGCCATCGTGGACACCAACAGCGATCCGGACGGCATTGACTACGTCATTCCCGGCAACGACGACGCCATTCGCGCCATTCGGCTGTACGTCACCGCAGTGGCGGACGCGATCGCCGAAGGACGCGAGAATGCGGGTGGGGCGGTCAGGCTGGATGAATTCCTCGAGGTTGATGAAGGGGCGTCCAGCACCGCTGCCGCCGAACCGTCGGCTGCGGCCACTGAGGCGCCAGCGGCGACCACCGAGGCGCCAGCGGCGACCACCGAGGCGCCAGCGGCGACCACCGAGGCACCAGCGGCGAGCATCGAGGCACCAGCGGCCGACGAAGCGCCTGCGGCCACGGCCGCGCCTGCTGCCGACCCGGCCGCAGCCACCGAAGCAGTCGATTCGGTTGCAGCCACAAGCGATGCGCCAGCGGAGGACTAAGCAATGCCCATTTCCGCCAAGCAAGTCAAGGAACTGCGCGACCGCACTGGCCTTGGTATGATGGATTGCAAGGCCGCCTTGCAGGAGGCCGACGGCGACCTCGAGCAGGCCATCGACGCCTTGCGCCGCAAGAGCGCGCTGAAGGCGGCGAAAAAGGCCTCCCGCACCGCGGCGCAGGGACTGTTGGGCCTGAAGGTGGCGGCGGACGGCAAGCGCGCCGCCTTGGTTGAGGTCAACATCGAAACTGACTTCGCCGCCCGCAACCCGAAATTCGTCGCCTTCGTGGACCGGGTCGCTGCGGCCGCCCTGGAAGCGGGTGCCGATGGCGCTGAGCTAGCCAATTCCTTTGCCGAGGAGCGCGAGGCCTTGGTGCAGGAGATCGGCGAGAACATCAATGTACGGCGAGCCGAGACTCTGGTCGCCGAAACCGGTTGCATCGGCAGCTACCTGCACAATGACGGCCGCAAGGGGGCTTTGGTCGAGCTGTCCATCGACGATGCCGAGCTTGGCCGGGACCTGGCCATGCACATCACCGCCCATGACCCGACGCCCTTGGTGGTGCGCAGCGCCGACCTCGATGCCTCGGTGATCGCCAAGGAGCGGGAGATATTCACGGCCCAGGCAGCGGACAGCGGCAAGCCGCCGAACATCGTGGAGAAGATCGTCGAAGGCCGGGTGCGCAAGTTCCTCGCCGAAGTGAGCCTGATCGACCAAGCCTTCATCAAGGATGGCGAACTGAAGGTCGGCAAGCTACTGGGCGCCAAGGGCGCCGAGACGCGCCGTTTCGCCCGCCTTGAAGTGGGCGAGGGCATTGCCGTGGCGGAGGAGGACTTTGCCGCCGAAGTGGCCGCCCAAGCGGCTGGGGGAAGCTGATTGACGAGGCTGCTCTTGAAGCTGTCCGGCGAGGCGTTGGCGGGCAAGCCGGGGTTCGGCATTGATCCGGGCGTGCTCGACCGCGTTTGCCGGGAGTTGCGCGAAGCGCATCGCTTGGGTGCTGAGATCGCCTTGGTTTGCGGCGGTGGCAACCTCTTTCGCGGCGCTGCCTTGGCCCAAGTGGGCATGGACCGCGTGGTGGCCGACCAGATGGGCATGCTGGCCACCTGCATGAACGGCTTGGCCATCGGCGACGCCTTGGCCAGGGCGGGCGTTCCGGCCCGCTTGTTTGGCGCGGTCGCGATGCCCGGCGTGTTGCCTGCCTACAGCGTGCCCGAGGCGCGCGCTGCGCTCGGCAACGGCGAGGTTGCCATCTTGGCCGGGGGAACCGGCAATCCGTTCTTCACCACCGACACGGCCGCTTGCCTGCGCGCCGTGGAGCTCGGCGCGGACTGCGTTCTCAAGGCCACCAAGGTCGATGGCGTCTATTCCGCTGACCCGATGCTGGACGCCGCCGCAGTGCGGTTTGACGCCCTCTCCTTTGACGACGTGCTGCAGCGGGACCTAAGCGTGATGGATCTCACCGCCATTTGCCTGTGCCGCGACAACGCCTTGCCGGTGGTGGTTTTCGACCTTGCCGAGCCGGGCGCGTTGACCCGGTTGGTCAAGGGTGAGAAGGTTGGCACCCGCATCGCGTCCGAAGCCCGCCGATGATTGAGGAATTTACCGCCGATGCCGATGAGCGCATGGGCAAGACGATTGAGGCCATGCATGCGGCCTTCGCGCGAATTCGCACGGGCCGCGCCCATCCAAGCCTATTGGACGGCATCGAAGTGCCCTACTACGGCAGCGATGCGCCGCTCAACCAGGTGGCGAGCATCAGCGTTGAGGACGCCCGCACCTTGCTGGTTTCGCCTTGGGAAAAAAGTCTGGTTCCGGCCATCCAAAAGGCCATCTTGAAAAGCGATCTCGGCATTACCCCAGCCGCCACCCAGGACGTGGTCCGATTGCCGCTGCCAGCCCTGACCGAGGAGAACCGCCGCGAGCTCGCCCGCCAAGCCCGCCAAGAGGCGGAGGCGGCCCGCATCGCCATCCGCAACATTCGCCGCGACGCCATCTCCGACATCCGCGAATTGCTTCGGGAAAAGGAGGTGGCCCAGGATGATGCGCGGCGCGGCGAGGAGGCGGTTCAACAGGTCACCGACCGTCGCGTCAAGGAAGTGGACCAAGCCCTTGAAGCGAAGGAGGCCGACCTCATGGCGGTCTGAGCCGTCCGCAGTGAAGGTTTCGTCCAAATCTGACGGCACTCGTGGAAAATGAAGAGCCCCATCTGGGAAATCAGCAAATCTTGAACGATCGCCATGTCAGAACTGCCGCTTAGCGCCGCCGATAGGGAGCCGGGTGGGGCGCCCTTCCACGTCGCGATCATCATGGATGGCAACCATCGGTGGGCCAGGCGCCGGCATCTGCCCGGTGCTGCGGGGCATCGGGCGGGCGCCAAGAACGTCCGCCCCATCGCCGAGGCCTGTTCCGACTACGGCGTTCGGTGCTTAACGCTGTTCGCCTTCAGCACGGAAAACTGGCAACGGCCCAAGCGGGAAGTGAACCTGCTGCTGGACCTCATGCGCGGCCTGCTCGACCGGGACCTGGCGGACCTTGATGAACGCAACGTGCGGCTGAACATCATCGGCGACCGCTCCCGCTTTCCGGCTGATCTGCAGATGCGCATGAACCGGGCGGAGGCCCTGACCCGCGCCAACACGCGCATGACCCTGAACATCGCCGCCAACTACGGTGGCCGCTGGGACATTGCCGCTGCGGCCCGCGAGTTGGCTCGCCAGGCGTCCGAAGGCCGCATCGAAATCGACGACATCGACGAGGGCCTGTTCGCCTCCTTCCTTTCCCTTGGCCAACTGCCGGCGCCGGATCTGTGCATCCGCACCGGTGGCGACCAGCGCATCAGCAACTTTCTGCTCTGGGACTTGGCCTACACCGAGCTGCACTTCGTCGAGGCGTTCTGGCCGGAATTCGAGCCCGCGCATCTATTGGAGGCCTTCTCGGCCTTCGAAGAGCGCCGGCGGCGATTCGGTTGCCGGAGTGCGCGGCCTTAGCCCGGGGAGGAGCATGCTCAGGAGCCGCGTAATCACGGCGGTTGGCTTGGCCTTGGTGGCGCTGGCGGTGATCTATTTGCTGCCGCCGCCGGGATTTGCCTTGGCGGTCGGTGCCGTTGCGACCTTGGCGGCTTGGGAATGGGCGCGGTTCGCAGGCTTGACGATGGGCTGGCAGCGCGCGACCTACGCCGCTGCCATCCCCGTTCTTGGACTGGCCACCTTGGGCCGCCCGGGCTTGCATGAGGCGACCCTGTGGGTTGGCTTGGCCGCTTGGGCCGTCGCCATCCTACTTATCCTAATCCATAGGTCGGATCGAACCTTCAGCGGCTGGCGCTGGGTCGCCGCTCTGCTGGGCCTTGCCATCCTATCGGCGGCTTGGAACGCCGCCATGACCCTGCGCATGGCACCCAATGGCGCGCACTGGTTGGTGTGGCTGTTCGTCCTGGTTTCGGCGGTGGACATTGGCGCCTATTTCGCCGGCACGACCTGGGGGCGCCGCAAGCTGGCACCAGCGTTGAGTCCGGCCAAAACCTGGGAGGGCGTGGCGGGCGGCGCGGTCCTGGGCATCTTGGTTTGCGGCGGCGCCTTGGCGGCGTTGGGCCTCCTAAGCGTGGCGGCAGGCGCGATCATCGCCTTGCTGATCGCCGTTTCGGTGTTCGGCGACTTGTTGGAAAGCCTGCTAAAGCGCCAATCGGGCGTCAAGGACTCCGGCACCTTGCTGCCCGGCCACGGCGGCCTGCTCGACCGGATTGACTCCGAGTTGGCGGCGCTGCCGGTGTTTGCGCTGCTGCTGCCGCTTGTCTGATCCTCATGGCGGAGTGATGGATGAACGCCCAATGCGACAGTTTGCCTGACGGGCCGCCCAGCCCGGCGGCGGAGCCCAACAACCCCGTTGACTACATCGCCCGCACCCGTGAGCAATACGACAGGCTCGGCTATCCGCCCTATCGGTGGGTGCGCAATGAAGACCCGCCGCCGTTTGCGCCGCTGGCCAAGCCACTAGGCGAGGCGAAAGTCGGCTTGGTGGCTTCGGGAGGCATCTACCGAAGCGGCCAGGTGGCATTCCACTACCGGGACGATTTCAGCTTCCGCGAAGTCCCCGCCGACACCCCGGTCAGCGAACTGCGCGCCACCCACTTCGCCTACGACCTGACCGACGCCCGCCGCGACCCCAACGCGGTCTTTCCCTTGGAAACCCTGCGCAACTTGGTTGACGAAGGCCGCATCGGCGGCTTGGGCGCTTGGGCCTATACGTTCATGGGCGGCATCTACTCGGTGCGCAAGGTGCGCGATGCGCTCGCCCCCGCCATCGCCGACCGGCTGCAGCGCGATGAGGTCGATCTCGCCATACTGGTGCCGGTCTGACCCGTCTGCCATCAGTCCGTGGGACTGATTGCGCGGGAGCTTGAAAGCCGCGGCCTGCCCACCGTTTGCCTATCAAGCGCCTACTCCATCACCAAATCCGTCAATCCGCCCCGCGCCATCTACTTGGACTTCCCGTTGGGACGCACTGCTGGCAAGCCGAACGACCCTGCCCTGCAGCGGCAGATCATGATCGAAGCCTTGGACGCCTTTGCGACCCTCCGGCAACCCGGCGAGATCATCACCCTGACCCACCGCTGGAGCGATGACGACGGCTGGAAGGACCACGCCATGCGCCCCAAGCCGCGATCCGACGGGCGGGCGGGGGATGATCGCGTGGAACGCTTCGACAGGCCGCAGTACCAGAGCGAAGCCGACCGGGCCGCGGCGGAAGCGAACTTGGCGGCGGGGGAGTGTCCGGGATGCGTATTTTTGGCGGAGTCTGCGCGTAATGCGGCTAGTTCACCTTTGGCGTAGCCAGCTGACCTTCAAACACCAATTGCTGCCGGCTGCTCAGCGGCGGTTCTAACTCGCTCCATACGAACGCAGAGCTCTACATCAGGGAGTGCGGGTGGTCCAGTCGCCACTGAGCGGCTTCGACGGTACGTTTGTCGAACAATTCGGTGCCGTGATTGACGACGAGTTGTTCGAAGGATTCGTGGAGGCGATTAGCATCGCGGAGGGCTTTGAAACCACTCTGTAACTCGCCACTCTCAACGAGCATGCGTAACGCCTCGACAGGGCCATACCGCTCAAGCATTGGCCGCGTGTATCCCGCGCTACCTGCGATCAGTCCCTCGTAGACAAGCAGGGTGTGCTCTATGTCGCGGATGAGGTCATCAAGAGGCATGTTGGCTAGATCAAGTGTGACTGGTCAAAAGGTTGGTCAGAAAAAGAACATTGATGACCGCCCTTTAACCGCGGGACCTGCGTCATTGGGCAGTCCTTGGCAGCGGCTCGTGGCGTACAGACGAGGCTGATTGCTTGAGCCTCTCTCCGGGTGAACACGGCATGATCGCTAGTCGGGGTCGTGAGTGGATCGGGTAGCAAGGGAGAATCGGGTTGGTTCATGGGTGTTATTCTTGTGACCTAGTATGGACTGGTTGAGCGCTATCGAGAGCGAGCAGTGCAGTGGAAGTCTCTTGGCTGACATTCTACGCGTACGTGCGAAAGGTGGAACCGGCAGATGAGCGCGGAACGGCAAACGGCGGAAACAGCGAGGCGTGAAACCCTTGATCGGCGGTTTGTCGATGTTTTCGCGGGCTGCGGTGGCCTCAGTCTCGGCTTGAAGCGGGCGGGCTGGCAGGGTGTGCTCGCGGTCGAAAAAGATCCGATGGCCTTCGAGACGCTGGACGCGAATTTCCCCCCGAACAGCGAACCCTGGTCCTACGACTGGCCAAGTAGCATTGAGCGGGTGGCTTGGGACATCGAGGATCTATTGAGGAACAAGACCGAGGCGCTGAAAGCGCTTGCGGGACAGGTCGAACTGCTCGCTGGTGGGCCGCCGTGCCAAGGATTTTCCGTGGCGGGACGCCGTCGCAGGGACGACCCGCGTAATGGGTTAGTAGGCGCGTACGTGGAGTTGGTGTCGTTGTTGCGCCCGAAACTTGTTTTGATGGAGAACGTGCGGGGATTTGCGGCAGCATTTAAGTGCGATGCAACAGACACCAAAACGAACTTTGCGACTGAGGTGGAGGAGCAGCTTAGTCGGGACTACGATGTCGCGACGGCGATATTGCGTGCAAGCGACTTCGGAGTTCCGCAACTGAGGCCGAGGTTCATTCTCGTCGGCGCGGCGAAGGAACTTGATTGCAGTGCACAGATCGAGGGGTTCTTCGAGGAGTTGCAGGCCGACGCCGTGGGGTTCCTTAATCAGCGAGGACTGTCGCGCGAGACTACATCTCGGGACGCGATTAGCGACCTTGAGGTGACTCGAAACGGCACGGTGGCGAGCCCGGATACGACCGGGTTCGAGGCGACTGGGTACAAAGAACCCAAGACTGCCTACCAACGAGCAATGCACCGCGGCTGTATAGGATCCCCGTCGGACTTGCGGCTGGCGAGGCACCGGGAATCCACAACGGCACGGTTCGAGGCGATCATCGAAGCATCGCGCGAAGAGGGACGCCTCAACATGACAGTGTCGCCCGAGACGAAAAGGGCGCACGGGATCAAGAAGGCGGCGATACGTGTGTTGGATCCTCTGCGGCCGGCCCCGACAGTCACCAGCCTGCCCGACGATCTCATCCACTATTCGGAGCCGCGCACACTGACAGTTCGTGAGAACGCTCGGTTGCAGTCGTTCCCGGACTGGTTTTCGTTTCGTGGCAAGTACACGACCGGGGGGGACCGCAGGGTCAGGGAGGTTCCGCGATTCACCCAGGTTGCCAACGCGGTGCCGCCGCTGCTCGCGGAGCAGCTAGGCGAACGTCTCATGAAGCTCTTTGGTGAGGCTACGAGAAGTAGTTCCTGACCTCGGCGCAAACTGTTTCCAGCGCTGATCGTTGTTCTCGCAGCGTACGGCGAAACTCGGCCATCCATTGGTCGTTAATCGTGACGGTTGATCCAGGTAGGCTGGACTGCAAGGTAATGGTGCCTTCGTCGTCGACCTCCTTGGCATGTGCCAGCATGTTCCGTTTGTGGATCACTTCGCTCTCGTAGGAGTCCAAGGCAGCCATGTCCGGTCTCGTGGACATCGTTTTGCAGACGCGCTTGAGAGCCCAGTACTTGTGCACAGAAGAGAACAGGCGGGCGTCGCGGATCAGGCCGACGATTCCCCGTTCGCTGACTACTTTGTCGACGCTCTGGGAGGACTCCTCCATGGATTTCTTGACCCGAGTGGCAGTTCGCTGCGCCGCTTTATTGAGAGCCTCTCCAGCAGACTGGAACGTGGCCGCGAGCGTGTCTTCCATGATGAGGTCCATCTCCGCGATCTCTGCCATGGCTATCCCGCGCATGTGGTTGAGGTCGACGGCCTTGCCAATGACGGTGTCGGCGAGCCCGACAAGAGCTTCGTCGAGTTCTTCGCGGGACGCGACGAAGACGCCCTCGACTTGGGCGCTTGCGAGTTGCTCATGGAGGTTTACGGATCGGTCTGAATAGAACACCATGTCGGTGTACTCCAATTCGGTGCGAATAGTGGATGCCATATCGCCGCCATGGAAGTGCTTGCTTCCGAGTTGGTAGTCGACGGCGACGAGATCGAACTCCTTTCCGTGATCACGCGACAGGGTACGGACTTCGTCTACCGAGACTATCGGGGGAGCCTCGGTAGCGAGCTCGAACCCATTTTCTTCGAGGTAGTCGCGCAATGTCATGAGTGCCTGCGCGATGCTGTCCGGATCGTCGTCGATGAGAAGCAGGCTGAATCTGAGCTTCATTGTGGCACTCTCAGGACTAGATGGGCACCGCCTAGTTCGTCCGAGTACGGATCACTGTACGGCTGCAAAACGCCGCCGAGGCCTTCTATGACCTGCCTGACGTGATGGAGACCGAGCCCAGAACCGTTGGTTGTGGTTACGCCCTTATCGAGTGCGCTGTCCAGCGGTTCGAGCGAGGTGTCCCAACCACTCCCGTTGTCTGCAGCGTGGATGACAAGCTCGCGGTGTGGTTGCGTTGACACCTCTATCGAGAAGTGAATGGTGGATGCGTGGGCTCGCCTTGCGTTGGAGACTAGATTGTCGATCACGATGCCGATGTCGATCGGGCGGAAGGACTTTTTGAATGAAGCGGTGGCCCGGTCAACGGTGACCTGGAGGCCTTGTGGTGCCCAGATTGATGAGATATTGAGAATATAGTCTGCTAGGTAGACGGCGAGATCCGCGTCCATCTCGGTGGACTGGTGCCGGTAGCCACCCTTGGTGGCGAAGCGGGCAGCCGTAATGATCTGGCTGTTCCTGTACGCGACTTGCTCGAGGAAGTCGATCCAGTCGGCTTTGGAGAGAGGGGAACTGCGGCGAAGCTTGCCCATCATGCGGCGCACGCCATTGTGTACGTCGGATGCGAGCATCAGTATTTGATGGTGGAGGTTGAGTATGGTGTCCTCGTCGAGGGAGGCTGCGGCGACGAGGAACCGATTGCGCTCCTCGGTCTGGGCTACCTTCTGCTCAAGGCTCGCTGCGCGTTCGTCGGCTCTCGCGTACGCAGCGAGGGCGTCGGCTTTGGCCGTTTCTAGTTCGCGGATGCGGCGGTTGGCTTCGTCGACCTTGTCGACGAGCGCTTGGTCGCCCGTGGCCTCGGCGAGCAGCTCGAGCGCCTTAAGGGAAGACTCGAAAAGAGAGGATTTCTCGTCGACGATACGGACCAGCTCGGGGTTGTAGTTGACGAGTTCAAGGCCACGCGTGCCGGCCATGCGCGATACGAGCTGCGTGATACGTGCGCTGCTGTCGTCGAGGCGCATACGGGAGGCGTCGGATCGGTTCTTGTCGTATTTGTCCTTCCAAGTGATGTCGACAACGTAGCGCTCGAGGCGGCGAACGCATTTGTCGCGAACGCAATCGATTAGCTGTTGCACTTGCGGTGTGTGAATCAAGCCATCCCTGCTCGTGGTCTCATTGAAGCCCTCGGCACCTTCAATTTGAACACGACCGATCAGGTCGCGGGTGCCGAGGAAACGCCTGACGCCCTGCTGATGGCGCCGGTCGAGACCGAAGAAGTCGTTGGCTTCGGCACCAATTGGGAAGACCCGGAAACCGTTTCGGAACAGGAGTATTGAGCCGAACTGCACGCTAGGAAGGCCCATACGCCGGGCGAAGACCTGCTTCGCGCTGCGGTTGAGGAAGTAAATCTCGGCTTCGAGGTTCGCGCTCGTCAGACTGGAATAGGGATTGGCCTCGCGGGTCTCATAGATCGTCTCGCCCCTGTCGTGGAACCAGGTGGTCAATACGTCGTCGGCGTGGATTTTCACTAGGATGGAGGTGGTTTTTCCCTTGAGAACTTCCAGAATCGTGTTATTGATCGGGCCATTGATGACGGGTAAGGACTCGTCGTAAGCTTCAGGCGCAGAGTCCTCAAGCAGCCCTGCCTTGTGCTGTATGGCTTGATCCTGCTCTAGCTCTGAAGGGGCGTCAATGATGATCCGAAAGTCGTCGCTGTCGCTCTTGAAGGGGTTGATTAGCTTGGCGAGCTCTCTTCGCAGGCCGAGGAGGCTGTCGCGGTCCCAAGTGGACCTTAGCCCTTGGATTTCAAGTATGGTGCCAGTCGGCCCAGCGTATTGAGCGATGTAGTCAAGGAATTCGTCCCGTTCGTCGAGGGAAACGCCGATGTCGCCGAACTCGCGTTTGGCATCCTCCTCGTAAAGTGTCCAGTCGACGGTCAGCACCTGAACGCGGTGGCCCTTGGCGCGGGAGTGCAACGTGAGCATATGGCCAAGACGGTCGCAGGAAAAGCGGCCGACGCCTTTGGCGCCCGCATAGGCGTGACGGCGCCGCTGCCCGATGTCGTGGCGATAGTCTAGGTCCTCTGTTCCGTCTCTTTTGGCGGAGTAGGCGACAAAAAGCCACTTCGCCGTGATGTCGTCGTGGGACATGCCTTTGCCGTCGTCCGCTATGATGATTTTGTCCTGAAGGAAGACAACCTGGACGGAACGAGCATGCGCGTCGAACGAGTTTTTGACGAGCTCGAAAACGGCAACGTAGTCGTTGGTGATCAGGCCTTGGCCGATCAGGTCCTTCAGACCAGCGCTTACCCGGAATGGGCGGGTCACGATGTGGGTGGCCTGGGATGATGGCGAGACAGCGTCGAGAAGCGATGCGAGCGCGTCAAGGCGGATTCTTGGCGGGTGCCGTAGAGAGTAGGTAGGGATTGCATTCTTGGGCGCAGTTGGAGATAGGACCTATAGGCCTTGGGCCGCAGCTTGGTCGATGGACATGGGGCAAAGGGTTCTATGAGGGATTGCGAAACTATAGCATTCTTGGATGGTGAGGCGGCCACTTTCCGGACGAATTGGGCGGCGTTGTCGGGCGTGGTGGTAGAGGCTAGGACAGCAGATAACCGCGAACGGATGGGAGCAGTACCTCGTGCTCAATTTCGACCCGGCACGCGACATCACATTCCGTCTAGTCTGTTGACTATCGGCGCTCGTCTCCCACCACAGCCCCAAACCTAGCCAAGGCTACCCGCAAATTCTCAACAATCTTACCCGCCAGCACTTGGGGCTCTGGCAAACTTTCCAGATCGGTCATAGACGCATCCTTCAGCCAAAACACATCAAGGCTGGCCCTATCGCGCTGTAGAAGCTCTTCCCGCGAATAGGCGCGCCATCGGCCGTCCGGGGTGTCCTCGCTCCAAGTCGGTTCCCGGACGTGGCGGTTTTCCGGCTTGTAGCACGCCACGAAATCCTCAAGGTGGGCATAGGTCAGCGGTTTCTGCTTGAGGGTGTGATGCACGTTGGTGCGGTAGTCGTAGTACCAGACTTTCGAGCTTTGCGGGTCGGGACTGGCAGGGCGGTTGTCGAAGAAGATGACGTTTGCTTTGACGTCCTTGGCATAGAAGATGCCGGTGGGCAGCCGCAGGATGGTGTGCAGGTCGGTGGTTTCAAGCAGCTTGCGGCGGATGGTCTCGCCCGCACCGTCCTCGAACAGCACGTTGTCGGGGACCACCACACCTGCCCGTCCGGTGGTTTTCAGCATGGTGCGGATATGCTGGACGAAGTTGAGTTGCTTGTTCGAGGTCGTGGCCCAGAAGTCCTGGCGGTTGTAGGTGAGGTCGTCGGTTTCCTGTTCGCCCTCGGCATTCGTGAAGCTCAGGGCGCTCTTCTTACCGAACGGCGGATTGGCCAGCACGTAGTCGAACGTCTCTGCGGACGGTGAAATGAGGGCGTCCGCTGGTGAAATCGCCGTCTCGCCGGTCATTTCGCCGATGCCGTGGAGTAGCAGGTTCATCAGGCAGAGACGGCGGGTGCCCGCCACGATTTCGTTGCCGTGGAAGGTTGAGCGCTTCAGGAACTTCTTTTTGTCCCTGTCGAGCGAACAATTGTCCGGGTCGGCGAGGAAGTCGTGCGCGGCGAGGAAGAAGCCGCCGGTTCCGCAGGCGGGATCGGCGATCGTCTTGCCGGGTTCGGGGCGCACGCAGGCCACCATGGCGCGGATCAGGGCGCGGGGGGTGAAGTACTGACCCGCGCCGGACTTCGTATCCTCTGCGTTGCGTTCCAGAAGCCCCTCGTAGATGTCGCCCTTCACGTCGGCGCCGAGCATCACCCAGTTGGTGCCGTCCACCATGTCGATCAGCCGGAAGAGCTTGGCCGGGTCGGTGATCTTGTTTTGCGCCTTGGCGAAGACCTGGCCAAGCATGCCTTTCTGCTGGCCAAGGTGGCGGAGCAGGGCGACGTAGTGTTCTTCAAGCGCAGCACCCCGGCGGGCGGTTAGGCTTAACCAGTCGTGGCCTTCCGGAATGCCGACATCCCGGTTGTAGGGTGGCCTGCTGTATTCGTCCGCCATTTTGAGGAAGATCAGGTAGGTGAGCTGCTCAAGGTAGTCGCCGTAGCCCACGCCATCGTCGCGCAGCGTGGTGCAGAAACTCCAGACCTTGGAGACGATGGAAGCGGTGGTCATTTGCGGGAATCCCGGATCTGTAGGGCTAGGGTTTCCCCCGCAGGCATACGGCGGTAGTGCTGATTGCAGCTATTGGGCCTGCCCGGCAGGGTCAATTCGCCTTGGAGCCTGCCGACTAGCCATGTTAGGCGTTCGGCAACTCGGAGGGGCGGCGCGGGGTAGTGTATGTTTTCCAATTGGTTATCTTGCTGGGTGACTTGGTCGGTGACTTGGTCACTACCTTGGTCGGTCAATGATTCTTTTTCATTATCTTTCAATAAGTTATATTGTACGGCATCTTGTTCGGTGCTGGCCCCATGTTCACGGATGTCATCCGCGTTTCCAAGAGTTGGCTTCTCCGCGAGCCCATCGTATTGCGTGGCCTCTCGAGGAGTGGGGGCGATCAAATCCTGATGGGCTACAATGACGCCATGAAACGCAAACCGCTCTCCGAAACCAATCCTCACCTGCGCAACTCTCCGGAGGCGATGCGGCGGCGGATTCGAAGCGTGGCCAGTTCGACGGCGATAGAGACGGGCGAGTCCGTGCAGGTCATTGAAGCAAAGCTCAGGCAACTGCGCACTTCCCCGCCTCGCGTAACGCTAGGCTGACGAGCCCTTTCAACGGCTCATAATCGCTCATGCCTGTCTGAATGCAGGCGAAATACTCCTCCCTGTGCTCGTCCCATGAAGTGAAGTCCAATTCGCGCCAACCTGCCATCACATTGGCTAGCAGGCGCGACAGTCGCCCGTTTCCTTCGCGAAACGGATGAATCAGTATCAGTTCAACGTGGACAACAGCAATGGCTTCGATGAGCCTCTCTTCCGACCTACCTTGGCAAGGTGTGTGTACGGGCAGAATTTTCTCGTCGAGATGGCCCATCAACCGCTCGATTTGAGCAGTGGCAGCGAATTGGAAATCTCCCTTGGCCATGTTGAGGGTGCGATACCGACCCGCCCAATCATAGACATTGATCAGCCAGCGGCGATGCCATTCGGTGATGTCGGCGACGGTAATGGCTTGGTCGGCCGCAACCGAGTTGAATGTCTCTTCGTAGAGTCGATTCAGCAGATCGAGTTCGACTTCGTTCATTTCCACCGGGTCGGAGATGCCAAGCTTGTTGGCCAGCAAGCGACCGTTCGAAGCGGGCTGGAACTGCGTTTCAATGTTGCCCGCAGTGTCGTAGCGGTCGTTCACACACTAGCCGCCTTGCGCGTTGTGCCCTTCGGCTTCTGCGAGGCTTTTTCTGCCTTGATGCGCTGAAGAAGGACGGCGGCGGGTTCGTCGTCCGGGTTCTGGGGGACGAGTTGGCCGGAAAATGCTTGCTTGAGGATGGATTGACGGAGCGCATCTGATTGTTGTAAGCATGTCTCAATTTCTTCTTCAACCGCTTGAATTTGGGAGCCTTGATTCCCTGATAAGGATCTGAGGGACTCGCCGAAGGAGTCCGCCCGCTGGC
>VYDB01000021.1 GCA_009843635.1 Gammaproteobacteria bacterium
CCCCCGCGCACCCCCCGAGTCCTGATAGACGCAACCCAAGTCAACGCACGGCCTTACCTCGTGTCCGCGCGACCGGTTCATTTGTCATCAGGAATGTTTCATGCAACCAAAAAAGCTGTTTTTTGCGCTGGCGATCTGGCTGGCGGCGCCCGCCTTTGCTGCGGCATCGGAATCTGGGGAAACGAATCCCCGCATCGAGGAAGTCCTTGTAGTCGGCCATCCGCTTTCCGCTGAAGGCCTCGTCCAACCACACGCCGTGCTTGCCGGCAAGCAACTCGAGCGCAGGGCGATCGACACCATCGGTGAGACGGTGGCCGGCGAGACCGGCATCCACAACGGTTCGTTTGGGGTCGCGGTAGGTCGTCCCGTCATTCACGGCCTCGCCGGGCCGCGGGTGCGCATGCTTGAGGATCGGATCGACACCCTCGATGTTTCCGTCACAAGTGGCGACCATGCGGTGACGGTGGACCCGCTCGTCGCGGAGCGGGTGGAGATACTCAAGGGGTCGGCGACCTTGCTCTACGGTTCCGGCGCGATTGGCGGGGTGGTGGACACGCACACGGGACGCATCCCGCACCAAGTGCCGGATCGCATCACCGGCAAGCTTCACGCGCTGGGGGGAGACAACGGCGACGGCAAGAACGGCTCGTTTCGCGTGGATGGCGGCTTTGGCAACTTTGCCTGGCACTTCGACGGTTTTGCCCGCGAGCGGGACGACTACGACATTCCGGGGTACGCGGAGTCGTCCCGACTGATGGCCATGGAGGCGTTGGAGGGCCATGATGACCACGATCACGACGAGGATGAACACCACGACGAGGACGAGCATCACGATGAGGATGAGCACCACGACGAGGACGAGCACCACGATGACCACGGGGATGAGGAGGAAGAGCACGCGCACGGCACCGTGCCCGGCAGCGGCATGGAGTCATACGGCGGTGCGGCGGGTTTCTCGTTTGTCGGCGAGCGCGGCTTTTTCGGAGTGTCGGTAAGCCAACTGGAATCGGAGTACGGCATACCGGGGCACAGCCACGCGCATGAAGACGAGCATGGTCACGATGACGACGAGCATCATGACGAAGATGAACACCACGACGAGGATGAGCATCACGACGAGGACGAGCACGGGGAAGAAGGCGACCATCAGGATGAGCACGGCGACGAAGACCTGCCCCTATCGGACATGAAACAAACGCGAATCGATGTGGAAGCCGCGTTGAACGAACCCCTGCCGGGTTTCACCAGCGCGAACCTGCGGCTCGGCATCAACGACTACGAGCACACGGAGGGAGATGCAACGCACGGCACCACCTTTTCCAACGAGGCTTGGGAAGCGCGCCTGGAGTTGTCCCATCGAGACTGGGCGGGCTGGAACGGCGCCTTCGGTGTGCAGTACGGGGACCGTGAGTTCTCCGCAATCGGCGAAGAGGCCTTTACCCCTCCGGTGGATACCCGCTCCTTCGGCGTGTTTTGGGTCGGGGAGCGTTCGTTTTCCGGCTTTCAATTGGAAGCGGGCGCCCGCTACGACCGGGTGAAGCACAAACTCCTGCGAGGGGTAAGCCCCTCGCGCTCCCCGGCTGAAGGCTCTCCGACCGCTGGCGGCAGCGACAGCTTCGACGGCCTGAGCGCATCGCTAGGTGCCATCGTACCGATGGGGGATATCTTCCAGGCGCGGTTGCTCGCGGACTATTCGACGCGCGCCCCGGCCGGGGATGAGCTGTACGCGGACGGCCCGCACCCCGCCACGAGTAGTTTTGAATTCGGCGACCCAAACCTTGAAGAGGAGAAGGCCATCAATCTGTCGGCAATTCTTGATGCTCAGGGCGACCGATGGTCGTTGCACGGATGTCTCTACCTCACGGAGTTCAGCGACTTCATCTATCAGCAGGCCACCGGTGAAGAAATGCGCGGGCTGACCGTCCTGCTGTTCAGCCAAGCAGATGCCACCTTCGTTGGGCTCGATTTGGAAGGCACCGCAACTGTCGCGTCTTGGGAGGGTGGAAAGCTAAACCTGAGCGCCTTCTACGACACCGTTTCCGCCGAGCTGGACATCTCCGGCAACGACAACCTGCCCCGGATTCCGCCTGAGCGAGCCGGGTTGGGCATGGACCTCAGTTGGGGGGGCTTTGACGCCAGCATCGACTACGTGCGGGCCTTCAAGCAGAACGACACGGCCGACTTTGAGCTGGCGACCGATGCCTACGACGATCTGCGCGCCTATGTTGGCTGGGCTGGCGAATGGGGCAACACATCGTTCACGGTCTTCCTGCAGGGCCGCAACCTGACCGACGATGAGCAGCGGCTGCACACGTCGATCGTCAAGGACCTGGTGCCGCAACCGGGCCGCACCATCGAAGGCGGCGTGCGCATTT
This sequence comes from Gammaproteobacteria bacterium, assembly GCA_009843635.1. Taxonomy (GTDB): domain Bacteria; phylum Pseudomonadota; class Gammaproteobacteria; order Pseudomonadales; family Azotimanducaceae; genus Azophilus. Next base: position 2,376 of record VYDB01000021.1, read on the forward strand.
CGTTTTAGTCGCGCAGCGATGCGGTTATGGTGTTCATGACAGGGTATTGATGGAGCACTGGGGTGAACCAACCGGAAGATTCCAACGACAGCGGCAACCCAACCATCGGCAGCGTCGTGCAGGCCCGTTTGCAGCGTCGGCAGTTCCTGAAGGCGTCGGTCGGTGCCGTGGCGGCGGGTCTCGGACCTTTTCCGCTTGCCGGATGCGTGGATGACGGGGCGCATCGGCCGCGCTCAGGGCCCAGCGGCGATTCGGCGCTTGGGTTCGAGGCGGTGCCCAAGTCCATTGCCGATGCCTTTGTCGTGCCGCCGGGCTACACCGCGCGGGTTTTGATCGCGGTCGGCGATCCGCTGTTCGACGGCGTAGCTGCTTACCGCGACGACGGCGACAACCCGGACTACGCCCGTCGCTGCGGCGATTGGCATGACGGCATGGAGTACTTTGGCCTGTCCGCAAACGGCAGGCCCGACCCCAGCGCCACCGATCGGGCGCTGCTGGCCATCAACCATGAGTGGGTGTCGCCGGCGTTCCTGCATGCGTCCGGTCCTTCTGCGCCCCCGCGTCCGGCGAGCGAGGTTGACATCGAAACCGCGGCCATGGGCGTGACGGTGGTGGAGATGGCCAAGGACTCGCAGGGGCACTTTCGCTACCTTGAGGCGTCCCCCTTCAACCGTCGCATCACTACGCTCACCGAGATCGAGATATCTGGCCCGCTGCGCGGCCACCCCAAGCTCAAAACCCGCTACTCACCGACAGGCACCCACACCCGAGGGACGATCAACAACTGCGGCACCAGCAGAACGCCTTGGGGCACCTTGCTCACCGGCGAGGAGAACTGGGCGGCATTCTTCGCCAGGGACGCCGCTGACGCGGACCGCCGCTCGGAGGCGGAAAACTACGCGCTGGCCCGCTATGGCCGACCGCCGGGCACGCCGCAGGCGTACCAGTGGAACACGGTGCCGGACGGCGCCGACCCCTACCAGCGCTGGAACACCAGCGTCACGGGCGCATCACAGGACGGCCATGACGACTACCGCCACGAGATCCACGGCCAAGGGTACATGACGGAAATCGACCCCTACGACCCCGACTCGGTCATCCAAAAGCGCACGGCGTTGGGGCGCTTCGCCCATGAGGCAGCAGCCTTCTCCCGACCGCAGGCTGGGGAGCCGCTGGCGGTCTATATGGGCGATGATTCTCGGGGTGAGTACATCTACAAGTTCGTCTCCGATGCGCCTTGGGATCCAGCGGATGCCGTAGTAGAGAACCGCATGGCTGTGGGTGCCAAGTACCTTGATGCAGGCAAGCTGTATGCGGCTCGCTTTCATGAGGATGGCACCGGCGAGTGGCTGCTGCTGAGCAAGGCCAACCCGGCGGTCACCGACTACGATCGCTATCCCTTCGCCGACGATGGCGACGTGCTGCTGCATGCCCGGCTTGCGGCGGACGCCGCTGGCGCCACCCGCATGGACCGTCCGGAATGGAGCACGGTCAACCCGGACAACGGCGATGTGTACATCACCCTCACCAACAACAGCGGCCGCCAGATCGACGACGAGGATGGCGCGATCGGGGTGGATGCCGCGAACCCGCGCGCCTATAAGGACCGCCGCCAGGATTCAGGGACGCAAAGCGGCAACGTCAACGGCCACATCGCGCGCTTGGCCGAGGACAACCCTAGTTCGACCCGCTTTCGCTGGGACATCTACCTGTTCGGTGCGGAGTCTGATGCGGACGCCAGCCTGATCAACCTGTCCGGCCTGACCGCGGATCAGGACTTCTCTGGCCCCGATTGCATCCGCTTCGGAAGCGGCACAGATATCTGCTGGATCCTGACCGACGACAATGCGATGACCGATCAGTCGAACGCCATGATGCTCGCCGCCACACCAGGCCAACTAGGAGATGGCAGTTTCGTGGAACTCGACCACGGTGAGACCAAGATCGTGACGCCCGTTGGGGCACAGCCGGGGCCGAGTGAATTGAAGCGCTTCATGGTCGGCCCTGTCGATCAGGAAATCACCGGCCTGGCGGAGACGCCTGACGGGCGTGTGCTGTTCGTCAATGTGCAGCACCCCGGAGCCGGCTCGCCAATTGCCGGTGCCGCGGGCGCAGAGGGCTACACCAGCCACTGGCCCGGCAATATGGGCTACGGCCCCGGCGGCGATCTCGCCCGCCCCCGCTCGGCCACCGTGATGATCACCAAGGACGACGGCGGCAAGATTGGCAGCTGATTGCCCGGCCTTCAGAGGGTTGATGAATCAGCTACAGAGCCTAAAGTAGTGAAGTCCACCCCTCGTGACGGGTGCGCAGTGAAGCCCCCAGGTTGCAGCGCGGAAAATCGCCAAAACTCAGCGGATGCGCAAGACAGGCCCTACCGCCGTGTGCTGTGGATTGCGCTCGCCATCAATGCGGTGATGTTTCTGGTCGAACTAGCGGCGGGGCTCGCCGCAGGCTCAGTGGCGCTGCAGGCCGATGCCCTCGACTTCCTTGGCGACGCGGGCAACTATGGGGTCAGCCTGTTCGTGGTCGGCATGGCGCTCCGGTTTCGCGCCCGCGCGGCGCTTGCGAAGGGCGCGACCATGGGATTGTTCGGGCTGTGGATCATGGGTGCCACGCTCTGGCATGCCATCCAAGGCACGTTGCCGAACACCGCCACCATGGGTGCCGTTGGCGCTGCCGCCCTGTTGGCGAATGCCTCCGTTCTCAAGCTCCTCTGGCCCTATCGGGGTGGCGACAGCAACATGCGCTCGGTGTGGCTATGCTCGCGCAACGATGTCCTCGGCAACCTCGCCGTGCTGCTTGCAGCCTTGGGCGTGTTCGGCACCGGCACCGGCTGGCCGGACCTCGCCGTCGCCGCAGTGATGGGTCTGCTCGCTTTGCGGGGGGCATGGGTCGTAGTCCACCAAGCCCTCACTGAGATGCGGCAAGAGCACCGCTTGGCGATTGCGGTGGAGTGAAGGACGAAGGACTTCGCCCCGTTAGGGTTCGCCCTGTGGTATGTGCTGGAACTGGCGATGCAACGCTACGACGCCGGGCGCTGCCACCGCCGCCCAAGCGACTAGGCCGAGGGCCACCCAGGCGATCGGCAGCAGCGCGAAAGCGGCGACCCAGGCGCCGGCAAAGACAGCCATGCGACGAAACATCCTTTGGGGCTTGGCCGATGGCTCATCACCTAGGCGGGCGAGGGGGAAGGCCCTAGGCCGCAGGAACCAGCCATGCGCCAGCAGCAAGGCGACGAACAGGGGCCAGGGCGCATCCCGCCGGGCGAACTCAGGCGCTTCGTCCAAGGCCGCGTTGGCGGTGTTCGGGGTGAGCCGAGACTGAATTTCCGCCCAGACGTATTGCGGCGTGGGGCGCTGTCCGGCGCCGCTCATGTTCTGCCGCAGCGGACGGCAGCGCCATCGATAAAGCACGCGGCCTGCCCGGTTGATCGCCAGCACGCCGGGCTGGAAGTAGCCTTTCGGGTGGCTGGCCCAGGGCCGTCTGCGGAGATGTCCGGCGTTCTCATTGGCGAAGACGCCAAGCCAGCCGCGGTCTTGGCAGGCGTCTCGAATCTCGTGGTGGGGGTCGCCGACGCAGGGGTAGCCGAGCGCCCAGGCCTCGCTGGCTTCCGTGGCCAGGCTCTGCGGCTCGCTGGTCAAGCCGAACACTTCCCCACCAGCGGCCCGGACCGCGTCAAGCGCCCCGGATTTCACGTAGCTCCGCAACTCGGAGCGACAAGGGGGTCACCACAGGCCGCGATAGAACAGCAGCAGAATGAAGTCGTGCTTCTCGAGCTGATCATCAAGCCAGCTGGCCCGCACGCCAAGCGGCGGGTCGAGCAGCGGCGGAATCGAATCTTCCCCGGCTTCGACGGCGCTGATGGAGAAGCCGTGGCCAGTGGGCTCGATGCGGACCTGTTCGCGCTGGCAGAGCTCGCCGTCGCACAACACCGAGCCGAGTTCCATGGGCTGTTCCGTAGCTCGGCAGAAGGCTTCCTCGGCGTCCACCAGCCCGGTGATCCGGAAGTTGGTGCCCCGCTCACGGTTAATCCACGCTAGGGCGGCATCGGCCGCGGGCTGCAACTCAACGGGAATTTCATGGGCAACGTTGGCCACCTGAACCTCCGGGACGCTTGATGATCGGTGGGTCGGTCGCCAACTGTACCACTCCCAATGCGTGGTGGAACGGTGGTGTGCGCCGTCCGAGGGCTTGCATTGCTCCCGCCATCGCCCCCGCGTAAGCTTGCGCGGTCAGTGGACGTTACTACGGAGGAGCCGATGGCCGAGGCAGCCATGCAACTTGACCCCGACAACATGCCCCGCTCGCCGGGCCTGACCTACCAGGATTTGCTCGATCAGGACACGCGCGAAGTGCCCGAGGTGCTGCGCGCCCAATCCCCCAAGTTTCTCGGCGATGCGGATGTTTCCGCCGCCCGCTACACCACCCGCGAGTGGCACGACATGGAGGTGGAAAGGCTGTGGAAGCGGGTCTGGCAGATGGCGTGCCGGGAGGAGGACATTCCCGCGCCGGGCGACCACATCCGCTATGACATCGCCGGCCTGTCGTTCATTGTCCTGCGCACGGAGTCCGGCGCCATCAAGTGCTATCCCAACGCCTGCCTGCACCGAGGCCGGATGCTGAAGGAGTTCGACGGCCACGCTTCGGAGCTGCGCTGCCCCTTTCATGGCTTCTGCTGGAGCCTGGAAGGGCAGTTGGTGGACATTCCCGCCCGTTGGGACTTTCCCCATGTCAACAGCGAGGACTTTGCCCTGCCGGAGATTCCCACCGCCACTTGGGGCGGTTTCGTGTTCATCAATCCGGATCAGGACTGCGCGCCCTTCGCGGACCACATCAAGGATTTGGCTTGGCAATTCGAGCGTTGGGACCTCGGCAAGCTTTACAAGCAGGCCCACGTGGCGAAGATCATGCCCGCCAACTGGAAGATTGCCCAGGAGGCCTTCTGCGAGGCCTATCACGTCAACGGCACCCATCCCCAGGTCCTCAAGAGCCTCGGCTGCGTGAACAGCCAAGTCGACATCTGGGAGAACTGCGCACGGGTCATCACGCCCTCCTTAACCCCCAGCCCGCTGCTCGACTACGAGGTCACCGACCAGGACATCGTGCGGGCCATGCTGGACGTTCCCGAAGGCCAGCCGGCGCCGGAGTTGCCCGAGGGCCTGTCCCCGCGAGCTTGGAGCGCGGCCATGAGCCGGGAGTCGCTGCGGCCGGAGGCGGGCGACCTAGTGGATCGGTACTGCGATGCGGAGATGGTGGACAACCTGGATTACACCCTGTTTCCGAACTTCCACCCTTGGGGCGCCTTCAATCGCATCACCTACCGTTTCCGCCCCAACGGCAACGACCATCGCTCGGCCATCATGGAGTGCATGATGCTGGCGCCGTTCCAAGGCGAGCGCCCGCCGCCGGCGCCCATCCGCTGGCTGGCTCCGGATGAGCCTTGGTCGGCGGCGCTCGGTTTCCTCGGCCGGGTGTTCGACCAGGATGCCTTCAACATGCCCAAGGTGCAGATGGGTCTGGAAGCCACCTACAAGGCGGGAGTGACCCTGGCCAACTACCAGGAGTCGAAGGTTCGCTGGCTGCATCACAAGCTCACGGAGTGGGTGGAGGAAGGCCAATGAGCGGTGCCGAAGGGCCCAGCATTCGCCATCCGTTCGGCGGTGCCATCTACTGCCTAATGGCCGACGGCAACGTGCGGGTCTCCGGGGACAGCGGGGAAGGCTTGTTTCGTGCCGACGGGCGTTGGATCTCCGGGGCGCTGCGCGAGGCGGACCCGCAGATGTGCGTTTGGATCGCCAACCAAAGCCCGCCGGCAGACCAGTTGGAATCCACTTGGGCGCTGTCCCAAGAGGACAAGCAAGACCAGTAAGGGGGGCTTAACTGTTCCGGTAGGCCTTTCGCCAGCGAAAGAAGCCCACCACGCTCAGCACGGCGTAGAGGGCCATCAACGCCGCATAGATGTCGAGGGCGCGGTCCTGATAGAGCCAGATCGTCACGAAGTTGATGATCATCCAGTAAACCCAGGCGTCGAGCGTCTTGCGCACCTCGAGAAAGGTGGCGGCGAAGCTGAAGCTGGTGGTCATGGCGTCGATCAACGGACGCTCGGCGTCGGTGAAGGTGGCCAGCAGATGGCCTAGGGTGAGGCCGAACGTGAGGCTGACGGCGATTAAGGCGGCGTTGCCTCGGATGGACAGGCGCGTCACCGGGTGGCTGCCCACCTTGGCCCTGGCCGTCCAGCGGGCCCAGCCCCAGATGCCCATGCCAACGTAGAAAGCGTAGAGAATCGCCTCGGAATAAAGCCGGATGTCGATGAACACGTAGATCATCATCAGCGATCCTGCGATCCCGAAGGGCCAGCAACTGACCCGCTCCCGGATCAGCAGCACGATATACAGCAGGCTCGCCCCGGTTGCCACGACTTCTATAATGATGCTGTCTGGCATCACTGCTTCCTGCTCTTGGGGAACTCAATCGTTGGGCTCATCCGCATGGCATGGCAACCCGGCATCATCACCACCGACGTTCCAGTGCTGCCTGCCAACGGCTTGGCGGATCGGTTGCGGGCGTTCGTGGCCAAGCCCTGGGCCTATCGACGGCGTTATCTGCAAAGCGCCTATCGCATGGCGTTCGACGGCTATTCCTTCGCGGGCCAAACCGACAGCCTGAACCAAGGGCCGGAGGATGCGCTGCATTCGTTCGTCTTCTCGGACTTCTCGCCACGTTCAGCCTTTCCGGCGGAGTTCCAACGCTTCCTGCGTGATGAGTGGCCGGCAGTGACCCAGGCTGCGCGGGAAATCGAGCTGGGCCTGCTGGTTCAGTTGGGCGTCGAAGGCCTGCTCGAACCCTATGACGCGAGCTATGGGCACATGATGTCGGCCAACTACTATCCCCCTGGGTCGGGTGCGCAGCCCAAGGACGGGCTGAGGTTGACCGAGCATCCGGACGTCTCATTGCTCACTCTGTTTCCGTTTGGTGTGGAGGCCGGTTTCGAGTATCAGGATGCCGAAGGCGCTTGGCGCGCCCTAGCGCCCTCCAACCGGGTGGTGGGCTTTGCGGGCGAACTGCTTGAGTGGTTGACCGCAGGCCGAATCCAGGCTCTCAATCACCGCGTGGCCCCCTGCTCGGACGAGCCAATCGGCGAACGCTTCTCGTTTTCGCTCTTCTCGTTGCCCCGTCCCGGCACCCGCATCACACCCGAGGCCTCGTCGGACGCGATTTCCGTGGAAGCCTATATTGAGGCTCACCTGTCTCGTTGGCTCTGAACGGCCTCCATTGATTCCTCCTATAGCCGAAACTCCGCATCGATGCCAAAGCTGCGCGGCGCACCGCGTTGTTCGTAAGTCCGGTTGCTCCAGAAGCCGAAGTCGTCCCGAGGGTCCGCGCCGAAATAGAGGCCGTGGGTGGCGTATTTTTCATCGGCCAAGTTTCTCGCCCAAAGGTTGAGCGAGAAGCGCTCCGTCATCCAGCGGACGTTGGCGTTAACCAGGTCGTAGCCGCCTAGGCGGCCATCGTGGTAGTAGCCGTAGAAGCTGCCGCCGCGGCCCTCGACGCTGATTGATGCAGATAGGTTGGCGGACAGCGTGGCATTCAGGCCTGCCGAGTACTGATGCTTGGGCGACTTGGTCTGGTCGCGGCCGCTGCGGCTTAGGAAGTCGAAAGCGTCGAGGTCGAAGGTCATCAGGTCATCGACCTCCGTGCGCAGTATGGCTAGGTTGGCGAAGATCTGCAGCCTGGGCGTTAAGTCAAGCAGGCTTTCCAATTCGACGCCGTAGTTCTCCCCGTCGCTGGTGCTGTCCAGGTAGCCGATCCACAGCCCCGCAGCGTCGTCCCACATCCAGCTTTCGAGCTGCGCGTTTGACCGGTCAGTGTGGAAGGCCGCGACCCGCAGGGCCAACCGACCATCGAAGGCTGCCGTTTTGTAGCCCAGCTCCTTGTTGATGAGCCGCTCGCTGCCGAAGCGAATCTTGGACGCCATGAAGTTCTGAAAGGCGGCGCTCATCAAGGCGAATTGAGAACTCGCGCTCACGTTGACGCCGCCAGGCTTTTCCGACGCCGCCACGGAGGCGTACAGCAAGCCGCCGTTCCCCAAACGGTACTTGGCGCGGAGCTCGGCATTCCACAGCGTTTCACTGTTGTCGTGGGCGACGCCGTTGCTGTCGCCGTAGTCGTCCTCGAATGCCTCCAAGCGGGCGCCCAAGGAAAAGGAGAGGCGATCGTTTAGCGCGTGCTCCAGTTCCCCGTAGGCTGCGGCGCGGCTGGTTTCGTAGTCGGTGGCCACTGCGTAGTCACCGTACCAAGCGCTCGGATAGGCGTAGCGCAGCGCTTCATTGGTGGCCTTGAAGTAGAGGCCGGCCACCTGCCGCCACTGCCCGGCGTTCAGTGATCGACCGCCTCCAAGGAGTCGGAGTTCGACGCTTGTTTGATCCTGGGTTCGATCAAATGACTCGGTGGCCGTGTCGTGGCCGTAAGAGCAGGTGAAGGTGACGCAAAAGGCCGGTGAAATCCAGTCCACGTCGTAGCTGTAGAGCAGGTCGGCGTCGGACCTGGAGGCCAAGGCTTGGAGGTCGTAGCGGTCGTTGAGTTCCCAATCCCCCGTCAGGGTGAGCCCCAAGACCTCTTGGCGGTCAACGCCGGGCTCGTCGGATTGGGTGGTTCGGTCGTTGTCCAGCGACCAGACGTCGTAGCCGTTGTCGCTGTTGAAGGCCAGCAGGTTCAGGCCGTAGCGCGACCGCTCGTCGGGACGCCACCGCAGCTTGGCGCGAACGGTCAGCTCATCGAAGTTGGCCAGATCGTCGCGATCCAAGGCGGCGTTTTCGAAGTGGCCATCGCCGACATTGCGTTGAATCGCGATGCGGCCTTGCAGGGTCTCGCCCAATGGGCCGCTCAGGATGCCGCCCAAGTTGTAGGCACCCCGGTTGCCGACTCCCGCGCTTAAGCGCCCCTCGAACGTCTCGGTGGGCTCATGGGTGCGGATATTGACCAGCCCGGCATGGGCGCTCGCGCCGAACCGGGTGCCTTGGGGTCCCCGCAGCACCTCCACCTGGGCCGCGTCAAACAGGGTGGCAGCATTGGCGGCGCTGCCGACTTCGAGGTCGTCAACCGTCACGCCCACCGCCGGGTAGTACTTGGGTTCGCTGTATTGCTCCAAGTCGCCGATGCCGCGCACCTGCACGAAACGGCTCCTGGAGGCGCCCGTGGACCAGTTGACATTGGGGGCCAAACCCAGCAGTTCCTCGACGTGGCGAGCGGCGCGGTCGGCGGCCGAGTCGCCGCCGAGCACGGTGACGCTGCCCGGCTCATCCATCAACGAAGTGCCGTGGAAGGTGGCGGTGACGATGATCTCCTCCTCGACGGCCTGCTCCGCAGCCGTTGCGCTGGAACTGAGCAGCGCGACCAGCAGGGCGGTCGAGATGGGTGGGGGCTGGTTTGGAGACATTCCTAGTCCCTACGCCGGCATTAACCGGATCAGGTTCAATGGGTTCAGCCGTGCCGGACCATCCGGCTTGGCCATCTCAGGCGATGCGCCACCCCAAAGGACGCAGGCAGTTTAGGCAAGGGGCTTCGGACATACAAGGCTGAATCGATCCGATAGACTGCGCCCTTTGCCAAAAGGGCTTTGCTGTGCGTACGGACCAGGATGAGCGGACCCCTTATGCCGACCTGTCTCCGGATCTCACGCTTGACGCACTGGAAAGTGCCGGGTTTCGTGCGGATGGCGGACTGACGGCGCTGAACAGCTTTGAGAACCGGGTTTTTCAAGTCGGCATCGACGAGGGTGAGCCGGTGGTCGCCAAGTTCTACCGGCCAGGCCGCTGGAGCAGCGAGGCGATCTTGGAGGAGCACGCCTTCACGCGGGAGCTTGCCGAGCTCGAACTGCCCTGCATCGCCCCGCTGCAGCGGGATGGACGCACGCTCTTTGAGTACGAGGGCTTCCGGTTCGCCGTGTTCCCCCGCCAAGCGGGCCGGGCGCCGGACATCGAGGTGCCAGGCACGCTGGCGATCATCGGACGCACCTTGGGCAGGCTGCATGCGGCAGGCGCCGTGCGGCCCTTTGCGCATCGCGCCACCTTGACGGTGCAGCGATTTGGCATTGATGCCATGCGCTTCCTGCTTGATGAGGACTTCATCCCCTTGGAGATGACGGCCGCCTACGAGGCGGTTGCCGGACAGCTTCTAGAACGCATTGAACCGGCCATGGACAGTTTGGCGGTCGTGCAGCGCATTCACGGTGACTGCCACCTCGGCAACGTGCTCTGGCGCTATGAGGCGCCCAACATCGTCGATTTCGACGACACCCTGATGGGGCCGCCGATTCAGGACTTATGGATGCTGCTGTCCGGCGAGCGGTCCGAACGCACCGCGCAGCTTGACAAGCTGGCCACGGCTTACGATGCCTTCCATCCCTTCGACCCGCTTGAAACCCGCCTGATCGAACCGTTGCGCACCTTGAGGATGATGCGCCATGCGGCGTGGATTGGCCGCCGCTGGAGCGATCCGGCCTTTCCGCTGGCTTTCCCTTGGTTTGATACGCCGCGCTATTGGTCGGAGCACATCCTGAGCTTGAAGGAGCAACTCGCAGCGCTCGACGAACCTCCCTTGACGGTCTGAACCCCGTTCAGCACAACCGTGCCTTCACCTCCGCCGGCGCGACCTGCTCCAAATCCCTGCCATGCCCGGCGCGGACTTCCACGCAGCCTTGCTTTAGGCCCCGCTCGCCGATGACGACGCGCTTCGGCAAGCCGAGCAGGTCGGCGTCGGCGAATTTCACGCCGGGGCGTTCGGGCCGGTCGTCGAGCAGGGCCTCGGTGCCGGCAGCCGATAGCTCGGCCAGCAGTCGATCGGCAGCCTCGCGCACCGATTCTGACTTGCCGTAGTTCAGCGCGACGAGGTGAACGTCGAAAGGCGCTAGCGCCTCCGGCCAGCGGAGGCCCGCGGCATCGTGGTGCTGCTCAATGACGGCGGCCACCAACCGGGTGACGCCCATGCCGTAGCAACCCATGATCGGCACGCTGGCCTTGCCTTCCCGGTCCAGAAAGGTGGCCCCCATGGCTTGGCTGTAGGTGTCGCCCAGTTGGAAGATGTGACCCACTTCGATGCCCTTGAGGAACTGCAGTTCGCCTTGGCGGTTCGGCGCCGGGTCGCCGACGGCGACGTTGCGCAGGTCGCCCACCTGGGCTTCGTCCAGCAGCAGGTCGCGGCCCCAGTTGACGCCGACCAAGTGATGGCCGTCGCGGTTGGCGCCGCAGACGAAGTCGGCCAGGGCGGCCGCCTCACGATCGACAAAGACCGGAACCTCTGCCCCCACGGGGCCGATGGAGCCGGGACCGGCACCGGTGGCAGTGCGAATGTCCGCCTCCGAAGCGAATTCCAGCGGCTGCTTAACGCCGGGAAGCTTCTGCGCCTTGATGGCATTCAACTCGTGGTCGCCGCGCAGGATGAGGAGCATCGGGCCGTCCTCGCCGCGAATGGCCAGTGCCTTAACGCACCGACCTACGGGCACCTCAAGAAATTGCGCCACCTCGGCAATGGTGGCCATGCCCGGCGTGGCCACTTCGCGCAAGGTTTCGCCCGGCGTCGGGCGGGGTGGCGGGGGTGCCGCCACGGCACGTTCCAAGTTGGCGGCATAGCCGCCTTCGGAAGCGTAGGCGATGGTGTCCTCCCCGGACTCCGCCAGCACGTGGAACTCGTGGGAATTGGCCCCGCCGATGTTGCCGGTGTCGGCTTCGACGGCGCGGAAGTCCAATTGCATGCGGCGTAGGATGCGGCTGTAGCAGTCGTGCATTTCGCGGTAGGTGGCGTCGAATGAGGCTTGGTCGGCGGCGAAGGAGTAGGCGTCCTTCATGGTGAACTCCCGCGCCCGCATCACCCCGAAGCGGGGGCGTACTTCGTCCCGGAACTTGGTCTGAATCTGGTAGAAGTTGCAGGGCAGTTGCCGGTAGCTGTGGACCTCCCGTCGAAACAGGTCGGTGATGACCTCCTCGTGGGTGGGACCCAGGCAGAAGTCGCGCTCGTGGCGGTCGGCCAGGCGCGCCAGCTCCGGCCCCATCTTTTCCCAGCGTCCGCTTTCCTGCCAAAGCTCGGCAGGCTGCACCACGGGCATTAGGACTTCCTGGGCGCCGCTTCGGTCCATCTCCTCCCGAATGATGGCCTCGATGCGGCGGATGACGCGCAATCCCAAGGGCAGCCAAGTGTAGAGCCCCGCGGCGACTTGACGAACCAGTCCGGCCCGCAACATGAGCTGGTGGCTGGCGACCTCGGCGCCGGCGGGCGCCTCCTTCAGCGTCGGAATGAGCAGCTGGCTTTGCCGCATGTGGCCGTCCGGTGGGTGAGGGGAGGTTGGGATGGGCGATCAATTTTGGTGGAACCGCAGCGCCGTTGTCCAGCCAGCTTGGCCTCCGAGCCGCAAAGCAGGGCAAAACGGGTATCATCTGCGCGGCGCTGGCTTCGCTAGGAATTCGCATGCAATTGATGCTTCGTTTAGCTTGGATCTTGACGGGACTCGGCTGGGCCGTGGCGGCCAGTGGCGAGTTGGGCGAGAAACTGGTCGCAAGCCTGAAGGCGCTCAATCCCGATTTGGAGGTGGTGTCGGTTTCCGAGAGTGGCATAGATGGCGTTGTTTTGGTGGAACTGGCGGGCGGCGCATTGCTGTATGGCACCTCGGATGGACGCCATGTGATCGAGGGCAGCCTGTACCGGCTCGGCGACGGGGGCATCGTCAACTTGACCGAGCAGCGTCGCGCCGTTAAACGGCGGGAACTACTTGCCGAAATCGATGCTGAGGACCTGGTCATCTTTTCTCCGGATGAGCCGCCCAAGGCATCGGTGGCGATCTTCACGGACGTGGATTGTGGCTACTGCCGCCAGCTGCACATGGAAATGGATGAGATCAACGCGCTCGGCATCGAGGTACGCTACCTGGCCTTTCCCCGCGCCGGCCCCGGCTCGCGCTCCTATGAGAAGATCGTTTCCGCTTGGTGTGCCAAGGATGCGCAACAGGCCATAACCGAACTCAAGATGGGCCGGAGCATTCCCGATCGCTCCTGCGCCAATCCGGTTATGGAGCAGTACGCGCTCGGTCAGGCCATGGGCGTAACCGGTACGCCGGCGATCATCACCGAAGATGGCACCCTGCTGCCCGGCTACCTTCCAGCGGCCGAATTGGCGGCGGCCCTCGGCCTGTGAGCGGCTTGCCACGACCGTTGATTGGATGTGCCTGAGTTGAACCCGCTGCGCATAGGCGTCGCTGGCCTCGGGACCGTGGCCGGCGGCGTGGTCAAGCTGCTGCGCGACGAGGCCGAGCGCCTAGCCCGCCAAGCTGGGCGCCCGCTACAGCTCGTGCAGGTGGCGAGCCGCACGCCAAAGTCTGGCATGGATCTCGCTGGCGCTGCCTTCAGCACCGATCTTAGGGCCCTGCACCAAGCGGAAGTCGACGTTGTCGTCGAGTTGATCGGCGGCGAGGATCAGGCATTGAACCTGGTAAGTGCCGCGCTGCAACGCGGTCAGCACGTGGTCACCGCCAACAAGGCCATCATTGCCAGCCACGGCAACGAACTGTTGGAGCAGGCGCGGGGGAACGGCGTTGGCCTTGGGTTCGAGGCTGCGGTTGCCGGCGGCATTCCCGTGCTTGGGGCGCTTCGGTCAGGCTTGGCTGCCAATCGGGTGAGCACGCTGGCTGGCATCATCAACGGCACTTCCAACTACATCCTGACCGCGATGGGGGAACAGGGCACCTCCTTCGCCGAGGCGCTGGCCAAGGCGCAGGAACTCGGCTTTGCCGAAGCCGATCCCACTTTCGACGTGGAGGGAATCGACGCTGCCCACAAGCTGACCATCCTGGCGGCGCTGGCCTTCGACACGGAGTTTCGGTTCGCCGACGTGTACACGGAGGGCATTTCGCACATCACCGGGGAAGACTTGGAGTACGCCAAGGAACTGGGGTACCGCATCAAGCATCTGGCCATCGCCCGTCGGACGGAGGCGGGGTGCGAGACCCGTGTGCATCCCACACTCGTGGCGCAAAACAGCTTGTTGGCGGGCGTTGAGGGCGTGATGAACGCGGTTTGGATCGAGGGCGACGCCACCGGCCCCACCCTCTACTACGGAGCCGGGGCCGGTGCCCTCCCGACCGCTTCGGCGGTGGTGGCGGACTTGGTCGCCATCGCCCGCGGTGACGGATTTGACTGGCGGGTTGGCGGGGAGCAGCAAGCCGCGCTGCCCATTGAGCAGACCCATTCGGCTTTCTACCTAAGGATTCCGAGCCTCGACGCACCTGGAGTTTTCGCGGAGGTGGCCACCATCCTCGGCCAGCACGGCATCAGCATCGAAGGCGCCATTCAGCGGGAAGCGGCGGTTCGGGGGGACGGGGGCAGCGCATCCTGGGTGCCGATCGTCATTGTCACGGCGCCCGTTGCCGAAGCTGCCATGAATTCGGCCTTGGACCTAGTGCAAAAGGTGCCCGAAGTGGTCGGCCAGATCACCCGCATCCGGGTGGCGCACTTTGCTGGTGAGTAAGCAGAGCGTAGAGTGCCGGATTCCGCTCGCTTAAAGCCGATCGTTCAACGCCGCGGTCCGGCCCCAGAATTGCCGGGCGTGCCGCCCTTCTTGCGTCGCGTGTATGGCCACCGTGGCGTCGGGGTGCCAGCCGACCTAGACTTGGCGCTCAGCGGCTTGGAACGGCCATCGGCTTTGCGCGACATCGACCTAGCCGCCGGGCGCATTGCCGAGGCGGTGCGCGAGGGGCAGCGCATTCTATTGGTCGGCGACTTCGACGCCGATGGCGCCACCTCGGTGGCCTTGGGCGTATCGCTGCTGCGCGCCTTGGGCGCATCCGACGTGGACTTCGTGGTGCCGAACCGCTTCGAGTTTGGCTACGGCCTGTCGCCGGAGATCGTCGATCTGGCGTTGCTGCGGTCGCCGGAGCTGATCATCACAGTGGACAACGGCGTGTCCAGCATTGCGGGGGTGGAGCGGGCCAACGCCCACGGCGTCGATGTGGTCGTCACCGACCATCATCTGCCAGGGTTACGCCTTCCCCCGGCCTATGCCATCGTCAATCCCAACGTGCCCGGCTGCGCCTTCCCCAGCAAAGCCATTGCTGGGGTCGGCGTCATTTACTATGTGCTCAGCCAGACCCGCACGGTACTGCGGGCGAGCGGGTGGTTTGACGAGCGCATCAGGCCAGAGCCCGCCCTTGCCGACTGGCTCGACTTGGTGGCGTTGGGCACGGTCGCCGACGTTGTGCCCCTCGACCAAAACAACCGGCGGCTGGTGCATCAAGGCATCAAGCGAATGCGCAGCGGCCGTTGCCGACCAGGCATCGCCGCCTTGGCGGAGGTAGGCCGCCGGGACCTGGCCCGCCTCAAGGCGTCGGATCTCGGCTTTGTCATTGCGCCACGCGTCAATGCGGCCGGGCGCTTGGATGACATGACCATCGGCATCCGGTGCCTGCTGGCGTCGAGCGTGGAGGAAGCGCGGCCGTTCGCCAGCCAACTGGACGAACTGAACCGGGAGCGGCGCGGCATCGAGCAGTCCATGCTGGCGGATGCCGAACTCTTGGTAGCCGAGGCGGAAGGTGGCATCGAAGGCAAGTTCGGCATTGTGGTGTTCCATCCATCCTGGCACCAAGGCGTGGTCGGCCTGATCGCGGGCCGCTTGCGGGAGCGCCACCACCGCCCCGTCATCGCCTTTGCGCAAGCGAGGGGCGAGGGCTTGGAACTCAAGGGCTCCGCTCGCTCGCTCCCGGAACTGCACATCCGCGATGCGCTTGATGCCATCGCGGCTCGCGATCCGGCGCTCCTGACGCGTTTTGGAGGCCATGCGATGGCGGCGGGCATGACCCTTGATCGGCGCTGCCTTGAGCGATTCTCCAAGGCTTTCGATGAGGAAGTCCGTCGGCGCCTGCCCGTTGAGGCGCTGCAGGGGCGCCTCGAGACCGATGGGGAACTCGAAGCCGATGAAATGACCCTGGACAATGCGCTGCGGCTGGCGGAAGCTGGCCCTTGGGGGCAGGCCTTCCCCGAACCGCTGTTCCACGGCGACTTCGACTTAGTGAGCCAACGGGTGGTCGGCAAGGAGCACCTCAAGTTGGTGTTGAAGCGGGCGGATCGCTTGATCGGCGCCATTGCTTTCCGGCAGAAACCGATCAAGGACTGCCAACGGGTGCGCCTCGCTTATGCCCTTGAAGTGAACGACTACCGCGATCTGGCGCTCGAGTTGCGGGTGGTGCAGATGGAACCTTTGGACTGATCGGGTGCGGTCGCTGTTCGCCCTAGGCCTACCGGCAGGCGTTATACTGGCTCTTTTTTCCCGGCGCTGGAACCATGGCGGAAATCACCTCGATTCGTGAGCGAATCAAGCACTTGAGCGGCCGATCAACGGCCCTTCGGGGGTATCTTTGACTTCGACCGCCGCCGCGAACGGCTTGAGGAGGTCGAACGGGAACTGGCTGATGCCGGGGTTTGGACCGACCGCGAGAAGGCGGAGAGCTTGGCCAAGGAAAGGGCCGAACTCGCTGAGACCGTCTCCGGCTTAAGCGATTTGCAAGGGGGCTTGGACGAATTTGGCGAGCTTGCGGAACTGGCAGCCGCCGAAGATGACAGAGCTGCCCTGCTCGAAGTGGACGAGGCGCTCGATGGCTTGGACGCCCGTCTCGGGCGGCTGGAGTTCCGGCGCATGTTCCAAGGGGAGATGGACGCCCACAACGCCTTTGTCGAGGTGCAGTCCGGCTCCGGAGGCACCGAAGCGCAGGATTGGTCGGAAATGCTGCTGCGCATGTACTTGCGTTGGGGCGAGAAGCAGGGGTTCAAGATGCAGATCGTGGAACTCTCCCCCGGCGAAGTGGCTGGCATCAAGAGCGCCACGGTGCAGGTCAGCGGCGAATACGCCTTCGGCTGGTTGCGCACCGAAACCGGCGTCCATCGGCTGGTGCGCAAGTCGCCCTTCGACTCCGGCAACCGCCGCCACACGTCGTTCGCGTCGGTATTCGTGTCGCCGGAGATCGACGATGACATCGAAATCGACATCAACCCAGCCCAGGTGCGGGTGGACACCTACCGAGCGAGCGGCGCCGGCGGCCAGCATGTCAACCGCACCGATTCCGCCGTGCGGCTCACCCACTTGCCCACCAACACCGTGGTGCAGTGCCAGAGCGAGCGCTCCCAGCACCAGAACAAGGACCGCGCCTACAAGCAATTGCGCGCCAAGCTCTACGAACTGCAGATGTTGGAGCGCCAAGCGGCGCAGCAGGCCATTGAGGACGCCAAGGCGGATATCGGCTGGGGCAGCCAGATTCGCTCCTATGTGCTTGACCAATCCCGGGTTAAGGACCTACGCACTGCCATTGAGCGCAGCGACCCGGGGGCGGTGCTCGACGGCGACCTCAAACCCTTCATGGAAGCGAGCCTGAAGGCGGGGCTGTGACGTGAGCGAAGCAAGCAGCACACCTGAACGGGATGCCCGCAAGATGCGACGCCAGCGCCACGAGCGGTGGCGGGCGGCGGGGGGCGCTTTCGCCAACGACTTCCGTCCCAACGCCGTTTCCGCGGCGCTCCACGCGGAATATGGGGAATGGGACAAGGCGCGGCTCGACGCCAGCCCGGTGCCCACCGCCGTTGCTGGCCGGGTAATGCTGCGCCGGGTGATGGGCAAGGCCAGCTTCATTACCTTGGAGGACGGCGGCGGGCGCATCCAGTGCTACCTGAGCCGGGACGGCCTCGGTGCCGAGGCCTACCAAGCCTTCCGGGACCTTTGGGACATCGGCGACGTCGCCGGCGTGCGCGGGCGCTTGATGAAGACCAACCGCGGCGAACTGACCGTCGAAGCTCAAGAAGCCGTGCTGCTGAACAAGAGCCTGCGGCCCTTGCCGGAGAAGTTCCACGGCTTGAGCGACACCGAGACCCGCTATCGTCAGCGCTACCTGGACCTCATCATGAACGAGCCCGTGCGCCGCACCTTCGCCATGCGCTCGCGGATCGTGCAGGACATGCGGGCGTTTTTCGTGGAGCGGGACTTTCTCGAAGTCGAGACGCCGATGATGCACGTCATCCCCGGCGGCGCCAACGCCGAACCCTTCATCACCCACCACAATGCCTTGGACCTGCCGCTCTATCTGCGTGTGGCCCCGGAACTGTTCCTTAAGCGGCTCACCGTCGGCGGCTTCGAGCGGGTGTTCGAGATCAATCGCAACTTCCGCAATGAGGGACTGTCCGCCCGGCACAACCCGGAATTCACCATGCTGGAGTTCTATTGGGCCTATCGGGACTACCGCGATCTCATGGGATTGACCGAGGAGCTGCTCGAACGGACCGCCGTTAATGCGACCGGTAGCGCGGAGATTTCCTTTCAGGGCCAGCGTCTCGATTTTGGCAAGGGTTTCGAACGCCTGACCTTGGCCGAATCCATCGTCCGCCAAGGTGTCTTGGGCGAGGCGGAGATCGATGACGAAGACCGCCTGCGAGACCGCTTGCGAGGGCGCGGCGTTCCGGTCGAAGACCACTGGGGCCTGGGCAAGCTGCAGATGGAACTGTTCGAAGCCGCAGTCGAGGACCAGTTGGTCGAACCCACCTTCATCACGGAGCACCCTGCGGAGGTTTCGCCCCTGTCACGCCGCAATGACCGCAATCCCTTCGTTGCCGACCGCTTCGAACTGTTCATCTGCGGACGCGAGATCGCCAACGGCTTCAGCGAGCTCAACGACCCGGATGACCAGGCCGAACGCTTCCGCCGCCAAGCCGAGCGCAAGAGCGCCGGCGATGTCGAGGCCATGCACTTCGACGACGACTACATCACCGCCTTGGAATACGGTCTGCCACCGACCGCTGGAGAAGGCATCGGCGTGGATCGGCTGGTGATGCTGCTCACCGATTCGCCGTCCATTCGCGACGTGCTGTTGTTCCCCTTGATGCGTCCGAGCGAGCGGAGCGGCTGACCTTGAGCGCCGCCGCTGATCGGGTTCGCCTCGAGACCTCTTGGAAGGCAGCGCTCGCCGAGGAGTTCGAGAAGGGCTACATGCAGCGCTTGCGGGCGTTTCTGCAGGCTGAGCGGGAGGCGCGCAAGATCATCTATCCGCGCGGCAGCAACATCTTTCACGCCTTGGACCTGACGCCGCTGCCTGCGGTCAAGGTGGTGATCATCGGCCAAGATCCCTACCACGGCGCGGGTCAAGCCCATGGCCTTTGCTTTTCCGTGCGGTCCGGCGTTGCGTTGCCTCCCTCGCTAATCAACATCTTTCGTGAAATCAATGAAGATCTCGGCACCTCAGACAGGCAGTTGTACGACGACAAGGGCTGCCTCATGCCTTGGGCGAAGCAGGGGGTGCTGCTGTTGAACTCGGTGCTGACCGTGGAGCAGGGGCGGGCCGGTTCCCATCAAGGACAGGGCTGGGAGACCTTTACCGATCGCATTGTCGAGGTGCTCAACAGCGAGCGGGAGGGGCTGGTGTTTCTGTTGTGGGGCGGGTACGCGCAGAAGAAGGGAGCCATCGTCGATGCCGCCCGGCATTGCGTTCTGGCCGCGCCGCACCCTTCGCCCCTGTCGGCGCACCGGGGCTTCTTCGGCTGCCGGCACTTTTCGGGAGCCAACGCTTATCTCGAAGCCCAGGGCCAGACGCCCATCGACTGGTTCGACGTGGCCTGATGCGGATAGAATTTGCAGATGGAGTTTGAACTGAGCGACGAGCAGCTCGCCTATCAGGATGCGGCGCGGCAGTTTGCCGAGGGGGAATTCGCCCCTTTGGCGGCGCAGTGGGACGAGCACGAGGAGTTTCCCAAGGCGGTACTTGCCAAGGCGGGGGAGTTGGGTTTTTGCAGCCTTTACACACCCGAATCGGCGGGAGGGCTGGGTCTGTCCCGGCTTGATGCCAGCATCGTGTTCGAGGAGTTGGCTCGGGGCTGCACCTCCACCACCGCGTTCTTGACCATCCACAACATGGCGTTGTGGATGATTGCCACGTTCGGCACGGAGAGTGCCCGTGAAACGTTCTGCCCGAAGCTTGCCACGGGCGAGGGGCTGGTCTCCTACTGCCTGACTGAGCCTGGCGCTGGCAGCGATGCGGCGGCCCTCAAGAGCACGGCCCGCCAAGTGGACGGCGGCTATCAGCTCAACGGCACCAAGGCGTTCATCTCGGGCGCGGGCGACACCGAGGCGCTGGTGGTCATGGCCCGCTTGGTCAATGACCAGGGCGTGCAGCCGGGCGCCAAGGGCATCTGCGCCTTTGCCGTGGACGCCAGTTCCGAAGGCGTTGGCTTTGGGCGCAAGGAGGCCAAGATGGGCTGGAACAGCCAACCCACTCGGCAGATCAACTTCGAGGATGTCTTTGTGCCGCAGGACCACCGCTTGGGCGCCGAGGGCGAAGGCTTCAAGATCGCCATGAAGGGCCTGGACGGCGGCCGCATCAACATCGCCACCTGCTCCGTGGGCACGGCGCAAGCCGCAATTGACCAGACCTGCGCCTATCTTGGCGAGCGCAAGGCGTTTGGCCAGACCATCGGCAGCTTCCAGGCGCTGCAATTCAAGCTTGCCGACATGGCCACCCATTTGGTGGCCTCCCGGCAGATGGTGCGTTTGGCCGCCTTCAAGCTCGATCGTGGCCATGCGGACGCCACCACCTACTGCGCCATGGCCAAGCGGCTTGCCACGGACCTTTGCTTCGACATCTGCAACGACGCCCTGCAGCTGCATGGTGGCTACGGCTACATCAAGGAATTTCCCTTGGAGCGCCATGTGCGCGACACGCGGGTGCACCAGATTCTGGAAGGCACCAACGAGATCATGCGCATGATCATCGGCCGTCGCCTGTTGATCGAGGGCGCCAATGCCGTGCTGTAGCCTTGATCGGGTCGCTTGTTGCCATTCCATTTGCCTCTTCAACGAAATCGAAATGAAACCAAGGAGTCATTGACGTGATTCAATCCCCTTCCGAAAAGCTGCTCGTGGAACAGCGCGGCCACACGCTGCTCATCACCGTCAACAACCCGCCGGCCAACACCTGGGATGCCGACAACTTGAGCGCCCTGAAGTCGGTGGTCGAGCAGGCCAACGACGACGCAGCCGTTTACGCCATCGTGGTCACCGGCGCGGGGGAGAAGTTCTTCTCCGCCGGAGCGGACCTCAACCTGTTCGCTGACGGCGACAAGGGGGTGGCCCGGGGCATGGCGGAGAACTTCGGCGGCGCCTTCGAGACCTTGGCTGAGTTCCGGGGCGTCAGCGTTGCCGCCATCAACGGCTACGCCATGGGCGGCGGGCTGGAGTTCGCCCTGGCCTGCGACATCCGCATCGGCGAGGTCCACGCGCAAATGGCTCTGCCGGAGGCCAGCGTCGGCCTGCTGCCCTGCGGCGGCGGCACCCAGAACCTGGCTTGGACCGTGGGCGAGGGCTGGGCCAAACGCATCATTCTCTGCGGCGAGCGGGTCGGCGCGGACTTGGCGCTCGACATCGGCCTGATCGAGGAAGTGGTGGAGAAGGGCGCAGCCTTGGACCGGGCCTTGGCCTTGGCCGAGCGCGTCGGCAAGCAGAGCCCGCCAGCGGTAACCGCCTGCAAGGGACTGATCCAGCAGGCCCGCTCGGGGCACATCGCCGGCGCCTACACCACGGAGCGGGACGCCTTCGTGGGCCTGTTCGACACCGTCGATCAGAAGGAGGGCGTCAACGCCTTCCTGGAGAAGCGCCAACCCCAGTGGATCAACGGCTGACCCATGCGCACCCTCAATGACGAAAGCGCCAGCGTCGTGCTGCGCGAACACGAAGCCGGTGGCGGCCAGATCGTCGCCGAAGCCCATCTGAACGTTCAGAAGACCCTTAACTCGCTCAGTGTCGAGATGACTCAAATCATCACCCCGGCGCTCAAGGCGTGGGGCGCGGATGAGCGGATCGCGGCGATCGTTTTCACCGGCGCGGGCGATCGGGCCTTTTGCGCTGGCGGCGACATTCAGGCGCTCTATCACGCCATGGTGAGAAACCATGCGGCAGGCCATACGGTTGACAGTTATCCGTTTGAATTCTTTGAAAACGAATACCGCATGGACTACTTGATCCACACCTGCCCGAAGCCAGTGGTGAGCGTCGGCCACGGCGTGGTGATGGGTGGCGGCCTAGGCATCTTCTCCGCCTCTAGATTTCGAGTGGTGACCGAGACCTCGCGCATCGCCTACCCGGAAGTGACCATCGGCCTGTTCCCGGACGCTGGCGGCACGGCGATGCTGCGCAGCATTGAACCGCACGTCGCTCTCTTCCTTGGCTGCACCGGTGCCCACTTCAATGGCGCGGACGCCTGCGCCATTGGCGTCGGTACCCATCGGGTGGCGACGAGCGAAAGAGCCGCGGTTCTTGAATCACTGCTGGCCTTGAACTACGCGGGCGATGCCAGCGACGGGGAGCGCATCGAAGACGCTCTCGCGGCTCTGCCTGCTCCGCCGATGCCGGATGCGCAGGTCGGCGCCATTCCCAAGACGCTGCGCTTGAGCGATGGTTTTGAGGACGTCATCGGGCAAATCCGTGCGCTCGATGGCGACGGCTGGCTCGGCAGGAGCGTCGCCGCGATGGAGCGGGGCTGTCCCACCACGGTCGGCGTGGTCATCGAGCAACTGCGGCGCGCCCCGGGCATGAGCTTGGCGGACTGCTTCCGCATGGAGATGGTCATAGGTGCCCGTTGCGCCTTGAACGAGGACTTTGCCGAGGGCGTGCGGGCCCTGCTGATCGACAAGGACAACGCCCCGAAATGGAAATTCGGCGGCTTGGACGGGCTCGACCCGGACCACGTGCTGACGCACTTCGAGCCGCCGTGGCCCGACAACCCCCTCAACGACTTGGACTGAGGAGAAACTAGACCCATGAGCACAGTAGGATTCGTCGGCCTCGGCAACATGGGCGGTCCCATGGCCGCCAACTTGGCCGCCGCCGGTCACGAGGTGAAGGTCTTTGACTTGGTGCCGGCGTTGATTGCCGGCGTGGAAGGCGGCACGGCCCAAGCGTCGGCCTTGGATGCGGCAACCGATGTCGATGTCTTCATCAGTATGCTGCCCGCCGGCAAGCACGTGGCCGGGCTCTACTTGGAGGAGGGCGTGCTGGCCCGCTTGCCGAAGGGGGCGCTCGCCATCGACTGCAGCACCATCGACCCCGAAACGGCGCAGCGCGTTGCGGCCGCCGCGGCTGACAAGGGCATTGCCATGCTCGATGCCCCGGTCTCGGGCGGCACGGCGGGCGCCCAAAACGGCACCCTCACCTTCATCGTCGGCGGCGAGGCGGACGCCTTGGAGCGAGGCAGGCCGCTGTTCGAGGTGATGGGCGCCAACGTCTTCCACGCCGGCGCCAACGGTGCGGGCCAGATCGCCAAGATCTGCAACAACATGCTGCTGGCCGTCCAGATGGCTGGCACCGCCGAAGCCCTCTCCCTGGGCGTGGACAACGGCTTGGACCCGAAGGTTCTGTCCGAAATCATGAAGCAGTCCTCCGGCGGCAACTGGGCGCTGAACGTCTATAACCCCTTCCCCGGCGTCATGGACGGCGTACCCGCCAGCCGCGGCTACCAAGGCGGCTTCCTGGTCGATCTGATGACCAAGGACTTGGCGCTGGCCATGACCACCGCCGAGCAATCCCGCAGCTCGGTACCGATGGGCAGCCTCACGAAGAACCTCTATCGGGTACACGAGCAGACCCACAGCGCAGGGCGGCTGGATTTCTCCAGCATCCAATGGCTGTACAGGCCGGAGTTGGTGGGCGGTGAAGGTAGCTGATCTTCCACGGTACTTCTCAGGGCATGGATGGCATACACGACCTAGGCGGTAAGCGCGGCTTTGGGCAGATCGTTCGTGAACCCAACGAGCCCGCCTTCCATGAACGTTGGGAAGCGGTGGTGTTTGCATTGTCGGGCGCATTGGGCGCTGCTGGGGTGATGCGCAATGTCGATCAGTTTCGCCATGCCGTGGAGCGCATCGATCCGGTGGCCTATCTCGACCACGGCTACTATGGCCGCTGGCTGGGTGGTATCGAGAATCTGCTGGTTGAGGCGGGGCTGGTCACCCAGCGCGAGATTGATGATCGGGTGCAGCGCTCCGGGGGCGCACTTGGACGGGTGGCTGCGCGGCCATCGGACACGCCGGACCGAATCGACTACGCGCCGGAGGGCTTGGAAGCGCAGCGGCCGCTAGCGGCTACGCCCAAGTTTGCGGTTGGCGACGCCGTGGTTACGCGGAATGTGCCTTCGACTGGCCACAGCCGTCTGCCTGCCTACGCCCGGGGCAAGCCGGGAGAAGTGATCGCGTGGCACGGCGGCTGGGTCTTCCCGGACGCCAACGCCCACGGCCATGGCGAGCGGCCCGCCCACCTCTACACCATTCGTTTCCCCGGTCAGGTGCTTTGGGGCACTGGCGCGGAGCCCGACACGGCGGTCTGCCTAGATCTGTTTGAGCCCTACTTGGAGAAGGCTGCCCCACCATGAGTGAAGCGAAACCCCAAGCCCTGCGAGCCGAAGCCTTGGAGTCCATTCTCATTGAGCGGGGCTTGCTCACGGCCGATGCCGTGGATGACGTCATCGCCTTGTTCAACGAGCGCGTCGGGCCCATGAACGGCGCCCAGGTCGTTGTCAAGGCCTGGCGCGACCCGGACTTCAAGGCTCGGTTGCTGGCGGATGGCACCGAGGCGATCAAGCCCTTCAACTTCACTGGCGGCCAAGTGGACAAGCTCGTGGTGGTGGAGAACACTCCGGAGGTCCACAACGTCGTGGTCTGCACCCTGTGCTCCTGCTATCCGTGGGCGCTGTTGGGGCTGCCGCCGCGCTGGTACAAGGATCCGGCTTACCGTTCCCGGGTGGTGCGCGAGCCGCGGGCGGTGCTGGCGGAGTTCGGCGTCGAGTTGCCGGAGCGGACCAAGGTGCGGGTCTGGGATTCCAGCGCGGAGGTTCGCTACTTGGTGCTGCCCCAAGCGCCGGAGGACGTGGCCGCAGTGAGTGAGCAGGCGCTGCTCGCCCGCGTCAGCCGCGATGCCATGATCGGGGTGGGACTCTAGACGGAGTCTGAATTGTGCGGAGCGGGGAGAAGTTCGCTTTGCAAGGCCCGTTGGCGCCGCCGATGGCCAACGGCGAACTAGCCTTTGCCGAAGCTTGGCAGGGCCGCATCTTCGGCATGGCCTGGGCGCTCTGCGAAAGCGGCTGCTTCGAGTGGCGGGAGTTTCAGGCGAGCCTGATTGAAGCCATCGCAAGTCATGAGGGGCTGCAAAGTGCGGCGCAAGAGGAAGAATACGCCTACTACGACCGCTTCCAGGAAGCCTTGGAAGCGCTGCTGATAGCCAAGGGGCTGGCTACCGGTGCGGGGCTGGAATCCCGGCAGCAGGCGCTTGCCGAGCGGCCCCACGGCCACGACCACTAGACTCGCTGTGTCATAATTCACTCTTTGCCACTGGAGGAGCCCAATGAATCCAGCCGAAGCCATTGCCAGCCCCGTTGCGCCGGTCTATGTGCCCCCGTTTCAGCTCACGGATGGGCAGCCGCCGCCGATTGCGGCCAACGGTGGCCAGTCCTTTGCGTCACTGAACCGAGGTGGGGATGCCGGAACCGCGGCGGCGATGGAGGCGGCGCTGGCCCAGATTGCCCGAGGCGAGAGCCAAGCCCTCATCGAAATGATCGAAAACGCGCCCCCCGGCCCAATCGAGACCCAGTGGGGACTTGGGTTTCGCCGCTACGAAGAGTGCTTGGACTACATTCGGGCGAACAACATCATGGCCCCGGAAGGCGGGGTGGTGCTGCCGTTGCGGTACAGCATTCACGAACAGCCGTCCTACTCCGTGGTCTCCTCCAACGCGCTTTGGCGGGATGCCGGGCGGGAGGCCGAGGCAGAGGCTTTGCGCCAGGACGAGCGGAACATCAACCGGCTCTGCCTCTACTTTCCACAAGTATTGCGCGACGCTCGGCGCATCGAGGCGTATTACCCCGGATTGTCGCCCTACAGCCCTGAATGCATGGACCGGCTCGGCGTCTCGCTGGCTCACTGCGAATCGAAGTGCGGGAATTTCTACGACGCCCACGAGGTGGAGCGGGTGTTCTACCCGGAAATGGAGAAGCTGCTTGTCGATTTCTTCCCCGGCGCCACCGACGCGCTCGTTTACAACCACGACGTGTTCGACAAGGACTATCAGGGTGATGTGGTTGAAGACCAGGACAACAAGGATCCTGGCGTGAATCGCGGCTACGCCAACCTCGTGCATAACGACCTGAATGACAACAGCGGCCGCGTGCGCTGCCGGGAGCTGCTGACCAGGAACTTGCGCAACTTCGGGCGCGAGCAGCATTACACGGAGGGGGAGGCCGACGCCAAGATGTCGCGCCGGTTCATGTCCATCAATCTCGCCAAGCCGATGGAAACCGTGCGTCAGAACCCCTTCGTGCTTTGCGCTTGGCCGTCGTTCGCCGACCAGCCCTACATCACCAACTACCGCATCTACGACGACCGCGTGGGGGAGACCACTCGCTTCACCTACCGCCCTGAACACGAGTGGTATTGGGTGCCGCAGCAGACTCCTACCGAGGTTTCGATGCTCAAGTGCTACGACTCCGTCACGGATGGGTCCGTCTCGCGCTGGTCCTTCCACAGCGCCTGCGTCGATCCCACCGCACCGGCCGATGCGTCGTGCAGGAAAAATGTCGTGGTTCGGTCGTTCGTGTTCTTTTAGGACGCTTCAATCGTTCGCAGAACGCTCGCGCTGCTCTTGATCGTGAACGGTTCGATGGCGTGACGGCCCATCACGGCGAGGGCCGCGCCTTCACTTGCGGATGCCGCCGCAATCGCCACGACGACCCCTGCCGCGTGGCCGTTAACGCCGCGCAGCTCGGCACCGATGTGGGGTTCCTCGTTCGTCCAAGCGAGCGTTTTCAGTTGCCGCTTGACCTCGCCCCGGTGCTGGGCGCGGGCTACGATTTCCTGGCCGAGGTAGCAGCCCTTGGTGAAGCTCACCGCGCCGAGTTCATCAAGCGCCAGCATCTGCGGCAGGAAAAACCCGGAGGTGGCCGTTTCGAGCCAAACTTCCCGCTTGGCTATCGTGGTGTTGCGCCAGTCGCTTGCGTCGAGCGTTGGTCCTGCTGCCAAGAGCCCCTGAGCTTGATTGATGTCCTCGCCATGCAGGACCATGATCTGGCGTTCCGCATCGAGGATGTGTGCAGGTGCGGGAAGGTTTAAGCCCAAGGCGCCTATCAGGGTGCAGTGCGCCGTTGCGTCACTGGCCTGGGTTTTCGAGAACGCCAGATAGGGCGCTAGGAAGGACAGCGCTAGGGCGCAGAGGCTCTGGTGGACAATGAGCGTCACCCGTTCGCCCTCACGCCATGCGTAGCCGGTCAAGACAGTCCGACCCTTGATGTTGCACATCGCGGTGAAAGCTGGCTCGCTGCCAAGGGCATCCAGGTCGATGGTGAGGTAGCCTTGCAGAAAAGATGCCGAGTCCGGGCCGTCGAAGGTGAGCACGCCCAAGTCGTCAAGCGCCAGCGTGCCGGTTTTCCCTTCGGCGTTTCCGGCTGTGGATGTGCGAGATGTCTGCGGCGGATTGCCGACCATGACCATTGCCCGGTGGTTGCAAGCTGAGGCAGGATTGTTGCCCGCTTTGAGTCTGCTGTCGAGGCGAACTTTGGCCTTGGGGCAAAAGTTCGTTTGAGTTTCGCTGGCGCGAAACTCCGCGCCAGCTCAATGCGGGGTGTTCCGATGGGTTTCCAGGCAGTTGTGGAGGGAAGTTTGGGTGTGCACAAGGACCGGTCCAGCGGCGCGCTTTACTGGCGCAGCCGGCGGGGCTTGGCCGAAGTCGAGCTCAAGCTGGTGCCGTTCTTCGAGCGCTGCTTCGAGGCGTTGCCAGAGGCCGACCGGCAAGCCTACGCCCAGCTCTTGGAGATGGAGGACTGGCAGCTCCACGATTGGCTGCAGGGCCGGTCCGAACCTTCCGAGCCGCACTTGGCTCGCATTGTCGGCCTGATCCGGCGCTTCGACTCGGAGCAGGCGTGACATTGATGCCCGCCCGCTTGCGTTGGCTTGCTTGGGTTGCCCAATTGGCGGTCGCGGTGGCTGGTGGCTGGATCTGGTTCGGCAACGCCGGAGCGGCGCTGCTGGCGCTCTGGCTGTGGCTGCTGCGCCCGGCTGCGAAGATCGACTTGGAATTCCCCCAACCGGTGCGTTGGGTGCGCCTCTCCCGCTTTGCCGTCACCTGGAGTGGTGGGCCTGCCAGGTTCTGGGGCCGAACCGCACGGGTCTATCGCGACGAAGTGAGCGCCGAAGCCTTCGCCCGATTGCGCAGGGACTTGAAGGCCGCTTGTTCGGAGAACCAGTAGCTAGAGCCCTCAGCCGGGGAGCGCGAGGGGCTTGCCCCTCGCATACTAACGTCGTTCCGCGTAGGGCCGCATCAAGTCGAGATGCTCAACCGAACCGGGGAACAGGATCGTGTCCTTGGCTTCGGCCAGCGTTTCCGGGTAGTCCAAGTTGAAGTGCAGGCCACGGCTCTCGTGGCGCAGCAGTGCGGAGCGGATGATGAGATCGGCCACGTCAATCAGGTTGCGCAGCTCGATGAGGTCGTTGCTCACCCGGTAGTGGCTGTAGTATTCGTGGACCTCCTGCTTGAGCAGGCTTACCCGATGCAAGGCCCGCTGCAGGCGTTTGTTGGTGCGCACGATGCCCACGTAGTCCCACATGAAGCGGCGCAGTTCGTCCCAGTTGTGGGCGATTACCACGTCCTCGTCGGAATCCGTGACTTGGCTTTCGTCCCAGTGGGGGGCCTCAACAGGGGTGTGGGGGCGGTCGAGCTGCGCGCGAATGGCTTCGGCGGCGGCGTCGGCGAACACCAGGCATTCGAGCAGGGAGTTGCTGGCCAGTCGATTGGCGCCATGCAGGCCCGTGCAGCTCACTTCGCCGATAGCGTAGAGGCCAGGGATGTCGGTGCGGCCAGTCTTGTCCACCACCACACCGCCGCAAGTGTAGTGGGCAGCGGGCACTACGGGCACAGCCTCCCGCGTGATGTCATAGCCAAATTCCCGGCAGCGCCGGGCGATGGTGGGGAAGCGCTCCTCAACGAAGTCCTTGGGGCGGTGGCTGATGTCGATGTAGACGCTGTCCGCGCCTAAGCGCTTCATCTCATGGTCGATGGCCCGGGCCACGATGTCTCGCGGCGCGAGCTCCGCCCGGGAATCAAAATTGGGCATGAAGCGGGTGCCGTCCCGCAGCGTCAGCACGCCGCCCTCGCCGCGCACGGCTTCGGAGATCAGGAACGACTTGGCGTGCGGGTGGTAGAGGCAGGTGGGGTGGAACTGGATGAACTCCATGTTGGCGATGCGGCAGCCCGCTCGCCAAGCCATGGCGATGCCGTCGCCGGTGGAGCCGTCCGGGTTGCTGGTGTACAGATACACCTTGCTGGCGCCGCCGGTGGCCAGCACCACGTAACGGGCTTGGAACACTTCAACGCGCCCGGTGCTGCGGTTGAGCACGTAGGCCCCGGCGCAGCGGTTGCCGTGACGGCCGAGCTTGCTCAGGTTGATCAGGTCGATGGCTACCCGGTCGTTGAACAGCTCGATGTTGGGATGGTCCAGCGCGCGCTCGGTCAGGGTGGCCACGACGGCCGCCCCGGTGGCATCCGCCACGTGCAGGATGCGCCGAAATGAGTGGCCGCCTTCGCGGGTCAGGTCCAACTCGTTGCCCACGGAGTCGAAGGTGACGCCCCGGCTGCGCAGGCGATTGACCGCCCGGCTCGCTTGGGAAACCGTGAAGTGGACGATCTCCTCATCACACAGCCCGGCCCCGGCGGTGGTGGTGTCCCTACCGTGGGCCTCGATGCTGTCTTCCGGGTCAGTCACCGCCGCCACGCCGCCCTGCGCCCACTGGGAGGCGCTGGCCTCGGCGCGGTCCTTGCAGAGCACGGTTACCCGCGCGTCCGGTGCCAGGCTCAATGCCGTGGACAGCCCCGCGGCGCCGCCGCCAATGATGAGGATGTCGGTGGCGAAGCGTTGGGTCATAAGCCGTCAACCCTCATTGAAGGGACTCTCCACGAACCGGTTTGTTGCGCTTGATCACCCTTTAACCCGCTACTTTCCCGTGATGCTTGGTGAAGACTACCACTCATTGCGCTGCTGCTCATCCAGTGGCAAGCATGCGCGAATGCGAGCAAAATGCCGCCCCCAATGGCGATGTGGGTTTGGTCCGGGCATGGGCGCTGACGAGACAGACAGGGAATTGGTGTCCCGCGTCAAGCAGGGTGACCGAACCGCCTTCGATCTGCTTTTCGGGCGCTATCAGCACAAGATCTGCAGCTTGGTCGCGCGCCATGTCCGAAATCCGGAGGAGGTCGAGGATGTGGCCCAGGAGGCGTTCATCAAGGCCTTTCGCGCCCTCCCGAAGTTCCGTGGCGAGAGCGCGTTCTACACTTGGCTCTACCGCATCGCGATCAACACCGCCCACAATCACCAGATGGCGAAGAGCCGACGCCCGCCGGGCGCGGACATTGACGTCGAGGACGCCCAATTCATGGATGGCGCGGACCGGCTCATTGAAAACGAAAGTCCCGAGGCGGCGGCTTCCAGGGATGAGTTGGCCGATGCGATCGACCAAGCCATTGCTGCCCTGCCGGACGATCTGCGCAGCGCCCTCGCCTTGCGCGAGTTCGAGGGCCTAAGCTACGAGCGGATTGCCGCCATCATGGAATGCCCTGTGGGCACGGTGCGCTCGCGCATCTTCCGCGCTCGGGAGGCAGTGGACCGGCGCATCGGCCATTTGCTGGATCGGTGAGGGAACCAAGTGGCGCAAAACCGGTCGTATGGTGAAGTTCAGCGAAGAAACTTCTTTGGAGTGGGGCAGCAAAGTGGGGCAGCAATGAGAGTGCGTCAAATCGCACGCAGGGAGTAGACTAGGCGCCATGTCAGAGCAATTGCGGGAGTCCCTTTCGGCCCTCATGGATGGGGAGGCCAGTGCCTTTGAAGTTCGCCGCGTTCTTGATGAGGTGCGGCGTGACGCCCAACTGCAACGGACCTGGGTTCGGTGGCGGCGGCTGTCAGCGGCGCTCCAGGGCGGTGCGACGCCCTCGGAATCCGACCTTGCTGATCGGGTTTGGGCGGGCTTGCGAGACGATCCCGCTACCGCGAGAGCGGGTCTAGCACCGTTGCGTCATCAACGGAGCTGGGGGCGGGTGACCGCATGGGTTGCTGCATCGGCGGTGGCGGTCGCCGTGATCGTCGCGACCAACTTAACGAGCTTGGGGGGTGGCGAAGGCCCGTCGGCACCCCAAGTTGCCGCCCTTCCAGTTGCGCCATCACCGCCACGGCCCTTGGTCAGCAGGCCGTCCCTGGCGGAGCCGAACGTCAACGTGTACATGATTCAGCACATGCAGCAGAAGGTGGTCAACCAGCCCGATGTGGGCGCCTTCACCAAGCTCGTGACCTTTGAGCCTGAGGAATAGCGTGGCACAAGCTGACCTCATTTTGCGTCTGCTCGTTGGCCTGCTTGTTCCGGCGCTTGGCTGGGGCGCGGCCCCAACCTGGCTGGCCGATATGAACCGGGCCTTCATGGAGCTCAACTACGATGGCGTGTTCAGCTACTTTACCGGGCAGGACGTCGCCACGCTGCGCATCGTGCACATGGTCGTGGACGGCGAGCAGCGGGAACGGCTGGTGCATCTGAACGGAGCGCCGAGGGAGATCATCCGCCGGGGCGATGAGGTCACTCGAGTGCTTATGCCGGGTGATAACTTGGTCGAACTCAGCCGCGGCATTGCCTCCGGCCCTTTCGCCCGGGCGTTCACCCGCCCCTTTGATCGCGTTTCGGCGCAGTACGCCATTTCTGACCTTGGCGTCGGTCGCATCGCAGGGCGTCGGGCGCAACGGATTGCCGTGATGCCGAGGGACGGCGACCGGTACGGGCATCGATTGTGGCTGGACCGGGAGCACCGCTTGCTGCTGCGCTCCGAGTTGGTTGATCGGCACGGTGCGCGATTGGAGGTCTTTCAGTTCACGCAGATCGAGATTGGCGATGAGGTCGATCCAGCGGCGCTGGAGCCTGGTCGGCACGAGGGCGCCTTGGCGGCCGTGGACAGGCAACCTCGGGGCAAATCCGTCGATCCGGGACCTGCGCGCATCCGCTGGCGAGCCGGCTGGATACCGGCTGGATTCTCCATGGCTTCCGCTGGTGTACGCCGTGGCGATAGCCGGTTGCAGTCAGTCAACGCCATGATGTACACGGACGGTTTGGCGGCCTTCTCCATCTTTGTCGAGGATGGGCCCAGCGTTAGGACCGCAGCGGCGGCGACCCGTCAAGGCGCCACCATCGCCGTTACGGAGTTCGTGCCTGGACCGTCCGGGCGCCGTGTCCAAGTCACCTTGGTGGGCGAACTGCCAGAGCCCACGGTGCGCCGAATCGCCCGCTCTATCTACCACGATTCGAAGGAGCCCTAGCCGATGTTGGGTCAGGACAGCAGGCTGATTGCCGTGGGCCCATCCGGTTGCGTCGGATGTCCCTGCGCCCTCGGACGGCGCGAAGCGCCGTTAGCGCACGCAACCAGCGACGGACGCCTGGTGCAAGCCGCGTTGCTGGCTTTCGGCGCGCCGCTGCTATTGTTGCTGCTCAGCGCGGTTGGCGCTGCCGCCTTCGCGGCGAATCAGCCGCTTTGGGCCTTGGCGGGCTTGGCATCCCTGCCCGGCATTGCTGCGTTTAGGCGCTTTCCTATCACTAGCTACACAAGCACAAGGAACGATTAGTGACACGACGAATTGCAATGCTGACAGCAGTTTTGCTGCTGGGCGCGGGTTTCGGCGCCGCAGGCGCCGAGTTGCCCGATTTCACGGAATTGGTGGAGGACAACGCCGCTGCGGTGGTCAACGTCAGCACCACGCGGCGCCAGAACGAGCGCGACCCGCGCATGCGCGACTTCGAGGAGTTCTTTCGCCGCTTTCCGCCGCAGCCGCAGCCGCCGTCCAATGCGCGTCCGCGCTCCTTGGGCTCGGGCTTCGTCA
This sequence comes from Gammaproteobacteria bacterium, assembly GCA_009843635.1. Lineage (GTDB taxonomy): Bacteria > Pseudomonadota > Gammaproteobacteria > Pseudomonadales > Azotimanducaceae > Azophilus. Next base: position 35,326 of record VYDB01000021.1, read on the forward strand.
TCTCCGATGACGGCTATGTGCTGACCAACAACCACGTTGTCGAAGGCGCCGATGAGATACTGGTGCGCTTCCCCGACCGGCGGGAGCTCAACGCGGAGGTGGTGGGAACGGACCGGCGATCGGACTTGGCCTTGCTCAAGGTGGAGGCCGACAACCTGCCGACGGTGCGCTTAGGCCGTTCCGAGGATTTGGATGTGGGCGAGTGGGTGTTGGCCATCGGCTCCCCGTTTGGCTTTGACTACTCAGTCACCGCCGGCATCGTCAGCGCCAAGGGGCGCAGCTTGCCCACCGAGCGGAACGAGAACTACGTACCCTTCATCCAGACCGACGTGGCCATCAATCCAGGCAATTCCGGAGGTCCGTTGTTCAACTTGGACGGCGAAGTGGTGGGCATCAATTCGCAGATCTACTCAAGGTCAGGTGGCTTCATGGGCGTGTCCTTCGCCATACCCATCGACGTGGCCATGGACGTGGTCGATCAACTCAAAAGCGCCGGAAGGGTTTCGAGAGGCTGGCTGGGCGTGGTCATCCAGGAAGTCAGCCGCGACTTGGCGGAGAGCTTCGGTCTCGAGCGCCCCCACGGCGCCCTCATCAGCGAGGTGGCCCCAGGCAGCCCGGCGGATGAAAGCGAGCTGCAGGCCGGAGACGTCATCATCGAATTCGACGACAAACCCATTGAGCGCTCCGAAGAGCTGCCCCACTACGTGGGCCGCACCGCGGCGAACAGCGAGGTGGACGTGGTCGTGATGCGCGGTGGCGAGCGCCTCAAGCTCAAGGTCAAGGTCGGCGAACTGCCCGACCTTGAGGGCGACGGGTCGGTTGGCCAAGGCGCCCCCAACGAACCCTCGAGCCTCGGGTTGGTGCTGGAGGACGTGCCGGAGGCAGCGCTCAGCCGATTCAATCTCAAGGGCGGCGTGCGGGTGGTCCAATCAACCGGTCCGGCGGCGGATTCCGGCATTCGAGCCGGTGACATCATCACCCGCCTCAACCACCAAACGGTCGAGAATCAGCAGGGCTTCCGCGAAATCGCCAAGACCCTGCCGAAGGGCCGCCGCGTGCCGGTGCTGATTGTGCGCGGCGGCGTTCAGACCTTCGTGCCGTTAAGCGTGCCGGAGTAACCGTGTTTTGCCTGCTGCCGACCACATCCGCAACTTCTCGATCATCGCCCATATCGATCACGGCAAATCGACCCTCTCCGACCGTCTGATCCAGCACTGCGGCGGCTTGACCGATCGGGAGATGGCCGATCAGGTGCTCGATTCCATGGATCTGGAGCGCGAGCGGGGCATCACCATCAAGGCGCAGAGCGTTCGGCTGCATTACCAGGCTGAAGACGGGCGCACCTATCAACTCAACTTCATCGACACCCCGGGCCATGTGGATTTCAGCTACGAGGTGTCGCGCTCCTTGGCGGCTTGCGAAGGGGCGCTGTTGGTTGTGGACGCCGCTCAAGGCGTGGAGGCCCAGTCGGTAGCCAACTGCTACACGGCCATCGAACAGGGGCTCGAGGTGCTGCCGGTGCTGAACAAGATCGACCTGCCCCAAGCCGACCCCGCCGCCGCGGCGCAGGAAGTCGAGGAGATCATCGGTTTGCCGGCGCACGACGCGCTATTGGTCAGCGCCAAGACCGGGGCTGGGGTGCCGGAACTGCTGGCCAGCCTGGTGAGCCGCATTCCGCCACCGGAAGCGGACCCGGATGCGCCCTTGCAGGCGCTGATCATCGACTCGTGGTTTGACAACTATCTCGGCATCGTCTCCCTAGTGCGGGTGGTGGCGGGCCAAGTTGCGGCCGGGGACCAGGTGGCGGTCAAGTCAACGGGACAGGTTCATGGCGTCGATCAGGTCGGCTGCTTCACGCCAAAACGGCAGGTAGCGGAACGCTTGGTGGCCGGGGAAGTGGGCTTCATCGTGGCTGGCATCAAGGACATCCGCGGGGCGCCAGTGGGCGACACGATCGCGCCCGCCAAGCATCAGGGGGTGGCTCAGTTGCCCGGCTTCGCGGAGGTGAAGCCGCAGGTTTACGCGGGCCTGTTCCCAGTCGCCTCTGAGCAGTTCGAGGACTTTCGCGAAGCCTTGGCCAAGCTGAGCTTGAATGACGGCTCGCTGTTTTACGAGCCCGAAACTTCGGACGCCCTGGGATTTGGATTTCGTTGCGGCTTTCTGGGCCTCCTGCATATGGAGATCGTGCAGGAGCGGCTCGAACGGGAGTACGGCCTGAACCTCATCACCTCGGCGCCGACGGTGGTTTACGAAGTGATTGGCGTCGACGGCGAGGCTAGGCAGGTGGACAACCCCTCCCGGTTGCCGCCCCAATTCGCCGAAGTGCGTGAGCCGATCGCGGCCGTCAACATCCTCACGCCCCAAGATTACGTTGGCAATGTGATCAGCCTATGCGTTGAACGGCGCGGCGTACAGAGGAACATGCAGTTCTCGTCCGGCCAAGTGTCGATGACCTGGGAGTTGCCCATGAGTGAAGTCGTGATGGACTTCTTCGACAAGTTGAAGTCCGTCAGCCGCGGCTTCGCATCCTTGGACTACGGCTTCGACCGCTTCGAGGCCTCCAACCTGGTCAAGCTTGACATGCTCATCAACGGCGAGCGGGTCGATGCCTTGGCGATGATCGTGCATCGCAGCCAAGCCCAGAGCCGTGGTCGTCAGTTGGCCGAGAAGATGAAGGAACTGATTCCGAGGCAGTTGTTCGACGTTGCCATTCAGGCCGCCATCGGCGGCCAGATCGTGGCTCGGCAGACGGTCAAGGCGTTGCGCAAGAACGTCACCGCCAAGTGCTATGGCGGCGACGTGACGCGCAAGAAGAAGCTGCTGGAAAAGCAAAAGGCGGGCAAGAAGCGCATGAAGCAGCTCGGCCGGGTGGAAATCCCCCAGGACGCATTTCTCGCCGCGCTCAAGGTCGAGAGATAGGCGGGCTACAATAAGTCATGGATATAGACTTTCCCCTCGTGCTCACCTGGGCCGTGCTGATCAGCGGCGGCATCTGGCTGCTTGACGCGCTGTTCCTTAAAGCCCGCCGGCTGGAGGCGCGTTCCGCGGAGGAGGCGGAGGCGCCGGACAAGGAGCCGATGATCGTCGAGTACGCCCGCTCGTTCTTTCCGGTTCTGCTCTTGGTGCTGGTGCTGCGCAGCTTTCTCGCCGAGCCCTACCAGATACCTTCCGAGTCCATGGTGCCGACCTTGGAGGTGGGCGACTTCATTCTGGTCAACAAGTACGCCTACGGCATCCGCCTGCCGGTGCTCGGCACCAAGATCTTCGAGGTCGGCGAGCCGCAGCGGGGCGACATCATGGTGTTCATACCCCCCCATGACTCGCGCTATTTCATCAAGCGGGTCATCGGCCTGCCGGGCGATCGCATCCGTTATGAGGACAAGGCGCTGTACATCAACGACGAACGGGCGGGGTATGAGTTCGTACGCGAGTTTTATGATGTCATCGGCGGTGCCGCAGTGCCGGTTCGGGCTTACCAGGAGTCCTTGGGCGGCGGCACCCACACCACCTATCGCTATCCGGTCGGTGACCGCAACGGCGAGTGGACAGTGCCGCAGGATGCCTACTTCGTGATGGGCGACAACCGTGACCGCAGCGACGACAGCCGCCGCTGGAAGTACGTCTCCGAGGCCAAGATCGTCGGCAAGGCGGTAGCCATTTGGGTGCACAAGGACCCCGGCTTCAAGCTGCCGACCTTCGAGCGCAACCAATGGCTGACGCAGGCGGCAGCGCAACCTAGTCCCAGTCCGCCCGGCCTGAATCAAATCGAAGCCGCCCTGATCCGTGACTGAACGCCCCGGCGCCCCGCAGCTTGATCGTTTGCAACGCGCGCTAAACTACCGATTTGCCGATGAGCGCCTGCTGGTTCGCGCCCTGACCCACAAAAGCGCTTCGCCGGACAGCCACAACGAGCGTTTGGAGTATCTAGGCGATGCGGTGCTCGGCTACGCCGTCGCCGCACACCTGCATCGCGAGCATCCAGGCGAGGCGGAGAGTGGCCTGACGCTGGCCCGGGCGGCGCTGGTCAAACAGGGCACGTTGGCGGAGATTGGCCACGCACTGGCACTGGGGGACTACATGCGCTTCGGCATCGGCGAAATGCGTTCCGGCGCTTTTCGCCGCGCTTCCGTGCTCGCCAACGGAGTCGAAGCCCTGATCGGCGCCGTGCATGAGGATGGCGGCGTGGAGGCGGCCCGGGCGCTTGTAGTTCGCTTGTTGGGCGACCGGCTGACCGGCTTGACGGCGGCGCTGGTCAAGGATGCCAAGTCGGCATTGCAGGAGTTCGCTCAAGGGCGGGCCATGCCCTTGCCGGTGTACCGAATCGTCGAGGAAGCTGGCGTGCGGCATGCGCCCCGCTTCATCGTCTCCTGCGAAGTCGCCGAGTTGGGGTTGAAGGCCACCGCCGAGGGCGCTAGCCGCAAGGAGGCGGAAAAGCGGGCGGCCGCCCAACTGCTCGACCAGATCGAAGCCGATGACGACAGTGACTGATCGTTGCGGCACCGTCGCCATCGCCGGGCGGCCCAACGTCGGCAAGTCCACCCTGTTGAACCGGGTGCTTGGCGAAAAGCTCAGCATCACCTCCCGCAAACCGCAGACCACCCGGCGCAACCTCATCGGCATTGACACCGAAGGCGCTTGCCAAGCGATCTACGTTGATACGCCGGGCATCCACCGCCGTGTCCAGCGGGCCATCAACCGCAGCATGGTGGGCAACGCCAAGGCGGCCCTCGGCGATGCGGACCTGATCGTCCTAGTGCTCGACCGCGACCGCCTGACCGAAGGCGATGAGTGGGTGATGCGGCAGGTTGAGTGGGCAGCGAAGCCGGCGTTTGCGCTCATCAACAAGATTGACCTGCTCGGCGACAAGACCCGCCTGTTGCCGGCCATGGAACGGCTTGGCGCCACGGGCCTTTTTGCGGAAATCATGCCGGTCTCAGCCCTGGGCGGCGAGGGCGTCGCCGAGTTCCGCTCATTGGTGTTCCAAAGCCTGCCCGCCGGGCCGCACCTTTTTGCCGCCGACCAGCTCACCGACGAAAGCGAGCGCTTTCTGGCCAGCGAGATGATCCGCGAAAAGCTCATGCGCCGGTTGGGCGATGAATTGCCGCATCGGACAGCGGTGGTGGTTGAGTCCTTCGATGAAGGCTCGGCGGTAGTGGACATCCGCGCCCAAATCCTGGTCGAGCGCGCTGGCCAGAAGCGCATCGTCATCGGCAAGGACGGCGGCAAGCTCAAGTCCATCGGCCGGGAGGCGCGCTTGGACATCGAACGCATGCTGGGCCGTCAGGTCATGCTGCATCTTTGGGTCAAGGTGCGCAGCGGCTGGTCGGACAGCCCAGCGGCGCTGCGCAGCCTAGGTCTCGATGGGAGACGGTTCAGCTAACCGCGCTGTAGGGCTGCCAATCAATCTCCCCTTTGCACCTCGGGCATCGGGCCCCGTTGGCGACCCTGCGACTCAAGCGTTGGCGCAACCAGCGCTGCCCGCAACCGCACTCGCCGGCCCAGCGGGGAGCGGTGTGGCGAACGGCGTGGGTGCGCTCGCCCGTGCAGCCGATCTCAAGGGCTTTGGTGGCCCAGACCGCGTCATGGTTGTGCGCTTTGCCGACAATCGCGTGGGCGATTTCATGGAGGATCGTGTCGATGATGTCGGTTCTGCTGGCGGAGAGGCAGAAGCTCACGGAGAGGTCGATGCGGCGCTCACCGTACTTGCAGGCCCCAGCGCGGGAAGGGGCGAGGTCGAATCCGAAGCGCCAGTCCTTCGCCAAGCCGCTGTCTGCCTTGTGGCGCTTGATGAGGTCGTTGGCCAGCGCCTCCGTTTCGGCCAGTGAGCACTCGCCGACCGTCGAGCGTTCCACCAATTCCAACAGGCTGTAAAGCACGTTCCAACGCCCTTGGTCGGTATGGACCAAGGCTTGGCGGCGCTTCAGGGAGGCGACAGTTCCAGCCATAGTGCCGCCGTCATGCGCAAAGCGCACTCGGCTGCCTATCGGATAGTTGGCGCCGGGGAAATCAACGGTGATGGGAGCTTGGGCGCGGCGGGCCATGGGCGCAATCATCAGGGCTATTCAAAAGTCCTGACGGCGGTTGGCTGAGGTTTCCGGTTGGTTTT
>VYDB01000086.1 GCA_009843635.1 Gammaproteobacteria bacterium
AACCAACCGGAAACCTCAGCCAACCGCCGTCAGGACTTTTGAATAGCCCTGGCAGACAGCCACCGACGGTTGATCATCGCCGGCGGCGGCGTTATCGCCGCCGATGCGGCAGCCGAGCTGCAGGCGTTGGCGGAGCGCCTCGATGCGCCGGTGGTCACCACGGTGGACGGTCGCGGCGCCCTCTCCGAAGACCATCCCCTGTGCATTGGCAACTACCTCCAAAGCGCCGGCCTGCACGCCGCGGTGCAGGGCGCGGACTTAAGCCTTGCGTTTGGCGTCCGGTTTGCCGTGGGGGTCGATGGGCAGGCCGCCAAACTGCGCCCACCTGGCGATTTGGTGCAGGTGGACATCGATCCGAAGGTGGTGGGCCGCGCCCATCCCGTGGCGCTCGGTGTGGTCGGCGATGCCCGCGCAGTCCTCGGTGGCATGCTCGAAGCCTTGGACGGCGCGGCACCCAACGACGCCCAGTTCAATGAATCGGTGTGGGAGGCCCGCGACGGCTTGCGCAAGGCCATGCGGGCGCGCTTGGGGCCGGACTACGCGGCGATGATGGACCTCATGCGCGACCGTTTGCCTCGGGATGGGCTTCTGGTGCGCGACTCCACAATTGCCGCCTACAACTTCGGCAATCAGCTCTTCCCGATCCATAACCCGCGCACGTCGTTGAACCCCGCTTCCGGCGCCATCGGTCCGGGCCTGCCCCTGGCGCTTGGCGCGGCCATTGCCACGGGCAAGAAGACCTTGGTGATGCACGGCGACGGCGGCTTCATGTTCCACGCCACGGAATTGGCCACCGCCGCCCAGTACGGCGTGCCCTTGGTGGTGTGCGTATTCAACGACGGCGGCTACGGCGTGCTGCGCTGGCTGCAGCAACGGCGCTTTGGCCGCACCAACGAAACCGATCTCGGCAGGGTCAACTTTGCCGCCATGGCACAGAGCATGGGCGTTCCGGGCCAAGGCGTCGGCAGCGTCGCTGAGTTCCAATCGGCATTGGACGAAGCCATGGCCAGCGAAGGTCCTTGCTTGATCAACATCGACATGGCGCAGTTTGCGCCGATGGAGATTTCGGTCATGCCCAAGCGAAAGTCCGCCGGGCAGTCGGACAACCGTGCCGATTCGTCTCGATAAGCCTTGGCTGTCTCTTGATGCCGCGGCGGGTCTGCCGGGCCAGCTTGGAGTGTTCGAACTGGCCGATGAGGCGGGCAAGGTGCGCTACATCGGTTACGCCGGGGGGCGCAGCCGCTTTGGCCTGAGGAGCGAAGTCAGCGCAGCGGCTGACCGAATCCCCGAGGCCCGCCGTTTTCGCGTTGAGGTCACCACGGCCTATCTCACTCGCTACCGGGAGCTGTTGATGGCCCACAAGGCGGATCAAGGGGCATTGCCGCCCCACAACGAACCGATGCCGCGCCTAGGAAGGCTCAGTCCGGGATCATAAAGTGGACTTGGCCCTGACCGAAGAGCAGGAGATGATCACGGGCATGGTCCGGCGGTTCGTGCGCGAGGAGATCCTGCCCTTGGAGCTGACCCTGGATCCGGACGCCGACGAGTTGCCGGAAGCGGACCGGCTGCGCTTGACGGAGAAAACCCGCGCCATGGGCCTCTACGGCCTGGACATCCCGCCGGAGTTCGGCGGGCCGGAAATCGATCTGGTGACCCGCACCCTGATCGCCATCGAAACCAGCCAGCATCGCGCTGGGCTTTACGCGCCCTGCTACGGGGTGTTTGGCGGCGCCGGCTTAGCCCAGCTTTTTGAAGCCACTGAAGCCCAGCAGGCGCGTTACCTCCATCCCATGCTGCGTGGCGAGAAGAGTGGCTTCTTTGGCCTGACCGAGCCGTCCGGCGGCAGCGACCCGGCCCGCGCCATCCAAACCCGGGCGGTGCGCGACGGCGACGACTGGATCATCAACGGCGGCAAGATTTTCATCAGCGGAGCGGATCGGGCGGATTTCGGCTTGGTGTTCGCCCGCACCGACCCGGACAAGGGGCGCAACGGGGTGACCTGCTTCATCGTCGATACGGATACGCCCGGCTTTCACGTGCGCCGGGTGGTGCATACCCTGCGCAGCGCCCGCTACGCCACCGAACTGCAGTTCGAGGACATGCGCGTGCCCCATGCCAACGTGCTCGGCGCGGTCAACGGCGGCTTCGCCATCGCCAATGACCGGCTCTCAAGGCAGCGCATTCCCTACGCCGCTGGCTGCATCGGCGTCGCCACCAAGGCTCACGAACTGGCCTTGGAGTACGCGCCCCAGCGGCAGACCTTCGGAGCGCCGCTGTCCTCCCGACAAGCCATTCAGTGGATGCTGGTCGATAACGAAATCGACATCCGCCAAGCCCGTTGGCTGACCTTGGAGGCAGCAGCCCGAGCCCAGCGGGGCGATCCTTTCCGCAAGGAGGCGGCCATGGCCAAATTGGTTGCCACCGAGGCCGGCAGCCGGGTGGTGGATCGCTGCATGCAGATTTTCGGCGGCTACGGAGTCACCAAGGACTTCCCCTTCGAGCGCTGGTACCGTGAGATGCGCATACGCCGCATCGGCGAGGGGCCCAACGAGGTGCAGCGGCACATCATCGCCCGAGATCTGCTTGGCGCGTCATTGCGCTAACGCCGCAGCCCGTCTGGCTTTGGAAGTGGGTGTGCGGTGCGCGCATCCGGCACACCCGGCGGGGTTGGCTTGCGGGAAGCCGGGCTTACCACGAGCCTTAACAGTGCCGGATGCCCGCACCGCACACCCACTTGCTCCAATCCACGGCGGAGCGCCTATTGCCAGCGTTGGCGATCCGGTTCAAATTAGTGGTTGAACCGTCACAAGGGGGACTGACCCATGCCGCTCGCCATGAACAAGGAAGTCTTCATCACCTGCGCCGTCACCGGTGCCGGCGCCACCCAGGATCGCAGCCCCCATGTGCCGCGCTCGCCGGAAGCCATTGCGGCCAGCGCCATCGATGCCGCCGAAGCGGGCGCAGCCATCGTCCACTGCCATGTGCGCGACCCGGAAACCGGTGCGCCGGCCCGTGCGCCGGAGCTGTACCGGGAAGTGACCGAACGCATTCGCGCAGCCTCGACCGACGTTGTGTTGAACCTGACTTCGGGCATGGGCGGCGACCTGTATCTCGGGCCGGTCGAGCAACCGTTGCCGCCCGGCAACCAGAGCGACATGGCGGGAGCCAGCGAACGCATGCAGCCCATTGCTGAATGCCGCCCGGAAATCTGCACGCTCGACTGCGGCACCATGAACTTTGCCGAAGCCGACTACGTGATGACCAACACGCCGGGCATGCTGCGGGCGATGGGCGGCATGATGACCGAGCTGGGCGTGCAGGTGGAAATTGAAGCCTTTGACACCGGCCATCTTTGGTTCGCCCAGCGGCTGGTGGCGGAAGGGGTACTCAAGACGCCGGTGCTGGCGCAACTGTGCATGGGGGTGCCCTGGGGCGCTCCGGACGACCTGAACACGCTGATGGCGATGGTCAACAACGTGCCCAAGGACTGGTTCTGGTCGGCCTTCAGCTTGGGCGCCCATCAGATGCCTTACGTGGCGGCCGCGGTCTTGGCCGGCGGCAACGTGCGCGTCGGTCTTGAGGACAATCTTTACTTGGGCAAGGGCAACTTGGCCACCAACGCCGAGCTTGTGGAGCATGCCGTCAAGATCGTGGAAGGCTTGGGCGCCCGGGTGATCGGGCCGGCTGAGGTGCGGGAGCGGCTGGGGCTGACCAAGCGCAGCCCGGCATGAAGGCGGCCATCGTCGGCGCTGGCGTCATCGGCGGTGGTTGGGCCGCCCGTTTCCTGCTGCATGGCTGGACGGTCGCCGTCTTCGACCCCTCCGCAGCCGCCCACAAAGCTCTTGAAGCCACTTTGGCGGCGGCTCGGCGCAGCTTGCCAAGGCTCTACGACGCGTCCTTGCCGGATGAAGGCCACTTGATTTGGACGCCTGACTTGGAAACTGCCATTGCGGACGCCGAGTGGATTCAGGAGAGCGTGTCCGAAGACCTTGATCTAAAGCGCCGGGTCCATGCGGCCGTGGCCAAGGGCTCCCGCCCCGATGCACCCATCGCCTCTTCAACCTCAGGATTCAGGCCGTCCGTGCTGGCTGCGGACAGCGCCCACGCCGACCGCCTGCTGGTGTGCCATCCCTTCAATCCCGTCTATCTGCTGCCGCTGGTGGAGGTGGTGCCTTCCGAGCGCACCAGCCCCGTGGTCGTCGATCAGGCGATGGCGGTGCTTGAAGCGCTAGGCATGAAGCCGGTTCGCATTCGGCGCGAAATCGACGCTCACGTCGCCGACCGGCTATTGGAGGCGATGTGGCGGGAGGCGCTTTGGCTAGTGCGCGACGGCATCGCCACCACCGAGGAAATCGATACGGTGATTCGGTGCGGCTTCGGGCCCCGGTGGGCGCAGATGGGCTTGTTTGAAACCTATCGGATCGCTGGCGGAGAAGCGGGTATGAGGCACTTTCTGGCTCAGTTCGGCCCGGCCCTGAAGTGGCCTTGGAGCCGCCTGACCGACGTGCCGGAGCTGACCGACGAGCTGATCGAGAAGATCGCCCAGCAGTCCGACGAGCAGGCGCAGGGCGCGTCTATTCGCGAACTCGAACGGCGGCGGGACGACAACTTGGTGGCGATGTTCCGGGCCCTCAAGGCCAAGGACCAAGGCGTGGGCGCGGTGCTCAATAGCGCCGAGGCTCGCCTGAGAGGGTTGGATTGACGGTCAGCCCCCTAGGCTCTGCATGGTCAGGGAGAGGGGCAGGGCGATCACCAACAGAATGAACATCAAGGCGAGGCCTGCAAGCAGGGCGACCAAGACGGCTTGCCCAAGGCCATACGCCTCGCCGCCGTTGCTTTGATGGTAGTCGATGGCCGGGCCTTGCAGGCGATTGCCGAGGAACCCGGCGATGGCAACCTGAGCCACGATGAACAGCGGCGCCCAAGTGATGGTCTGAGGAAGCAGCAGGCTGGCTGCGAGGATGACGCCATAGACGATCAAGCCCGACCGCACGATGCGCTTGGCGAGTTCCGGCTTGCCGAGTGCGGCATAGTTGTGCGCCGCCATGTAGATGGGCGCCACCAAGGAGCCTAGGGCGGCGCCGACCATCATGCCGTTGACGGTGTAGAGCCGCGGTGACGATGCCAGCTTGTTCACATCTACGGGTCCACCGGAATCTTCCTTGGAAGTTTATATAATTGGGCTGCGCAATGGGGTGTTTCCGGTGGCCTGCTCCACCGGCGGCCTGGAGGCGGAGCCTATGCAAATCGAAATCTTCTCCGATGTGGTGTGCCCTTGGTGCTACATTGGCAAGCGGCGGCTCGATGCGGTGCTGCAAACGCCGGTTGGGGAAGGGGTGACCCTGCGCTGGCGACCGTACCAGCTACGCCCCGGATTGCCCGCCAAGGGCGTTGACCGGGCCGAATACCTGCGGGCCCGGTACGGCGAGGAGGCGGACCCAGGCCGCGTTCCACAGCGCTTGGCCGCAGAGGCGGAGGATGCGGGCCTGACCTTTGACTTCGCCGCCATGGGGCGCATGCCGAACACCTTTCAAGCCCACCGCCTCATGGAGTTGGCGTGGGACGACGGGGTGCAGCACCAACTGGCCGAAGTGTTGTTCGACGCCTATTTCCGCGCCGGCAAGGACATCGGCCAACTGGCAACCCTCGTCGAAGCGGCGGAGCGGTCCGGCATCGACGGCGCCAAGGCAGCTCAATATCTCGACGGCGACGCTGGCGCGGACCGGGTTCGGGAGCAACTCGAACGCGCGGTGGAGTTAGGCGTTTCGGGAGTTCCCAGCTATCTCCTCGCGGGCCGATTCACCCTGCCGGGCGCTCAAACCCCGGAAGTGATGGGGCAGTTCATTCAACGGGCCAAGGAACGGCTTGCCTGAACTGGCCGCGAGAATTCCTTTTAGCTCAGCCGCTGATCCATGACGTGGGCGGGCAGGCCCTTGGTTGCGCCGACGATCTTGGCGGGGATGCCGGCTACCGTTACATGATCGGGCACGTCTTCGAGGACGACGCTGCCGGCGCCCACCTTGGCGCCTTCGCCCACCTCGATGTTGCCGATGATCTTGCAGCCCGCCGCCAGCAGCACGCCACGGCCGATTTTTGGATGCCGGTCGCCGGATTCCTTGCCGGTGCCGCCGAGCGTGACCGCATGCAGGATGGACACGTCGTCGCCGACCACGGCGGTCTCCCCAGCCACCAATCCGGTGGCGTGATCGAGCATGATGCCGGCGCCGAACTGGGCTGCAGGATGGATATCGACGCCTAGGGTGACGCTGATCTGGTTCTGAAAGAAGTGCGCCAAGGTCTTGCGGCCCTGCCGCCACAGCCAATGGGCGATGCGATGGGCCTGCAGGGCGTGAAAGCCCTTGAAGAACAGGAAGGGCGTGAGCGGGTCCTCGCAGGCGGGGTCTCGATTGAAGGTGGCCATCATGTCGTTGGCGGCGGACTGCAGGATGCTGGGGTCGGCTTCAATGGCCTCCTGAATCACGTCGCGAATCAGCATGGTGGGCAGCATGGGGTTGTCGAGCTTGCTGGCCAAGCGGAAGCTCAGCGCTGCACCGAAGCTGTGGTGATTGAGCACGGTGGCGTGAAAGTAGCTGCCGAGAATGGGCTCTTCGGCTGCCTTGGCCCGCGCCTCCCGGCGCAGCACCGGCCAAAGGTCGGCAGGTGTGCGCCCCGTTTCGGGGACGTCAGACACTAGCGCTTCGACGTGGCTTTGGTTCATGGCTGCGGCTTTCATTGAGGGCGCACCAAGGTTAACGCCGACTGGATGTTTTGCAACTCGGGCTTAGAAGCGATTCCAGGTGAGCACGTCGTCAATGGGCTTGCGCTTCACCGGCATGAAGGTGCGTTGCGGATATCCGACCGCAACGTACACAAACAGGTGCAGGTCGTCCGGGATGTTGCACAGCGCCCGAATCTCCGGCTCCGCGTTGCCGGGGAAGGTCGTGAAGCAGGTGCCGATGCCCAGCGAGCGCGCTGCGACGATCAAGTTCTGGGCCGCTGGGTAGATCGTTGAGTGCATGAAGCTGTCTTGCGGCGCTTGGGGCGGATACACTTTGCGGGCCATGCAGACGATCCATGCGGGAACCTTGGCAAAGTTCCTTGCCAGATGCTCGGCGCCAAGCATCATCCGCTCCTCCACGCCGTCCCTTCCAGCGGGACGATCGGCGAAGAAGGGGGCCATGCCTTCGAGCACCTTTTCTCCCACGGGTTCCTTGATGGCAGGGTCGTCGATGACTAGGAACGCCCAGCCTTGGCTGTTGCCGGGATTGGAGGCGCGGGTCGCAGCGTGGATGAGCTTCTCAAGGGTTTCCTTGGGCACGGGCTCCTCCTTGAAGTAGCGCATTGCCGTGCAGGTTTCCATCGCTTCAATCACGTTCATAATAAAGTTCTTCAACCTATTGATTTATATTGATTAAATTCATGCGCGCTGGGCCGTGCGTCGCACCAACCAGACCATGCCGAGGAGGCTGGCGCTGGCGCTGAACAGAGCCGCCCATCCCGCGCCAACGAGGCCGATTACCGGTTTGGTTGCTAATAGGGTGGCGAAAAACAGGATCACCGCTGCGCTCTGCAGAATGAGCACGTCAACCACGCGGTCCATGGCGTAGCTCGCTGGGCGCAAAGGGGCGGCGCCCAGTTCCAAGGCGGCGGCTCCGAGCAGCAGTGCCAACAACGTTGCTCCGACCCGGAAGGGTTCGCCCGCTAACAGGACCAGAAGGTCGGCGCCGAATGCCAAGGCGGCTAGGACGAAAGCCGCCCCAACCAGCGCCAGGATGGCGCTCGCCCGCCAAGTCAGGGACAGGAATGCGGTTCTATCCCGCTCCCAGAGCTCGGTCAGGTCGGGAAAGATGGCTTGGCGCAGCAGGACCACGGGCTTGCTCACCACTTCCGCGATGTCGCGGGCTAGCCGGTAGATGCCGGCGCTGTGGGCGCCGAACAGCAGGCCAACCGCTAAAGTCGCTCCATGCCGGGGCACCATGTCCAGGTTCGACTGCCAGTAAACCGCCTTGAGGAAAGGCGCGAGCTTGGGCTCCGCCGCCAAGGCGGGACGGAAGGGCGCGCCGAGCTTGGACAAACCCAGATAGGGCGCGGCGCTTGCCAGCAGCAGCGCGTGCTCGAGCAACAGGCTCGCGCCCCAGACCGTCACGTACCACTCGATTGGAGCGGCCAAGGCGATGCAGGCCGCTACGCCTGCCAGCCGCAGGGCGGGTGCGGCCAACAATTGGACGCTCAGCAGCCGGTATCGGTCCAAGCCGCGCAAAGCGCCCTTGGCGGCACCCGTGGCCGTGCAAATCAAGGCGGCAACATAGATCCACGCGGCGTCGGCCAATTCCGCGGGTAATCCCATCGGCCGGGCGACAAAGACGAGCCCAACGGCGGCCACGGCCGCCGCCGACAAGGCGATGAGGAGGTCGAAGCGGAACAGGGCGCCGATCAATTCAAGCCAAGCCGCCCCGGGTTGACCGCGGCCGTTGCTGCGGTCCAGCAAGTGCTGCCCAAAGCGGATGGCCGCCTCCGAAGACTTGACGCTGCACAGGTGGCGGAGTATGTGCGCCGCCGTATGCAGCAGGATGACCAGCCCGAACGGTTCCGGCCCTAGGTTGCGCGCCATCAGGGCGGTGGCCGCCAAGGCCAGCAGCGCTCCGGCGCCTCGGCCGCTGAGCAGCCAGCCGAAGTTCCGCGCGACCCGCCGGGTGGCGCTCAACGAAAGGCCTTCAGGCGATAGAGGCGCCAAGCCAGGGGCCAAGCAAAGAGCAGGGGATAGCGGCGTTGCCGTTCGGTGGCGTCGAGGCGCACGCCCGAATGCCGTTCCAGCTTCCAGAGCATGTAGTCCACCGGGTCCTCGAAGGTGAGGACGGACTTGACGATGCGCAGCAATGAAAGGAGCTTCCCCGTCGCCTGGGCCAAGGGCCAGGCTTGGGAGCCGCGAATCGAGGCGGCGTTGGCCTGCCGTGCTTGGAACAGCCGGTCGTAGTAATCCCGGTTGGCGGCGTAAAGCGCCTCATGCTTGCTCGGTCCTTCGGATCGCACTTCGGCCGCGTAGGTTCGGGCGAAAACGGTCATCCAGAAGGCGGCCGAGGTGTCGGGAGCGGGGTCCGCGGCCACTTCGTCCATCAGGCGTTGGGCGGACCGGATGGCCACGAAGTCAAGCTGCGCTGCCACGTCCTGATCCCGGCAATGGAGCCGCTGGCAGGGTTGGGCGAAGCGCGCCCAGAAGTAGGGATGCCGATCACTGGTGACCGCTCTCAAGAGCTGCGCCGTGGTGAGAACGCTGATTTTGGCCCGCCCACTCACTTCGTTGTCGAAGGGCAGGTTGAGCACATTGGGGGGCAGCGCGGCGCCCAACCAGCGATGCAGGCGGGGCTTGGCGGGCCAGCCGTTCAGTAGGACATAGACGTCCGGCATGGCGTCTGTCACGCCGCGCAGATAGGAACCGTACAGGATGATGGCGTCCACCCGCTCGCCATAGCGCTCGTGGAGACGGGCGGCCAAGTTGACGATCGCATCATCAACGGGCTCGCCGCCTATGGGCACGCCCTCAGCTTCCATAGGCGCGCCTCGTGGACGAGAAGGTGCGGTGGGCGCGGGGATGCCGCAGCGATGCCTCGGGATCAGCCAGCCAGGATTGCAACGGGCCGCTTCGGATCCTCGAGCCGACCGCAATGCCGAGCCGCGCCAGCATCACCAAGGACGATAGCGCCGTCCACAGCGCCACGAGGGCGAAGCCCGCCACTGGAGCCCCAACTAGGAGGCACAAGGTCAAAATCACTAGGCAGGGATTGCGGCGGGCGGTGATCAGGCGGAAGTAGGCGTCGAAGGGACGCCAAGCGAAGAGGCTCACCGAGCCCAAGGCGTGGAAGGCCGCCTCAATGAGCCGACCGGCTAGGTAGCCACCGACGGTAAGCAGTAGGAGCGCATCGAAGCCCAAGCCCCAAATGGGTTCGAACGGGGTCAGGGACAGGCCCCACAGCCAATACCAGAAGGGTGGGTGGAGAATGTCCATGCCATGGTCCAGCCAATGCCCGGCTTGGCTCGATTGAACGGTGACCCGAGCCAGCTTGCCATCCACGGTGTCCAGAAAGGTCATCAGCCAGGCCGGAACCAGCCCAGCCCAAAGCCAACCCTCCCCCTTTGGGGCCTGACCGGCAAAAAAGAACAGCCAACAGGCGGCCAGCATGAGGAAGAGGCCGGCTAGGGTGACGGCGTTGGGCGAGATGCGCCGATTGGCGCAGACGCGCACGGCTGCCTTGGCCGGCACCGGCCACCACCATTTGGTGACGAAGTCGGTGATTCCCTTGTAGGACGCGCCGTACAGGCGGTCCTCCAAGGCGCCGGCCCGGCTGGGGGTGATCCGTTCGAGCAGCGGCGGGGTGGCGAGGCGCAGATCGCCTTCGAAGGCGGCAAGGTCGTCTGCACCAAGGCGGGACAAGCCGTCGGCGGCTGGCGTCGCTTCGCCCCTGAGCAGAGCTTGGGCGACCTCAACCTGGGACGCTTCGACGGCCGCGGCGGCCGCTACGTCGCCGTCCATCAACACGCCGCCGCGCTGCAGCAGACCCTTCAGGGTGCGCGGCTCGAAAAGGTAGTCCGCCCTGATGAGTAGCGCGTTGCCGGCCAGGCTTCCAGGCGCTTTAGAGGATAACTCGACTCCCTCGATGCGTGCCAACTGGCGGGCCAGCCGCGCATGGCTGGTCAGTCCCCATAGGGTGAGGCTGGATTGTCCAATGATGTGGGCAGCGGTCATTGCAACGGATGAAGGGAAAAGTTCATTATGTGCCACGCCATGCGCCTGATCCACATTTCCGATCTGCATCTGACTGACCTATCGACGGCCGGACCCCAAGAGATTCGCGGCAAGCGGCGCCTTGGGCACTTTTCCTGGCGTGGCCGGCGGCGTCACCGCCACCTGCCCGTGTATCTGGATGCTCTGCGCAGGGCGGTGCAGGACGCACAGCCTGACTTTATCGTGATCACCGGCGATCTCATCCACATCGGACTGCCCAGCGAGCTGGCGGCGGCTGCGGACTGGCTTGAAGCGTTGGCGCCACCCAGCAAGATTTTGGTCACGCCGGGCAACCACGACCTCTACGCCGAGGACTCCTGGGCAGCCTGCGAACGGCACTGGGGTAGGTATCTGCACCTCAGCCCGCGTACCGGCAAGGCTTGGGAGGCGCCTTTTCGGCGCGGATTCCCGTCCCACGTGCGTTTTGACGGGATTGACCTCTATGGGCTTAACACGGGTTGCCCGACGCCAGTGGGCGCCGCCTCGGGCCGCCTCGGCAGTGATCAAAGGCAGCGCCTGCAGCGTCTTATGAAGCAAGCCCCGACCGGAACTCTGAAGGTGGTGGCACTGCATCATGCGCCGGTGCGCGGCGTCATGCCGGGGCGCAAGGCACTCACCGACGCCAGTGCCCTTGAAACGGTGCTTGCGGACGCCCACTTGGTGTTGCACGGGCACGGGCATTGGAGCCGCAGCTACCGCTGCGGCGCAGCGCAGGTCTTCGCCGTCGGCTCAGCTTCCACGGCGGATGCCGCCTTTCGCCAGTTCGATATTGATGGGCAGGGAAGCACCGTGCACGTTCGCATGAGCCTGCATGTGCGGGCTGCGGACGATGACGGCTTTGCGCTCAGCGAGGAGGCCGCTTTCAGCGTTTCAACCGGATGCTGAGCAGAGCCGCGGTCAAGGCGAGCAGGTCCGGCGCCAAGCCCGCCAGAGGTGCCGGCAGGCGATAGAGCAGGCCCACCTGGAGACTGGTGCGCTCCAGAAGGTAGAAGAGGATGCCGATCAGCGCGCACAAGGTGACCCGGGCACCCAATGGCGTGCTGCGCACGTTGCCCACCACGAAGGGCAGGCCCAGCAAGCCCATGGCGAACAGCCCCATCGGCAGGCCAAGCAACTGCCACAGCAGCACTTCAAAGCGGTGCGCATCGAGATCGTTGCCACGCAGATGGCCGATGTAGCCGACGAGATCCGTGGGAGAGAGGGCATGTTCGGCCCGCAGCAGGGCGGCTATCTGCTCGGCGTCAATGTCGCTGGCCCAAGGCAGTTGGTCAAAGCGGTTTTGTGCAACGTTTTCGGCCTCGAAGCGGGTGACCAGCGCGTCGTGCAACAGCCAAGCGTCGGGACCGATGACGTCGGCCCGAGTGGCCTGAATGAGCTCGCGGACCTGTCCGTCATCGTCGAGCCGGTAGATTTCGATGTCCGAGGGCATGGTCCCGTAGGCCACTTCGCCGACCCGCACCAAGCTGGATGCGCTGCGGGTCCAGTAAGCGTCATCCTCCTTGGCGGCGTTGTCGAAGCTGCGGGTGCGCAGATCGGATGCGCGCCCTTCAAATCCGGGGATGACGGCCTGCTGCAGGATCAGCGCCGAGGCGGTCACTGCGAGCAGCATTAGCAGCAGTGGACGGGCGAGCCGCACGAGGCTGATGCCGCTGGCGCGCAAGGCGGTGACTTCGAGTTGGCTGGCCAGTTGGCCGAGGCCGATCACCGTGCCCAGCAGACAGGTGATGGGCAGCAGGTCGAGAGCGATTCGGGGCAGTAGGAATCCGACCGTCCGCAAGGCTTCCAGGGTGCCGAAGGCACCCTTGCCCACGTCCTCCAATTGCTCCGCCAACGCAACGAAGCCGAATAGGCCGAGCAGCAGCAGGAAAACCGGCGAGCCGCCGCGCAGCAGGGCCAGCAGCAGATAGCGGTCGAGCAAGCTCAAGGGGCAGCCCGCCGTGCCAACGGCCAAGCGACGGCCAGGGTTATGGCCAAGGCGCCTGGTGCCCACCAAAGATGCGTCAGGGTGCCTTGCTCGACTTCCGAACGGACGACGCCAATGAAATTGAAGTAGAGCGCATAGATGACGACTGCCAGCAACACCCGGGCATAGCGTCCCCGGCGCGGCTGGGTACGGCTTAGGGGTGCCGCGACTAGGGCCAGAAGCAGCGTCGAGATAGCGGTGGACCATCGCCACTGCGCCTCCGCGCGGTCCTCGTTGCGGGGCGAGGCCGACAAGGCAAGGGTGGGTTGGGCCTTGGGCCGGTAGCCGGGCGGTTCCGGCGTGACCGTGGGCGCCCAGATCTGAAACGCCGCGAAACGCCCCGCCAAGTCCCTGTCGGTTGGCCCTTGGGCCGGCGCCTGCTTGTAAATCATGGCCTGCTGCAGAGCCAGCAAGTGGGCATCGCTGCGGGCAAAGGTGGTGAGCTGGCCCCGGGCCGCCGAGATCACCTCCAAGGTGCCGCCGCGGCTCGAACGCACGAACACGCCGCGCAGTTCTCCGGTGGCCGCATCGCGTTCGTCGATGAAGACCATGCGCTCGGCTTCGCCGTGAATGTGGAATCGGCCGGGGGGCAGATCCTCAAGCTCCGCGGTGGCCTTGGCGTCGGCCTCCAGGGCGTAGAGACTTTGATAGGCCCAAGGGCGGACCCAGAGGGAAGTGGCCGCGACAAGGATGGCCACCGTGGCGGCCATGCCGATCACCGGCACCAGGATGCGGTACTCGCTGAAGCCGCCCGCCCGCAATCCGATCATCTCCCAGTCGGAATAGAGGCGGCCCAAGGCGACGATCAGCCCGATGTAGAGGGCGATGGGCAGCAGCACTTCAAGGGCGATGAGCGCCTTGAGCCCGGTGAGGACGAGAATGGCGGACCCGTCCAACAGGCCGTCGTTTGCCTCGGTGAGAAACCGCGTTAGGCTGTAGGCGATGAACACGCCCACCAGAAACAGCGCGGTGAGGGCGAATGGCTTGGTCGTTTCTCGGGCTAGGTATCGATCAACGATCATGTCGAGGCTCGTTCAGGCCGCAACTTTTGCGTGGCTAGCCATTGCTGAAGTTTCTGCGTTCGACGGGGAGCCTTTGCTCATTCGCGCCGACCGCGCTTGGGAGCCAGCCCCTGAAGTGGCCGGAGACGATGAAGTGCTCAACCTTGAGGGGAACTTTGAAATGCGCGGTGCCGATTGGCGGCTGACCGCGGACTCGGCGCAAGTTCATGGCCCGGTGGAGGATCCCGAGCGGCTGGTCATCCTTGGCACGCCGGCTCGCGTGTCCTTGATCCGGCGCAACGGCGAGCGCGCTTCGGGGACTGGCGAGCGCATTACCTATTGGCGCCGGCGCGAACTCGTTGAGGTTGACGGCACCGCCGCCTTCGCCACCGGGGACCTTGCCGTGACCAGTTCGAAGATCATCTATGACGTGGACAAGGAGCGGCTCGAGTCCGTGGGCGACGAGGGCGTCACTGTGGTCTTGCGGGAGCACTAATCCGCCGGGGTGAAATGGCACCACACCGGGCAGTGGTCGGAGGGCTTCTGGGAACCTCTGATGCGGTAGTCGATGCCGCAGTCCGCCACCGCGTCGGTGAGGGCCTCGGTGGTCAGCACCAAGTCGATGCGCAGTCCCCGCTTGGGGTCGCGTTCAAAGCCCCGGCTGCGGTAGTCGAACCAACTGTAGCGAGGTTCACCGCCGCCCTGCTCACCGTCGCCGACATGGCGGCGGTAGGCGTCGGTCAGGCCCCAGTCCATCAGCGTTGCCAGCCATTCCCGCTCTTCGGGCAGGAAGCTGGTCTTGCCGGTGCGCAGCCAGCGCTTGCGGTTGTCCTCGCCGATGCCGATGTCGGTGTCCTCCGGCGCCACGTTCATGTCGCCGGCGACGATGAGCGGTGCCCTGGGGTCGCAACGTTCGTTGAGATAGCGGGTGAGGTCGCTGTAGTACTGCGCCTTGGCGGGGAACTTAACCGGATGGTCGCGGCTTTCGCCTTGGGGAAAGTAGCCGTTGATGACTTGCACCCGGCGCCCGCCCACGTCGTAGCTGGCGCAGACGAATCGGCGCTGCTGGTCGGCCTCCCGCCACGGAAAGCCGCATTGCGCATCGGTTGGCGGGATGCGGGAGAACAGGGCAACGCCGTAGTGTCCCTTCTGTCCGTGAATGACAAGGTGCTCGTAACCGATCGCCTGAACCGCTTCCACGGGAAACTGGGTGTCATCCACCTTGGTTTCCTGGACGGCAATGACATCCGGGCGATGGGCTTGGTCGATCGCCTCGATCTGATGCAGACGAGCGCGTATGCCATTGGCGTTGAACGTTACGAAGCGCATGGAGTTCTCCGCAAATTTCACCATTGTACAATGGCTGTTCACGCGTTCACCGAAGGCCATGTAAGGAGAAACCATGAGCGACAAGGAGGCTCAATTCAACTGGCTGGATCCTTTTTTGCTGGACGAGCAGCTCAGCGAGGAGGAGCGGCTGATCAGCAGCACCGCCCGCGACTACGCTCAGGAGAAGCTGCTGCCGCGGGTGGTCGAGGCCAATCGCCATGAAACCTTCGACCGCGCCATCATGACGGAATTGGGGGCGCTCGGCATGCTCGGCGCCACCTTGCCGGAGCGCTATGGCTGCGCCGCCGTGAACTACGTCTCCTATGGCCTCATGGCGCGGGAGGTGGAGCGAGTCGATTCCGGATACCGCTCGGCGATGAGCGTCCAGTCCTCCCTAGTCATGCATCCGATCTACGCCTATGGCTCCGAGGCGCAGCGGGAGCGCGTTCTGCCCAAGCTTGCCAGCGGCGAATGGGTGGGCTGCTTCGGGCTGACCGAACCCGACCACGGCTCGGACCCCGGCTCCATGACCACCCGAGCGGAGCGCGTGGACGGCGGCTATCGGCTCAACGGCGCCAAGATGTGGATCACCAATTCACCCATCGCCGACATCGCCGTGGTCTGGGCAAAGCTCGACGGCGTCATCCGGGGCTTCATCGTCGAGCGGGGGTTCGACGGGTTCAGCACCCCGAAAATCGTCGGCAAGATGAGCCTGCGCGCTTCGGTGACGGGCGAAATCGTTCTGCAGGATGTCTTTGTTCCCGAGGAGAATCTGCTGCCCAACGCCAAGGGCTTAAGCGGTCCGTTTGGATGCCTCAACCGGGCGCGTTACGGCATCGCTTGGGGAGCCATGGGCGCCGCCGAATTCTGCTGGCACGCCGCCCGGAACTACACCTTGGAGCGCAAGCAGTTTGGCCGCCCATTGGCCGCCAACCAGCTCATACAGAAAAAGCTGGCGGACATGCAAACCGAGATCGCCTTGGGGCTGCAGGGCTGCCTGCGCATCGGCCGCCTGCTCGACGAAGCCCGTCTGGCGGTCGAGAACATCTCCCTGATGAAGCGCAACAATTGCGGCAAGGCCCTCGACATCGCCCGCCTGGCGCGGGACATGCATGGCGGCAACGGCATCTCCGACGAGTTCCACGTCATTCGCCATGTCATGAACCTGGAGACCGTCAACACCTACGAAGGCACTCACGACGTGCATGCGCTGATACTCGGACGTGCCCAGACCGGTTTGCAGTCGTTCTTTTGATATCGAAAGATTGTTGCCTATTTTCGATATCCCAAGTAGACCGTCTCTCTTAAGTAAAGAAAGAAAGTTGCCTTTTTTCAAAGGCCTAGAACAGTTTGTCCTTCCGAAACCGAAAGAAAGTTGCCCATTTCGATGCCTGAAAAAAGTCTTCTATGTTTGATATCGAAAGATTGTTGCCTAAATCTAATATCAAGAGGATATCGCCTATAAGATATGGCTAGAATCCCTATGCGACATTAACCGACCGGCATTGCCCACCGGACGCCTGCTGGTAGGGTGCGACAACAGCAAGAAAAATCGAATAGGGGTGGAAGATGATCCGTATCCTAGTAGTGGACAGCCACCGGATGTTTCGGATGGGCCTGAGGAAGATGCTTCCCGAAAGCAACGGCTTCAGCATTGTCGCGGAGGCTGAAAACGGGGAGCAGGCCGTGGATCTGGCGCGGGAGCTCATGCCCCATGTCGTCTTGATGGACATTCTCATGCCCGGCATCGGCGGGTTGGAAGCCACCGTGCGCATTCGACGTTTGAGCCTCGACATCAAGGTGGTGGCGCTCACGGCCTGTTGGATGAACCCGTTTCCCCTGCAGATGCTGCGCGCCGGTGCCACGGGCTACCTCACCAAGGGCGTTCATCAGGACGAGCTGCACCTCGCCATCCGCAAGGTCTATGCCGGGCGGCGCTACGTCTGTGGGGAAATCGCCCAGCAACTGGCCGTAGAGGCCTTTGACACCAGCCAAGGCACACCCTTCAATCGCCTGTCCGGGCGTGAAATGCAGATCATGCTGATGATCATCAACTGCCACAAGGTCAGCGACATATCGGAGAACCTGCATCTGTCCCCCAAGACCATCAACAGCTACCGGTACCGCATCTTCGAGAAGCTCGGCGTGACCAGCGACGTGGAGCTGACCCTGCTGTCGGTGCGCTACGGCTTGATCCGGCCCGAGGCCACCGGATTGACGGAGCTGGTGTCCTAGCCCGGAACTGCCGCGCCGATGATGGCAGCGGCGTTCAGCGGCGGAGAGGGATACAACTTGGAGTGAGGCGGGGGGATTGCGTTAGCCACCGCGCCTACTACGCGAACGCGGGCGCTCATTGAGTGCGGCCCCCGGCAGGGCATCGGGGGATAGACCCGAAAGCCCTACCGGAGGCACCAAGCGCGAGAGTAACGCCTCGCAGCCATTATGGCAGCTTGGTGCGCGGGCGCAAGGCCCGCCGGCCGGCCACCGCTCCGGGATGGCCACCAGTTTTCCTCAATCCAAGGCGCTTTCGGTTAAACTGCGGAGGCCATGACGGTCGCCTCCAGCCGCTTTGATCCGCAATCCCTGCTGGCCAACCTGAGCCAGAAGCCCGGCGTTTACCGCATGCTTGATGCCGGGGGCAAGGTGCTCTACGTCGGCAAGGCGCGCAACCTCAAGCGCCGCGTGGCCAGCTACTTCCGCGGTCGCGGGCTCGACCGCAAGACCTTGGCCCTCATGGGCAAGGTGAACGACATCGGCGTCACGGTCACCAACAGCGAAACCGAGGCCCTGCTGCTTGAGCAAAGCCTGATCAAGGCCGAACTTCCGCCGTACAACATCGTGCTGCGCGACGACAAGTCCTATCCCTACATCCATTTGACCGACCATGCCGAGTTTCCGCGCCTGTGCTTCCATCGGGGTGCCAAGCGCCGGTCTGGGCGCTACTTTGGCCCTTTTCCATCAGCCAGCGCTGTGCGCGAAAGCCTGAACATCCTGCAGAAGCTGTTCCGCATCCGCCAATGCGATGAGAGCTTCTTCAAAAACCGCTCCCGACCTTGCCTTCAATACCAGATCCAGCGATGCAGCGGCCCGTGCGTTGGCTTGATCGACGCCGACGCCTACCAAAAGGACGTGGCCCTCGGCATCCTCTTCCTGGAGGGACGCAGCAGCCAGGTTCTCGAAGCTCTGCTGGAAAGCATGGAAGGGGCTGCCGAGCGCTTGGACTTCGAGCATGCGGCCCGTTATCGGGACCAAATCGCCCAGTTGCGGCGAATTCAGGAGCAGCAGTACGTACATGCTGCCGATGGTGACGTGGACGTCTTTGCATTGGCCGACGGGGGGGCGCTCGCCTGTGTGCAGGGGTTGTTCATTCGGTCCGGCAGAATGCTCGGCCAGCGGGCATGGTATCCGCGCAACGAGCTTGGCGTCAGCGAGGCGGCCTTGCTTGGCGCCTTTCTCTCCCAGTTCTATCTCGGTGGCGTTGATCGGGACGTTCCCAAGACGGTCATCACTTCCGTGCCCGTCAGCGATGCCGGCATTTTGGCCGCAGCGCTCAAGGAGCGAATTGGCCGCAAGGTGGAAGTGGCCGCCGCCGTGCGCGGCCAGCGGGCCCGCTGGCGGCAGATGGCGCTCGACAACGCCCGCGTGAGCCTAGCCGCCTACTTGGCTGACAAGCGCAACGTTTTCGCCCGCATGATCGCGCTGCAGGACGCCTTGGGGCTGGAGGATAGGCCCGAGCGCTTGGAGTGTTTCGATATCAGCCACACCATGGGCGAGGCGACAGTGGCTTCCTGCGTGGTCTTTGACACCGGCGGACCGCTGAAATCCGACTACCGGCGGTTCAACATCGACGACGTGACACCCGGCGACGACTACGCCGCCATGGAACAGGCCCTGCGGCGTCGCTATACCCGCCTTCGGCAAGGAGAGGGCGCCTTGCCGGACGTCTTGGTGATCGATGGCGGCAAGGGGCAGATTCACCGGGCGCAGGACGTGCTGGACGAGTTGCAGGTAGATGGCGTCCAGGTTTTGGGCGTCGCCAAGGGACCAGGGCGGCGCTCCGGCAACGAACGCTTCTTCACTCGTGCCGGGGAAATTGCGTTGCCCCCCCAATCCGACGCGTTCCATCTGCTGCAGCACATTCGCGACGAGGCGCATCGCTTTGCCGTCACTGGCCATCGGCAACGGCGCAAGAAGCTCAAGCGCCGTTCTGAACTCGACGAAGTGCCCGGCGTCGGCCCCAAGCGGCGGCGCGGGCTGCTGACCCACTTCGGCGGCCTTGCAGCGCTCAAAGGGGCAAGTGTCGAGGAGATCGCCAAGGCCCCTGGCATCAGCCGGCGCTTGGCGGAAGACGTGTTCGGCGTCCTGCACGCGGAGTGAGGCTTGTGATAAAGGTGAACTGGCCGAACCTGGTGACCCTGGGCCGAATCATCCTGGTGCCGGTGTTCGCGCTGGCCTACCTGCTGCCCAGCGGCGGTGCCTATCTGTGGGCCAGCGTACTGTTCGCGGCCGCCGCCTTCACCGACTGGCTGGATGGCTACCTGGCCCGCAAGCTCGGCCAGACGACCCGCTTTGGGGCGTTTCTTGATCCGGTCGCCGACAAGCTCATCGTGGTGACGGCGCTGACGGTGCTGATCGGCGAGCATGGCAACCTGTGGATGACCTTCGCCGGCATCGTCATCATCAGCCGAGAAGTGTTCATCAGCGCCCTGCGCGAGTGGATGGCGGAGATGAACCGGCGCGGGTTGGTGGCGGTGGTCATGGTGGGCAAGGTCAAGACCGTGCTGCAGATGGCGGCCATCGCCCTGCTGCTCGCCAATCCTCCGGATCTGGAGCGTCCTTGGGTCATTGCCGGCTACGTTCTGCTGTACGCCGCCACCTTCATGACGCTGTGGTCGATGACCGTCTATCTGCTGGCTGCTTGGCCGACGCTGCAGCTCGGGATGAAACGCAACCGATAGTGGTTGTCCAAGTTCAGAGACATACAGGACGCCATTCCAATCAACAAGCGCGGAGTTTCGCGGCAGCGAAACTCCAAACGCACCCGCCTAGCGGGTGCGCTGTCTGCCTAGCTTGGCTACACTGCGCACCCACTCGCCGCCGTTCCAAAGGGAATCGATGCCTCTGACAGAAGTGCTCATGCTCCTGGGGTTCGCTTTGGCCGCTTATTCCGTGGTGTCCAACGACTCCATCCAGACCTTGGGGACCTTCCTCTCCTCCAACGCCCATCGGCCTTGGTGGCTGCTGTGGCTATTCACCGGCTCAGTCTTGGTGGTGGTGGCGGTTTGGGGCTGGATCGTCAACGATGGCGACCCCGCCCACGGCCGCTTGGCTGCCTTTCCCCCACCGGAGGGAGGCGTGAATTGGCTGCACGTGCTGGCGCCGTTCACCCTATTGGTGCTGACTCGTTTCGGGGTGCCGGTAAGCACGACCTTCCTCGTGCTGAGCGTGTTTGCGCCGGGCAACATCGAAAACATGCTGTTCAAGTCCTTGGCCGGGTATGCCGTTGCTTTTGTGGTGGCCTTCGGCCTGTACTTCTCCGTGCGCCGCCTCAACGACTACTTGGTGCGCACCGCAGGCACCGCCGAGGCCGAGGCTCGGCATTGGGTGATCCTGCAATGGTTGGCCACGGCCTTTCTCTGGAGCCAGTGGTTGATACAGGACTTGGCGAACATTTTTGTGTTCCTGCCCCGCACCATCGATTTCACCGCGCTGCTCGGCTCCCTAGCGCTGCTGCTGTTCATGCAAGGCGTCATCTACTACCAACGGGGTGGTCAAATTCAGCGCATCGTCACCAGCAAGACCCTGACCACGGACGTCCGCTCCGCCACCATCATCGACTTTATCTTCGGCCTCATCCTGCTGGTCTTCAAGGAGTGGAGCAACATGCCGATGAGCACCACCTGGGTGTTTCTTGGCTTGCTGGCGGGGCGGGAGCTGGCCATGCGGGTCCAAAGCGGCGGCGATCTGAAGGCGGCGGGCAAGCTGATCGGCAGCGATGCCTTCAAGGCGTTCACTGGCTTGGTGGTGAGCGTGATCCTAGCCGTCGCGGGCATCTATTTCGCTGGCTAGCCAGCGCAGCCGACCCGTGATGGAAAGCCTTTCCGGTGCTGTTGTAGCATCGGGTGGCCCATGAAGAAGTACCCGCCAACGCCCCAGGAGCTCCGCGAGTGGATGGACCGCAAGGGCCTGTCCAACAAGGACGTCGCCAAGGCGCTGCGCCTGTCCGACGGGCGCGTGGTGCGCTTTTGGACCTCAAAGAAGGACCCTAGGCCGATTCCCTACCCGAGTTGGTACACGCTGCGCCACAAATACGGCAAGTAGATCAGGGTTTCTGGAACAGCAGGGTGAAGCGGTCGGTGTTGCCGCTGACTGAGCGGCGTCCGACTTCGTAGCGCAGTTCGTCGTCCAAGCGGTAGTGCAGGTCCGAGTAGTCCACGAAGTTGAAGCCGGCGGCCTCGATTTCCTTGATGGCCAGCACTGGGTCCAAGCGCCGCCAGTTCTCATAGTTGTCTTCCTGCATGTGGCGGCGGGTGTGATCGACCACGCCGTAGTAGCCGCCGGGCTTCAATGCCGCGAAGGCCGAGGCGTTGAGGGCGGCGCGGCCCGTAGCGGTGAAGTTGTGCAGGTTGCGGAAGGTCAGCACCAGGTCCATGTTTTCGGCCTCGAAGCTCAAGCCTTCAAACTGCCTGCCTACGCGGGTGAATTCGCCGTCCGGCTCAATAACGGTGATGCGATCGAAGCCCGGCTTGCCCATCAGGCCTTCGCGCACCCGGTCGGTGCCGATGGACACGAAGAGTGCGCCGTCCTCATGGAGCAAAGGGGCCAGAATCTTGGTGTACCAGCCGCCGCCGGGCAGCAGTTCCAGCACCCGCATGTTTTGGCGGAATCGCAGGAAGGCCAAGGTCTCGGCGGGCTTTCGGTTGGCGTCTCGAGCGCGCTCCGCCTCAGTGCGGATGTC
Source organism: Gammaproteobacteria bacterium (assembly GCA_009843635.1). Taxonomy (GTDB): domain Bacteria; phylum Pseudomonadota; class Gammaproteobacteria; order Pseudomonadales; family Azotimanducaceae; genus Azophilus. The sequence continues at coordinate 22,032 of VYDB01000086.1, forward strand.
CGCAGCTTGGGCGGCGGCAACCGCTTCGGCCAAGTCGGCTTCCGCGGTGGCGGCAACAGTGAGGGGGAGTAGGGCGGCAAGCGCCAATGGCATCCAGTTTTTCATGGTGGTTCCTGTTGAGGTTGGCAATGGGTGTCCTTGGCTGAAGTACAGATCAGCGGTTCGGACCTCGATTCATCGGGTACGGCTGCCAGCGCTCCAAGGGCGCGCGCGGCAGCACGGTGGGGTTGACGCAACTGAGCGGCCATCGGCCCTGCAGCACCAAGGCGACTTCACGGCCCACCCGGCGCCGGGTTTCGGGACGCATGCGGGTGGTGGCGGAGGCCACATGAGGGGTGAGAACCACCTGATCCATGCCCAGCAACGGATTGTCCGGGGCGATGGGTTCGCGCTCCAGCACGTCTAGGCCGGCTGCGGCGATGCGCCCCTCGGCCAGGGCGCTGATCAGGTCCTGCTCCTTGATGATGGGGCCTCGGGCGGTGTTGATGATGACGGCGCTTGGCTGCATTTGCGCAAAGGCGGCGGCGTCAAAGGCATGGTGGGTCTCGGCGTTGAGCGGTGCGTGAATCGACAGGTAGTCGCTGCGCTCCAGCAGTTCCGGAAAGCTGACCGGTTCGACGCCGGCCTCGCTGATGGTCAGTTCGCTGACGTAGGGATCATGGGCGATGACGCGCAGGCCAAAGGCCGCCGCCCGCCGTGCGGTGCAACGGGCCACGTTGCCGAACGCGAACAAGCCCAAGGTCTGGCCCATCAGCCTCGGAACGTCGTTGAGCAGCGAGCGCCCCTTGAACCAGTCCCCTTCGCTCACCATGCGCTGCATGATGCGACTGCGCCGGCCAGCCGCCAGGAGCAGCATCACGGCGTGGTCGGCGACCTCTTCAATGAACACGTCGGGCACGTTGGTGACGACGATGCCGGCCTCGGTGGCCGCCTCGATGTCCACCATGTCGACGCCGACGCTGCCGACGCCGATCACGACGCACCGGTCGAGTTGGTCGATGACAGTACGGTCGATGTGGATGCCCCAAGAGGTGATGATGGCATCCGCGTCCTTGGCGCCTGCGGTGAATTCCACGGCGCTGGATCCCGCCACTTCCACGATGTCCGCCACCGGCGCCAGCGCCTCAAGCTCCAGCGCATAGCGCTGCGCCACCACTTCGGAGTGTGCCCGGCGCGGCAGTTGCACGGCGACCTTCTTCTTGGCCAATGCCATCGCTCCCAATGTTGAACGTGAATTTGCATCCCGGTCAGGATGCCAGCGTGAATTCTCGCATGTTACAGTTATTGATTCGACACGGCTCGTCAACACGGTGCCGGCACTCGAATCGGCACATCACAACAGGAGTATCCAGTGCGATCCAACAGGGCCTTGGCGGCGTGGCGCAACGGTGAACGGACCATTGGGCTGTGGCTGTCCCTGGCCAACGTCCACAGTGCCGAGACCTTGTCCGGCCTCGGCTTCGATTGGGTCTGCATCGACCTGCAGCACGGCCTGCTCGACTACAAGGACCTCACAGCCATGCTGCCGGCCGTTTCCGCCAGTGAGGCAACGCCCTTGGTGCGGGTGCCTTGGAATGAGCCTTACGAGATCATGAAGGTCCTCGATGCCGGCGCTTACGGGGTGATCGTACCGATGATCAACAATCGGGCTGAAGCCGAGTTGGCTGTTGCCGCCTGCCGCTACCCCCCGGACGGCAACCGCTCATTCGGACCCATCCGCGCTGCGCTCTATGGCGGCCGGGGCTACGCCAAGGAGGCCAATGGCGAAATCGCCTGCATCGCCATGATCGAGACGGCCGAGGGAATCGAAAACGTGGAGGAGATCGTGACCACACCAGGTCTCGACGGCGTGTACATCGGCCCCTCCGATCTGGCGCTTGCCTTGGGCCTTGCGCCAAGGGGCGACAACGACGATCCGCTCCATGCCGCAACCGTTGAGCGCATTCGGGATGCCTGCCACCAGCACGGTGTGGCCGTCGGCATCCATACCGGCGGGTTGGAGTACACGAAGCGCTACTTGGATGCCGGCTTCAACTTCGTCACGCTCGGCTCGGACCTGGGCTTCATGGTCCGCACCGCCGCCGTCGATCTGGCTGCGGCTCGTGGCGGTGCCGAGAAGCAGCGCGAAAAGACGGGTTACTAGCTGAACTTCATCAACATAGTCGGGAAATTTCAATGACCTACGAACAAATTCTCTTTTCAACCGAAGGCGAAGTGGGGGTTCTCACGCTCAACCGCCCGGAACGGATGAATGCTTGGACCCAAGTGATGCGCGAGGAACTGACCGACGCCATCAGCGCCTGCAACGAAGACCCCGGCATCGGCGCCATGGTCATCACCGGCGCCGGGCGGGGCTTTTGCGCGGGCGCTGACATCAAGCAGAACTTCCAGGCGCGAATCGATGGCCAGGATCCGGAGCGGAGCGGTCGCAACAGCGTCGATTGGGTGTCCCTACTGCGTTCCTCCAAGCCGATCGTCGCCGCCGTCAACGGGGCCAGCGTCGGTGTGGGCACGACCATGATCCTGCCCTGCGACGTCATCATCGCCTCCGAAGCCGCGAAGTTCGCCATGGCCTTCATCAAGATGGGCTTGGTGCCGGAATTGGCCAGTTCCCACTTTCTCGTGCAGCGCATGGGCTTTGGCCGGGCCAGCGAGATGTGCCTGTCCGGCCGCCTCTACAGCGCGACCGAGGCGCACGCGGCGGGCTTGGTGGACCGTTTGGCCAAGCCGGAGGCGTTGATGGACACCGCCTTGGAGACCGCTCGCTCCTTCGCCGCCAACCCGACCCCGCAGTTGCGCTGGGTTAAGCAGTTATTGACCGAAAACGGATCGGCCACGGATCTGAGCCAAGTGCAAAAGCGGGAGGGGACATTGTTGCAACAAGCCTACAAGACGCCCGAACACAAGGAGGCGGTGGCTGCGTTTCTGGAAAAACGCCCTGCCAACTTTCGCAAATTGACGGGCTAGGAGGCTTAGGGCTCCTAGGTATCGCTGTGTATCGGCGGTGCTGAAATGAACGGCGGCGTTTCGCAGATGGCGTAGGGATGGATATGCGTTTCATCCAACGCCATGCGGTGCTGCCGAAGCCCTTCCCGCCGTTCCCGTTCCAACTGCTCGCTGGCGGGCTTTAGAAAGACGCTGCCGAGTTCCGTAAAGATCGGGTGCATGGGCTTGGGCGCTTCGAACCGGCATGCCGTCTCCCACTGGCCGGCATGCAGTTCGACCACATCGATTTGCTCGATGACGCTCCAATGGCTGAAGGCCAGAGGATGGCCGGTGGCGAGCAGAATGGGCAGGGCTTGGTCCTGGTCCGCCATGGCGCGAAACAGATCCTGCGCCACCAGCCAAGGATGGCTGTCCTTGTAGAGACCGCCGCTGCCGCCTTCCAACAGCCCTTCGATGGCCTTTTCGGTAACCACTGCGGCGATGCACCAAGGAGCGGCATTCACCTTATACTTCCGTTCATGTCGTCCGCCGCGCCTCCTATCCCTTCGCTGCGCCCCGGCGAACCGCCGCCGCCTGACTACTACCGCAACAATTTACTGCGCTTGGTGCGCTTTGTCATGGCCGAGCACGCCGACCTCCTGATGCCGGAGGATGCGCGCTGCCTCTCCGCCATCTTGGAAGCCGGAAAGCCCGCGCAGCGCCTGTTCGCCCGCCTGATCACCCGCAAGGGGCCGCTGCTGCGTCTCGACCGGATCAACTATTCCGAGGTGGATGACTTGGCACAGGCGCTTCAGGCGTTGACTGATGCGGGGCTTGTGCAGATGAATCCCGAGGCTCCAGCGCAGGACCTGCTCACCATGCTGACCCGCGCCGAACTCCGCAACCGGTTTGAGACGGCACAAGGCACCAAGCCGGCCTTGATTGAGATGATCATCGAGCATTGCGCGGAGTCCTGCATCCGGGCCAAGGTGATGGCGCAAACCCCTTGGCTGACTGTGGCTTGCTGGCCCAGCCTGAAGCTGGCTCAACTGCTCTTTTTTGGCGATGGCCACCGGGACCTGAGCGTACTCGTGCTCGAAGATCTCGGTTGGCGGCGCTATGAGGACTACCGGCTGACCCCGGATCAACGCCTGTTCAGGGACCGAGACGAAATCGACCGCTACCTGCGCGCTCGGCTGTTGAATGAAGCCACCCGCAGCCTGGACCAACTGCCGGGAATGGCTGGACCGCTGTCCAAGGCGTTGGCGGAGTGTGCCGTCCAACCCTCCCGCTTGGAGGCGAAGACGCTGAACCGGGCGCGCAATCGCTTGGGACGCTGGTTTGAACGGGCAGGGGAGTGGCAGTCGGCCCTCGGTTGCTACGTGGCGTCGGCGGCGCATCCGGCGCGGGAGCGGCAAGTGCGGATATTGACCCGCATCGGCGATGAACAGGCCGCTCGACACCTGCTGCGCCGCATCGCCCAAGCACCGCTGTGCGCCGAGGAGGCCGACTTCGCCGCCCGATTCGGCCAGCGAAGAAAGCGTTGTGCGCCGAAGACCACGACCAAGGCTCTCGGATCGGTGGGAACGGACTCCATCGAACGGCATGCCATGGCGTTGCTGGCCACCGAGGGTGGCGAGGCTTGGCATCTGGAAAACCACCTGCCTCGCGGATTGGCCGGCCTTGCGTTCTGGGACGTGGTGTTTGCGCCCGTTGCCGGGGCTTTCCTGAACCCCTACCAAGATGCGCCGCTGGATCTCCATTGGGAAGATTTTGCCGCCTCCCGAGCCGAAGCCATCGCCGCGCAAAAGCGGACCTTGGCCACCCCGGCGCTGTTCGCGGAAACGTTGCGCGGCACGCTGCGAAGAAAAACGGGAGTCGCCAATCGATTGGTCAGTTGGCGCCACATGGATGGCACCGTGCTGGAACGGTTGCTCGAAACGGTCCCCCATGAGGTTCTGCTTGGGCTGGCCTGCCGCGTGATCGACAATCCTGGGGCTACTCGAACCGGTTTCCCTGACCTGCTGGTCCTCTACGGCGCTCGCGACTACGAATTCGTCGAGGTCAAAGGGCCGACGGACAGCCTGCAGCCGGCTCAACGGCAATGGTTCAACTATCTGGAAAGCAACGGCTTCAAGGCCAGGGTGCTCAAATTCAAAGCCTGAAGCATCAACTCCTGCCCGTGCGCTGGCTGGCGGAGCAGGTCCACCGCACCGGCGACCTGTACGCCTATCGGAGCGCGCCGACCCAGGGCGTCGAAGGCATTGCCACCCAACGACGTTTGCAGCGGGACCGGCCGGATGGCTATCAAGCCGAACTGGCGGTGCAAATGGAGATCAGCCTGGATGGCGGGAACTTCGAACTTCGCGGGCGGGTGGATGGCGCCGACCTCAGTGCCGCCCCCGCCGTCGTCGAGGAGTTCAAGACCACACGGGCGGATCCGGAATTGGCGCATCGACACGACGGCGCGGTGCATTGGGCCCAAGCCCGCCTCTATGCCGCCATGCTTGCCGAGGCGCACCCGAACCTGCACGACTGGCGTTTGCGTCTGCTGTATTGCCATCCGGACGATGGCCGAGTGCGGGCTTTCGAGGAGCGGCAAAGCAGCACCGCTCTGCGGGAGTTTCTGCACGACACCCTAGCGCGTTTCGCAGCCCGCATGAGACCGTGGCGCAAACACCAAGCGGCCCGCAACGCTTGGCTGGCGGAGAGGGATTTCCCTTACCCAAGCTATCGGCCCCATCAACGGGCCGCGGCGCGGCGCTGCTACCAAGCCCTGCGGGCGGAGGAGTCCCTGCTGCTCGAAGCGCCGACCGGCAGCGGCAAGAGCATGGCGGTGCTCTACGCTGCCCTGAAGAGCCTGCCGCAAACGGGCGCGTCGAAACTAATCTTCCTCACCAGCCGCGGCACCGGCGCCGCGGCTGCCGAGGCGGCCTTGGAGCGCATCGACGCCACGTCGGGGCGCATCCGCCGCATCACGTTGGCGGCGAAGGAGAAGCAGTGTCTCACGCCGGGGATGCCTTGCGCGGCGGACCAGTGCCCCTATGCCAAGGGCTATTTCGACAAACGGATCGATGCGGAGGCGACGCTGCTCGCCGATCCCGCCATCACGCCTGAGCGGGTGCGTGAAGTCGGGCGCCGCCACGAAGTGTGCCCCTATGAGCTGTGCTTGGATGCCGCGCTCTGGTCCGATGTGGTGATCGGTGACTACAACTACGTCTTTGACCCCGTGGTTCGCCTGCGGCGCTTTGCCGACGGCAAGGACATCGACCTGCTGATCGATGAGGCCCACCAGTTGAGTGATCGTGCTGAGGAAGCGCTGTCGGTTGGGCTCTGCCGCAGTACGTTCAAGGCAGCGCTGGCGGAGCCACTGCCGGCATTGCTGGCAAGGCGCTTGCGCAGCATCGATCGTGCCTTGGTCAACTTACGCCGCGAGCATGGTCACCCGGACCAAGCGGTGATTGAGGCGCCTGCCGCGCTCACCCGTGCCATTGAACGCTTCCTGAAAACCCTGTTCAGCGACGAGGGGGCGCTGGATGCCCTGCCGAAAACCCAAGTGGCCGCATGGGCGGCCAACCGCTGGCGGAAGGCGGAGTTATGGCGGCAATCAGAAGCCTTTGTTCACCTGCTGCGCACCCATGACTCCGACATTGACGTGATGCTGCGCTGCCTCGATGCCAGTGAGCACTTGAAGGAGAGCCTCGCCCGCTACCGAAGCAGCATCCGCTTTTCAGGCACCCTGTCGCCGTTGCCGCTCTACAACGCCTTGCACGGATTGGTCGAGGCGCCCGCCGAGCGTGCGGGCAGCCCATTCGAGTCCGAGCAGGTCGCCGTGCTGCTCGTTACCGACATCAACACCTACTTCAATGGCCGGCAGGCGTCCATGGCGCAGGTGGTCGACCTGGTTCGGGACGTTGTGGCGGCCCGTGCCGGGCGCTACCTTCTGGCCTTTCCGTCCTATGGCTATCTCGACGGCTTTGCCGAGGCCGCAAAGGGGAGCTTGGGAAGCATTCGCTTGCACCGCCAGGCTCCGGACATGACGGATGGCCAGCGCACGGAGTACTTAAGTGACTTCGCCCAGAGCGAACCCCCCGCCTTGGCGGCCATCGTGCTCGGCGGGGTCTTCGCTGAATCGGTGGACTTTGCCGCCGTGTCCTTGAGCGGGGTGCTGGCCATCGGCGCCGGCTTGCCGCCGCCGACCTTGGCACGAGCCAGCAAGGCCCGCTACTTCGACGCCAAGTCGGGCAACGGCGTGGAAGTGGCGTATCAGCAACCTGCCATGACCAAGGTGGCACAGGTCGCCGGCCGCCTGCTCCGTTCACCCGAAGACCGGGGTGTGATCTGCTTGGTTGATCCCCGCTTTGGCCACGACGGCTTTCAACGCTTCTTTCCGAGCCATTGGCGCCCGCAAAGAGTGCCGGCCCGGCAGGTCGGCACCACAGTGGCGAAGTTCTGGCGTGAGCCTTGGCAACCGCCTATGCTTCGCGAGGATTAGCCGCAGGAGGCTTCGGGCTCCCCACATGACGCTCCGCCGCACCAAGATCATCTGCACCATCGGTCCCGCCACGGCCAGCTACCCGGTGCTGGAAAGCATGGCGAAGGCTGGCATGAACCTTGTGCGCCTGAACATGTCCCATGCCGACCACCGCGGTGCTGCTGACGTCATTCAGTGGGTCCGCACCCTGAACCGCAAGGTGCGAGATCCGATTTCAGTGATTCTCGACACCCAGGGGCCGGAAATCCGCACGGGCGATGTCAGCGAGCCGATGGATTTGCAAACCGGCCAAGTGGTGACCCTGTCGGTGCGCGGTGACGACGATGTGGAAACCTCGTCCATTCAGGTCAACTACCAGGAGTTGGCGGACATCGTTGAGCCGGGCAACCGCATCACGGTGGACAACGGACTCATTAACTTCGAAGTGCTGGAAACCCATGGCAAGCAGTTGGTCTGCCGGGTGATCGACGGCGGCTGGCTCGGCAGCAAGCGGCACGTCAACCTGCCGGGCGTGCGCATCAATTTGCCCGCCATCACCGCCAAGGATAGGGCGGACATCGAGTTTGGCTTGGAGCAGGAGGTGGACTACATCGCCCTGTCCTTCGTGCGCACCGCCGAGGACGTCGAGCGCCTGCGGTCCCTCATCGCGCAACACCAGGCTCGCACGCTCATTCTGGCCAAGATCGAGGACCAGGAAGGCGTGTCCAACATCCACGCCATTGCCCAGGCGGCGGACGGGGTCATGGTGGCGCGGGGAGACCTCGGCATCGAGACTGACATCGCCGACCTGCCCAACGTGCAGCGCCGGATTGTGCACGCCTGCGCCCGTTGGGGCCGTCGCTGCATCGTCGCCACGCACCTGCTTGAATCCATGATTGAAAACCCGATTCCCACCCGTGCCGAGGTGACCGATGTCGCCAATGCCGTCTATGAAGGCGCCGATGCGGTGATGCTCTCGGGGGAGACCAGCATCGGCAAGCATCCGGTGCGCTGCGTCGAACAGCTGGTGCAGATCACCAAGGCCGCTGAACGCTATCCGGGCCTCGGCTATGAAAGCGATCTTGAGGCCGCAACCGACAAGCAGCAGTTGGCGATCCACGCCGTCGCCCTAGCGGAGTCCATCTACGCGGACGGCATCGTGGTCATTACCCGGCGCGGCGTCATGGCTGATTTGGTTACCAACGCACGGCCGCCGACGGTGCCCATCTATGCGTTCACCAACGACAGCCGCACGCGGCGGCGGCTGTTCCTCAACCGGGCGGTGACCAGCTTCCGCGCGGAGTTCAGCTTGGAGCCGGAGAAGACCCTGCAGCGGGCCTTTGGCGTGCTGCGTGACCGGCAGGTGCTCGGCGGCAACGCCAAGGTGGTGGTCATATCCGATGTGTTGGCAGGCGCTAAAACGGACGCCATTCAAATCCGCCAGATCGACTGACCGTCCCTGCCGATTAGGCCGCCGCCCAGGCGGACTGCATCATGCGCAGCGCCGCCAAGATAAGCAGGACGCCGAACAGGCGGCGTAGGGAAGACGCATTGATGCGATGGGCGGTCCAGACGCCGAGGGGCGCAGCGGCGATCGCACCGACCACGATGGCGGCGAAGCTTGGAAGATGGACGTAGCCCAGCATGTATTGTGGAGCGCCGGCGATGGGCGGGGCGAAGAGGATGTAGCCGAGGGCGCCGGCCGCCGCCAAGGGTGCTCCCAAGCTGCTTGAGGTGGCGGTGGCCCGGTGAACGGCCGTGTTGAAATAGATCATGGTGGGTACCATGACGTTACCGCCGCCAATGCCGGCAATGCCGGACACCAAACCCGCGCCAAAGCCAATGCCGCCGGCCGCCGCCGGAGCCGGGAAACTTCGATGCGGGTGCGGAGTCCAACGAGTCAACATGACGACCGAGACCAAGCCCAGAAACAGACCGATGAAGCCGCGGAAGACGGGCACCGGCAACAAGGGCGCCAAGTAACCGGCGGCGGCGGCGCCGAGCGTCACGGGCGCTGCCCAGCGGCGCACGATCAGCCATTCCACACGCCGAGCCCGCACTTGGGCGTAGGCCGCTGACAGGGAGGTGAAAAGAATGCAGGCCAGCGAAGTGGCCACCGCCGCCGGGGTGCTGTGCGCCAAGGACAAAATGCCGGTCCAATCGAAGAGGATGATGAGCGCCGGAACAATGACGATGCCGCCGCCAATGCCCAGCAGGCCGCCGAGGAAACCGCTGAACAGGCCGACGCCAAGGCATAGGAGAGTGAAGAAAACCGGACTCAATTCAAGTAAAGTCCCAACGTGGCGATGTCTCCGACCAAAGCGCAGGAGGTCGCCGGGCGCAAAAGTGACTCATTTGATAACCTCATCCCGCGATCAAGAAAAACAGCGGTTGCGTTTTGCAAGTGTAATGAAGATGCCGCTTCGCCTCCACGCAGTCAGCGCCTTGGTTCTGGTCATCTTCGCCAGCGTTGTCGAGGCTCGTTCGATCGAGCTTGACAACGGCGACGTTTACGAGGGCGACTTGGTGGACGGTCTGCGCACTGGCCAGGGCACCTACACTTGGGTCGATGGACGCACCTACACGGGCGCGTTCGTCGCCGACCGGCGTCACGGCGAAGGCGTGTTGACTTGGAAGAACGGCAACCGCTACGAGGGTCAATTCGATGGCGACCGGATGCATGGCCAAGGCGTCTTCACCTGGAGCAATGGGGACCGTTATGAGGGCACTTTCGCGCGCGGCCGGCGCAGCGGCTCCGGACGGTTCGACTGGGCCTCGGGCGAGGGCTACGTGGGCGAGTTCGTGAATGGCGAACTGCATGGGCAGGGCCTGTTCACCTGGCCCAACGGCAATCGCTACAGCGGCGGCTTTGCCAACGACCAGCGCCACGGTTTGGGCGTGTTCCATTGGCGCGACGGCACCATATTCCGCGGCCAGTACCGAGCCAACAAAATGCACGGCTACGGCGTCAAGGAGCAGCCCGACGGCACCATGGAACTGCAGCAGTGGACGGATGAAGGTCTGCAGATGCGCATGCCTCTCGCCGAGGATGAGCGCTGCCGCCTGCGTCTCCAGGACCGCTACTGGATGTTCAGCAGCGAGGGCTGCGTCAATGGCTTGGCGCATGGCCATGGTCTGGCCACCAGTTTGGATGGCGAGTTGATCATCGCCGATGGCCATTTCGTGCTCGGCCACTTGGTCGCGGGTGAGGCGCGGCCGATCTGGCTGCGCAGCCGTGCGCAGTGAACATTCCTGGCTTTCAGATTGAGCGTCGGCTAGGGCGTTCGGGGGGTGCGGAGCTTTACTTGGCCTCCCAGACCCACCCCTACAAGCGCGTGGCTCTGGCCGTCGCGCGCAGAGGAACGGCGGAGGCACCCGAGGCGGTGCGCGAGCTTGAGCGGCATCCGGCCCTCAAGTCGGACTTCCGCCATCCAAACATATTGCATGTCCACCGGGCCGGCGTTCACGGCGAGTGGTTCTACTTGGCCATGGAGTACATTGAGGGCGGCGACCTCCGCGAGAATCTAGCTTGGGGCATGAGCCTCGAGCGGCTCGTCAACGCCTTCTGCGACCTGTGCGGCGCTTTGGACCATGCCTGCGGGAAGGGTCTTGCGCATGGGCGGATCAGCGCCGCAAACATACTCTTCAGATCTCCAAGCGAAGTGGTTTTGGCCGGCTATTGCTCGGTTGACCCTGGCGAACGCGACCGACAATTGCCGCCGGGTGGGGTTAGCGCCGCCAATCATCGCGAAGATGTTTTCGACTTGGCGCAGACCTTCTACCAGGCGTTGACCGGGGAGGCGGCGCACGACGCGCTGCGCACTGACGCCAATGGCCAAGCCAATGCCCCAGCGGCGTTGCCAGGCCACTTGAAGATGCTGCAGCCGGTGCTCGACCAGGCCCTGGCGGAGGATCCGAATCGACGGTTCCAGAGCGGCGCAGCGTTTCGGGAAGCCTTGGAGGCGGTGGCACGCTCTGGTGTGTTGGCGGAACTGTCCATCAAGACCGCCGCCGTTTCCAGCGGGGAGATACGGACTGTGGGCGAAGCCGCGGGACTGTCCTCGCGGGAGCCGATCCGCGATGAACGCGGCGCCTACCGGCACTCCGTCGGGTTCCCCCGCTGGCTGCTGGCGGCTGGATTGGCCACGGCGCTGATTGGCGGAGGCGTCTATCTTGTCGAACGGCAGTCGTGGCGCTTGGTTGCGTTCATGGCGCAGATTGGCTTGGCGGAAGACCCTAATGTGCAGAGCGCTTGGGTAGCCGCCCAAGCGCTCAGGGAAGACCCCGTGCAGAGCCTAGCCGTTCTGGTGGCTGGCTATCGCCGCGTTTTGGAGCTTGACGCCACCCATAACCAAGCCACGCAAGCCATTGCCAGCCTAGCCGACCAATGGCGGCAGGACATCGTCCAAGCCTTGGCGCAAAACGACCTCGGCAGCGCCGAAGCCAAGCTCAATGAAATGACGGTCGTGTTTCCGGATGACTACAGCTTGATGGACCTAGGACGTCAGATCAGCAACCGGCGAGCGGCGGACACCCTGCTGGCTTCCACCCGCTCGCTGTTGCGCAGCCAAGGCATGTCGCGCATACCGGCGGCCACCGTGGCCATCCAGGCCTACCAGGAGATCGTCCGGCTGGCGCCGGGACATACCGCAGCGCTCGCGGAGTTGGCGGCCTTGGCGGAGCACTATGCGGAACTAGCGCGGGAGGCAGCGGGCCAAGGCGATGTGGATGGTGCCATCGTTTACTTGGAACGAGCCGCCACGGCCGATAGCGGTCTGCCGATACTGGAGGCGGTGCGCGAGGAGATTCAGCAGGCCAGCCGCGCCCGCAGCGCCATCCAGGAGTTGCTGCAGCAAGCCGGTGCGCAGCGCGCCCGCGGCCTTCTCGTGCACCCGCCGGGCGGCAACGCCGCCGAGCTTTATCACCGGGTCTTGGCGACGGCTCCAGACAACGGCATCGCTTTGCAGGGCCTTAACGAGGTGACTTCGCAACTGCTGAACAAGGCCACCCAGATGTTCGAAGGCGGCGATCTGGGCGCGGTGGAGCGGTTGCTCGACCAAGCCAGCGCGGCCGGCATTGAGGCAGCGGCACTGCTTGAAATCCAGACTCGGCTCGATCAGGAAATTGAAGCCTTGGCGACGATCAGCCAGAAGCTTGCGGAGGCTGGCCGCCTCTTGGCGCAGGGCTTCATCACCGAACCCCAGGAACACAATGCGGTGGCAGTGCTGCGTGACGTGCAGCGGCTGGACCCCGGCAATGCCCGCGCCGATGAGTTGCTTGGCCAAGCCGCCGCCCGTCTTGCCGAAGTGGCCCAGGAGGCCTTTGCCGCGGGTTTGCCGGAGCCCGCCCGCCACTATTTGGACCTCGCCCTGACGGTCACGCCGGACCAAGGGGAGTGGCGCTCGCTGCGGGAGTCCTGGCAATGATTTGGGGCTTGTTAGCCAGAGCACAAGATATAGTATGCTTGCGCCCCCATTGAGCGGGGCGCCATCATCCAATGGCCACCAGCATACCCTTTCGGCGCGAGCTGGACTTCTCCTACGGGGAGGTCAGCGAAATAGCACCCGGCATTCGGCGTGTCATAGCCGAGAATCCCAGTCCGTTCACGCTCTATGGCACGGGCACCTACATTCTCGGTAGCGGGGAAGTGGCCGTCATCGATCCAGGGCCGGCGGACGGCGCGCACATCGCAAATCTCCTGGAGGCGCTTGAAGGCGAGACCATCAGCCACATTCTCATCACCCACACGCACATGGACCACTCACCGGGCTGCCGCCTTCTGCAGGCGCACACCGATGCCAAGTCCTACGCCTACGGTCCCCACGGTGCCGGCAAGCTGGAGCAGGGCGTTCCGGTCGAGGAGGGCGGCGACATGGAGTTCGAGCCCGACGAATTGGTGGGGGACGGCGACGTGCTGACCGGCGGCGACTGGTCCGTGGAGTGCGTGTACACGCCGGGCCACACTTCAAATCACATGTGCTACCAGCTTCGGGAATCGAAAGCCCTGTTCACTGGCGACCATGTCATGGGCTGGTCAACCAGCATCATCTCGCCGCCAGACGGCGACATGGGCGCCTACATGGCCAGCCTTGACCGGCTGCTCGAACGCGACGACGCGGTGTATTGGCCCACCCACGGACCCTGCATCGATGATCCCAAGCCCCACGTTAGGGCGTTCGTCGAACACCGCTTGGCTAGGGAGCGGCAGATTATCGAATGCGTCCAGAAGGGCGTGCATCGCATCGAGGACATGGTGCCCATGATGTACACCGAACTGCCGGAATTCATGTATCCGGCAGCGGCGCGCAGCGTTCTGGCTTCCATGGAGCACCTAGTGGGCAACGGCACCCTGAAGGCGGATGGCGACGTTCACTTGCAGGCGGCCTATCAACTGGCCTGAGCGGATGACGGCGGCGAAGCGGCCGCCTTAACTGTGACCTCCGCGTGGGTGGCCATGCGCGGCTCTGCCACTGTAGTGCGCGGCAGTTGCACCATGATGGCGACTCCGCTGTTGTCCGTTAGATTCAGCGCCCGCACAAAGCCGCCGTGGTGCTCGGCGATGATGCGCACCACGTAAAGGCCCAATCCGAAATGCAGCCGGTTGTGCGGCCCACGGTTGCTGACCATGGAGTCGAACACCGACTTGCCCACTTGGTCCGGCAAGATGGGTCCTCGGTTGGCTACCGTGATGCGCAGGTAGTCGCGCTGGGCATCGAGCTGGACAGTGATCGGCGAGCCGGTCCGGTGAAAGTCGATGGCGTTGTCGATGATCTTGTCGAGCAATTGCTCGATTCGGTAGTCGGACACCTCCGCGTAGGCGGGTTCCCGCAAGCCGCGAAAGACAAATTCACAGTCTCGGTGGCCAGCGGCGCAGTTGGCCACGTAGCTTTCGAGCAGCTTCTGGATATCGACCACTTCGAGCTCCTCGGCCTTCAGCGACTCTTCCAGATTGGCCGCATCGGAGAGGTTTTGCACGATGGAGCCAATGCGGATGACGCCGTTCTTGGCGCTTGCCAAGTACTTGCTGTCCTGAACGTCCGGGCTTTCCTCGGCGAGATTCTGCAGGGAAGTGCTGAGCGTGTTGAGAGGATTGTTGATTTCATGGCGCAAGGTGCGCGGCATGTTTTCCAGGAAGTGGTTGTGTTGATGCAGCTTGGACAGCGTGTTGGAGAAGCTGCGGGCCAGGTCCCCGATTTCGTCACCCGAGTCAATTTCACTTCGCAGAGCGCTCGCTCGCAGGCGCCCATGCTGGTCGATGGCGGCGCTGGCCTCGCGGCGCAATTGGCGAATGCGCCAAGCGAGGCGCCCGGCGAATGTCAGCAGGGCGGCAAACACCGCTATTAGTGCGGCCACCGAAAGCAGGATGACCTGCTCGAGCGCCTCGCGCTGGAAGCTAAGGATGTCGTCGATGTTCTGCTCCACCACGACCGTGCCGATCACGGCATCCTTGGAGACGATGGGATGCGCCGCCATGATGACTTCAAGCTGATTGTCCAAGGTGTGCCGGGTGGCGGCCGGACGGCCGGCGAGCGTCGCGCTGATGATGTCTGCGGCGGTGCCTTCATCCGATCGGCCGCTGCGCTCCGTCTCCAAGGACTCGAAGGTGCTCAGACGGTGCAGAACGGGCCGCATCGCTTCAAAGCCTTGGTGGAGCAAGCCTAGCGTATTGCTTTCGTCCGGGCTGGGGCCAGCCGCATCCAAGAGCGGGGTGCCTGTTTCGGCCCGTACCCGCTGTTGGGCATCAATGACCAGAATGCGGGCTCCGGAATAGCCAAGCCCTTCTATGATGTTGAGCACTTCCGGGGAGCGCAGCACGATCAGGTTGAAGCTTTCCTTGCCGGCCTTGGGCAGGGTCTGCGCCAGTTTGAGCGGTGCCCGGGCAACGGGATCATCCACGTCGGCGACCGAGACCCCGAAGTAGCGGCGTGAGCCCAAGCGATCCAAGGGCAGGCGAAACTCCATCGACCAACCGGACTCGCCCACTTCCACGAAGCCCAGCACGTCCGCTTCGGCGGTGCCAGCGGTGGCGAATCGCCAATCCCCGTCCATGGCGTAAGCGGTGACGACCCCGGGTTCAGCGAATACCAAGCCGATGCGGCCGTCTTCGCCGTCCGAGCCGATGTAGGACAGGCGCACATGGTCGGCGGTGTCCAAGCGCAGGTATTCCGGGTCGCGGTAGACGATGTCGGAGTCCCTGACTTGAACGAACAGATGCAATTGGCCAGCGCGTTCCCCGAGCAGTAGTTGAAACGCGCCGTCGTCGGACGTGGCCGGCCCAAAGCTCAAGAGCCGGTCCTCGGCCCCCTCGCCCCAATCGTCGTAGCGTCCGTCAAGGCGGATGTTGCCCTCGAGGGGGTGAGCGAACAGGGACTCGTAGTCCTCGATGGTCACCGGCAGATCGTTGAATAGATCCTCACGGCCGTTGAACAGGGTGGAGATGCCTTCGGCCGTCAGCAACTGGGCTTGGGATTGGCCTTGCACCAACAGCCGCTCCATCTCCAGCAGCTGGCGGTAGCTGAACCAAGGCACGACCAACAGGGTGAGGCTCAGCAGCATCAACTTGGTGCCGATGCGCGGGCCGCGCAAGGGATTGAGCCTTTTGGCTAAGGCGGCAGCCATCGGTAGCCGAATCCGTACTCGCTCTTGATGCAGGCGAAGTTGGCGTCCAAGCGTTCGAACTTCTTGCGAATGTTGCGCATGTGGGTGTTGATGGTGTTGTTGGTCACCAAGCTCTGCATGGTGGCGTTCATGAGGGTTTCGTAACTGACGGCGTGGCCCGGCACTCGCACCAGCTTGGCCAGCATTCGGAACTCGGTGCCCGAGAGATCGATGCGTTGGCCCTTCCAGGAAACCAGCAGCGCGTCCTGGTCGAGGGTGAGATGACCGATTTTTCGGGCCGTGGAGCTCTCACGCTCCGCGTTCTCGGCGCGCACCTCGTTGATTCTGAGCAGCGAGGAGATCCGCTCCGCCAGGTAGTCGAGGGAAATGGGCTTGGGCAGGTAGTCCCAAGCACCCAGCCGGAGGCCTGAGATCTTGTCGATCTCGTTGATGCGTTCGGTCAGAAAGATGACCGGCAGGGAAGGGGACTTGAAGAGCAGTTCCCGGCAGAGCTGAAAGCCCGCATCCACCTCGTCGCCGAGGATGATGTCGAGTATGACCAGATCAGGCAGATCGCCGTCCATCCGCTCCAAGGCTTCCCGGCGGCTGCCGTAGGCGACCACTTCATAGCCCTTCTTGGTGATGGCGTCACGGTAGTTCGCCCGCTGGTCCGGGTCGTCCTCAACAATGGCGATGCGCTTGGCCATGGTGCGGCGTTGCCTCCTAACTCAACTCCCCATTTTGCCACAGGCCGCAATCTCGTGCCTGTATGATGGACGGTCGATGAATACCGCTTGATGGAGCACTAGGTCTACTTGGGCATGCGCACTGATCCGCTTATCGTCTGCCTCACCGGATCCGAATCCACTGGCAAGACGACCTTGGCAACCGCCTTGGCCAATCACTACAACGCTCCGCTGGTGCCGGAGGCCGCGCGGTGTCAATTGACCCCAAACTGCCCTTATGGCCCGGAGGAAGTCTTGGCCATCGCCCGGGAGCAGGTGCGCCTAGAACGCGAAGCGCTCAGCGGATCGCCTCAGTTGGTCGTTTGTGACACGGATCTTCTGGTCATTCAGATTTGGTGGCAGGTCAAGTTTGGGGCCCTGCCCGAGGAACTCGCGGCGGCGCTGGCGGGCCGCTCCGCGCGCGCCTATCTGCTCACCCGGCCGGACGTCCCCTGGGCGCCTGACCCCCTGCGCGAGAGCGGCGGCGAACGCTCGGGCCTGCACCGCCGCTATCAACGGGCTTTGGCCGACGGACCGCATCCCTACTTGGAAGTGGGGGGGCCTCCCAGCGACCGGCTGGCGACCGGGCGACGGCAGATTGACCGATGGCTGGTGCGCAGCGCACTGACCATCCGCTGAAGTCAAGGCTTAGTTTATACCTACGGCGAACGACATCGCCGGGCCGATTTCCCCCCGAACCACCAGATCGGCCAAGGCGTCCAATGGCGTCTCCTCGCGGTTGACGATCGCGAGCTTGGCGCCGAGGCGCTTGGCGTGTTCCGGGAATCCGGCCGCCGGATAGACCACCAACGAGGAGCCGGCGACGACCATCAGGTCGCACGCCTCTACGGCCGCTTGGGCGCGCAGCATGGCCTGTTCCGGCATCGCCTGACCGAAGGATATGGTGGCCGACTTGATGATGCCGCCGCAGCGCCCGCACGGCTCGACGCGCCCGAGTTGCTTGAATTGACGCTCCAGATCGCCGAGTTCATAGCGTATGCCGCAGGACAGGCAGGTGGCGTAGCTGGCGTTGCCGTGCAACTCTATGACCTGCTCCTTGGGCACCCCGGCATCTTGGTGCAGATTGTCCACGTTTTGCGTAATCACCGCCAAGCAACGGCCTTCCTCGACTAAGCGGGCGACGCTTAGATGGCCCTTGTTGGGCTGGGCGTTCTCCATCAGCCGCTCGCCGGTGAAGCGCCGGCGCCAAGACTCGGTGCGGACTTCCTCGGAGCCGATGAAGTCCTGGAACTGAATGGGCTTGATCTGGTTCCACAAGCCGGTGCCGGGGCTGCGGAAGTCCGGGATGCCGGACTCGGTGCTGATGCCTGCTCCGGTGAAGAAGACGATTCGCTGCGCATCGGCCAGCAGGGCGGCAAGCTGCTCGACGCTGTCATCCAAACCGGGCATATGGTGGCCACTCAGGGGAGTGGGCCAGTATAACCGAGGCGGCAGCGTCTGGACCTAAGCGTTAGCCGGCACTCGATGCTGGCAGGGTTCCGCGTTAGCGAAACTCCAACGCGAGCCGTAGGTTCGCGCAGGTTCGCGCAGGTAGTGTTTTCCAATAAGGAAATGAGCCTGAAGGAGGCGGGTTTCGGGGAAGCTC
>VYDB01000017.1 GCA_009843635.1 Gammaproteobacteria bacterium
ATGCCCCCCCACTCAGGCGTCAGCCAAAGGCGCGGGGGTGCGAGTAGTTACAGAAATAGCTAGTCCGAGCCTCGCCGCGGCCGAATGACACCGACTTCCGACGCCTCCACGGAGGCGACGAAGCGCTCGACTTCCGGGCAGTCGGCGTGTTCCCGCCGCAGTTGCTGGCAAGCCTCCTCCGCGGTGAGGCCAGAGCGGTACAGGGTCTTGAAGGCGCCGCGCAGGATGCCGATGAGTTCCGGGGCATAGCCCCGCCGGCGCATCCCCTCGACGTTCATGCCCACCGCTGCGGCTGGGTTGCCCGCCACGGTGACATAGGCCGGCACGTCCTTGAGCACCAAGCTCATTCCCGCGATGTGGGCGTGTGCGCCTATGGCGCGGAATTGCGGCACCCCCGCGTAGCCGCCGAAGTTGGCGTGGTCGCCCACCGTGCAATGACCGGACACCGAGGCGTTGTTGGCCATGATGACGTGGTCCCCCACCGTGCAGTCGTGGCCGATGTGGACATAGGCCATGAACAGCCCATGGCTGCCGACGATGGTCGCACCCTGGCCCTGCTCCATGCCCCGATGCACGGTGACGCCTTCACGGAAGACATTGCCGTCGCCGATTTCCAGACGGGTGGGCTCGCCGCGGTAAGCCAACGCCGGGGTGTCCTCGCCGATGGTGGCGAACTGAAAGATGCGGTTGCCCGCACCCATGCGGGTGGGTCCCTTGATGACGGCGTGCGGCCCGATGACGCAGCCGTCGCCGATCACGACGTCCGGCCCGATGAGGGTCCAAGGCCCGACTTCGACGCCGTCGCCGAGTTGGGCGGAGGGGTCGATGATGGCGCGGGCGTCAATCATCGGGAAGTCATGGCTTGCGGCCCGCGCAAAGAATGTCCGAAGTGCAGGCGAGTTCACCGTCCACATACGCCCGGCAAGCGAATTTCATCACCGTGCGGCGCTCGACGAGGATTTCGCTTTCCATGTCGAGGCGGTCGCCGGGCACCACGGGGCGCTTGAAGCGGGTGTTGTCAGTTCCCGCCAAGTAGAAGATCAGGTCCTTCGCTTCCTGGTCCTTCGTCACCATCGCCAGCACCCCGGACAGCTGCGCCATGGCCTCGACGATGAGCACCCCCGGCATGATGGGGTAGTTAGGGAAGTGGCCGCTGAAGAAGGGCTCGTTGATGGTGACGTTCTTGTAGCCCTTGACGCATTCTCCCGGCGTCAGCGCCGTGATCCGGTCAACGAGCAGAAACGGGTAACGGTGCGGCAAATACTTGAACAGGTCGTCCATGCTCACGATTGAATCGCTCATCGGTCGAACTTTTCCAGTTCGGTGACCCGCCGATCCAGCTTGGCGGCAAGGCGGGCCAGCGCATCGAGATTTTGGAAGCGCAGGGCGTTGCGCTTCCAAGCGGTCGCGGCGTTGTGCAAGACGCCTCCGGAATAGGTGCCGGGCTCGGAGATCGACCGCGATACATGGGTGCAGCCACTGATGGTGACGCCATCGCAGATGCGGATCGGTTGATCTCCGCCGACGCCAACCATGCCGGCCAAAACGCAGCCTCGGCCGATTTCGGTGCTGCCGACGATTCCCACGCAGCCGCAGATCACGCTGTGGGCGCCGATGCGGCAGTTGTGGCCGATTTGCACTTGATTGTCTATCTTGACGCCGTCCTCGATAAGGGTGTCTTCGATAGCGCCCCGATCGACAGTGGTGGCTGCCCCGATGCTCACGTCCCGACCGATCGTCACGCCGCCGAGTTGGGCGATGGGCGCCAAGGCGCCGTCGCTGCTGCGGGCGAATCCGAAGCCGTCGGCGCCGAGCACGGCGTTGGCGTGCACCACGGAGTGCGCGCCGATTTTGACGTCGTCATAGAGGGTGGCGTTGGCCATGATGCGCACGCCTACGTCAAGTTGGCAGCGGTCGCCGACGACGGCGTTGGCGTGAATCGCCACGTTGCCGGCCACCGTGGTTTCCGATCCAATTGCCACCCCGGGGCCGATGCGCGCCGCTGGGTCGATGACGGCGCTGGCGTCAACTCGGGCGCTGGCGTGAATGCCGGCGTTGAGCTGCGGTGGACGCTCCCAAAGGCGCGAGGCTAAGGCGAATGCGAAATAGGGATCAGCAACCACGATGGCGTTGGTGGGACAAAGCGCCAAGTCGCGATCGCGGAGAATGACCGCTGACGCCTTGGTCTTGGGCAAGTCCCGCCGATAGGCCGGGTTGGAAAGGTGGGTGAGTTGGCCCGGCGCCGCCGAAGGCAGGGCCCCTAAGCCGGAAATCGCAACATCCGCATCGCCGACGACCTGGCCGTCCAATCGCTCGGCCAGTTCATCGAGGCGATAGCTGCCGGTCACGAACTCGGCGCGTCGCGCTTCTGGTTCAGCTTTTCCGTCACCCGGCGGGTGATGTCGTGCTTGGGATTGACGTAGCGGAGGTTGGCGCGCTCCATGATGAGGTCGTAGCCTTCCAGCTCGATGAGATCCTTAAGCACCGCATCCACCTTCGGCACCATCACCTGCAGCAGGTCCTGGCGGCGGTCCTGCAGGGCTTTTTGCAGCTTGTTGACCAGAAACTCGTAGTCGATGCGCTTGTCCTCGATGTCCTTCTGCGCCTTGCGCTGCTCGGTTGGACTCATGACCTCGCCATCCGTTTGCAGCTTTTCCTGCAATGCCTGGATTTCGGCGCCGAGCGCATTGACCTCCTCCTCCTCCTTCTTGAGTTCGCTTTGCGCCTGCTCCAGAAGGGCCTTGGCCTCCTCGCTGGACACCAGCGCCCGCTGGGTGTCCAAGACGGCGATCTTCAGTTCCGCAGCGGCCATGGCGGCTGCTCCCAAGCCCAAGGCCAGTAGGGATAACTTGGCAATCCTCTTGATCACGAAACGGCTCCTTGCTGTGTTGCTCACGGCGGCCAAAGCGGCACGGCCAAGCCGCGATGCCAAAACTAAGACTGCGCATTCTACAGGGAGTTTACAGCCTCCCGCTAGGTCAGTAATATGCTGCTTTTGCGGGGTTGCCCAAATGTTGCGAATCGCTCAGGATGCGCTCACTTTTGACGATGTACTGCTGCTCCCTGCCCATTCCCGGCTCCTGCCTTCCGACGTTGATCTAAAGACCCGCTTAACTAGGGAGATCCACCTCAACATTCCGCTCGTCTCCTCCGCCATGGACACGGTGACCGAGGCGCGGCTGGCCATAGCCATCGCTCAGGAGGGGGGCATTGGCGTGGTGCACAAGAACATGAGCGTTGAGGCCCAAGCGCATGAAGTGCGGGCCGTGAAGAAGTTCGAAACCGGCATCATTCGCGACCCGATCACCATCACGCCGGGCAGTACGGTGGCCGATCTCATTGCCTTGACCCAGGACAATCGCATCTCCGGCGTGCCGGTGGTGGAAGGCGACCGGTTGGTGGGCATCGTCACCGCCCGGGACGTGCGCTTTGAGAAGCGCCTGGATGCGAAGGTGCGGCAGGTGATGACTCCCAAGGAGCGGCTGGTCACCGCGCCGGAGAACGCCAGCTTTGACGAAGTCACCAAGCTGCTGCACCGGCATCGCATCGAGAAGGTGCTGCTGGTCAACGACGCCTTTGAGTTGAAGGGCATGGTGACGGTCAAGGACATCCACAAGTCTCAAGCCTATCCCAACGCCTGCAAGGATGAAGCGGGCCAACTGCGGGTTGGGGCCGGGGTTGGCACCGCTGCGGACACTGACGATCGGGTCGATGCGCTCATCGAGGCGGGTGCCGACGTGATTGTGGTCGACACTGCCCACGGCCATGCGCAAACCGTTCTCGATCGGGTCAGCCTCATCAAGCAGCGCTATCCGAAGATGCAGGTGATCGGCGGCAACGTCGCCACGCGGGCTGGGGCCGCGGCTCTGCTGGCGGCGGGGGCGGACGCCATCAAGGTGGGAATTGGCCCCGGCTCCATCTGCACGACCCGAGTGGTGGCCGGCATCGGCGTGCCGCAGATCACGGCGGTTTCCGAAGCGGTGGCGGCGGCCAGCGAAGTGGACGTGCCGGTCATCGCGGACGGCGGCATACGCTATTCCGGGGACTTGGCCAAGGCGATTGCCGCGGGTGCCAGTTCGGTGATGGTGGGCAGCCTGCTCGCTGGCACGGATGAAGCGCCCGGCGAGGTGGAACTCTACCAGGGCCGGACCTACAAGTCCTACCGGGGCATGGGCTCCCTAGGCGCGATGGGCGAGCGCTACGGCTCCAGCGATCGCTACTTCCAGGAAGTGGAGGGCGATGGGCGCAAACTGGTGCCGGAGGGCATTGAGGGCCGAGTCCCCTACCGCGGTCCGGTGGGTCCGATCATCCACCAATTGATCGGCGGCCTGCAGGCTTCCATGGGCTATACGGGCTCCGCCGACATCGAAACCATGCGCGCCAGCCCGGAGTTCGTTCGCATCAGCGCCGCGAGCGTGGCCGAGAGCCATGTTCACGACGTGACGATCACCAAGGAAGCGCCGAATTACCCTCTCCGTTAACGGCTGATGCCAACGCCTCTTCAAGCCGCCCCTCGGGCGGCCGGGCGGCTCCGGGACGAACGGCTGCTCATTGTCGATTTCGGTTCGCAATACACCCAACTCATAGCCCGGCGGGTGCGTGAGGCGGGCGTCTATTCGGAAATCCTCTCCTACGACGCGGGCATCGAGGCCATCGCCGCCTTTGGCGCCCAAGGCATCATCCTGTCCGGCGGGCCGGAATCGGTTACCGAAGCCGCGGCGCCACCCATTCCGGAGGGCCTGTTTGAACTCGGCGTGCCGGTGCTCGGCATATGCTATGGCATGCAAGCGATGGCCAGGCACTTCGGCGGGCAGGTGGCGGCGTCCGCCAAGCGGGAGTTTGGTCCGGCGGAGATTTTGGTGCGCACCCCGTCGCGGCTGCTGTCGGCAATTGAACTCAATGCGCAAGGCGGCCTGCCGGTGTGGATGAGCCATGGCGACAAGGTCGTGTCGGCGCCGTCGGGTTTTCGAGTCACCGCATCGACGGACAGCGCTCCAGTGGCCGCCATGGAGCATGAGCAGGCACCCTGGTACGGCCTGCAGTTCCATCCCGAAGTCACCCACACCGATCAGGGCGAGGCCATATACCGCCACTTCGTGCACGCCATCTGCGGTTGCGAGAGCGCTTGGACGGCGGACAACATCATCGATGACGCCATACAACGGGTGCGGCAGCAGGTGGGCGGCGATAGGGTGGTGCTTGGCCTGTCAGGCGGCGTGGATTCCAGCGTGGTGGCCGCGCTGCTGGCCCGGGCCATCGGCGATCAGCTCACTTGCGTGTTCGTTGACAACGGCTTGCTGCGCAAGAACGAGCGGGCGGAAGTGGAGGCCGCGTTTGCTTCCGGCGAAGCACCTTCCAACGCACCCAACCTCAACCTGGTCACCGTGGATGCTCGCCGGGAGTTCTACGCCCGCTTGGGTGGAGTCGATGAACCCGAAGCCAAGCGGCGGGCCATTGGCGAGACTTTCATCGACGTCTTCGAGCGGGTGGCGAAAGAGATTGACGGCGTCTGTTGGCTTGCGCAGGGCACTATCTACCCCGACGTGATCGAATCCGCTGCCAGCGTTCACGGCAATGCCCACGTTATCAAGTCCCACCACAACGTCGGTGGGCTGCCGGAGCGCATGGCGCTCAAGCTGGTGGAGCCCCTGCGTGAACTGTTCAAGGACGAAGTGCGCAGCGTGGGCGCCCGGCTCGGCTTGCCGGACAGCCTGATCCGTCGCCACCCGTTTCCAGGACCGGGACTGGCGGTGCGCGTGCTCGGCGAAGTGAAGCCCGAGTATGCCGACGTGCTGCGGGAGGCGGACGCCATCTTTCTGGAAGCATTGCGCGCGGCGGGCCTCTACGATCAGGTCAGCCAAGCGTTCGCCGTTTACTTGCCGGTGAAGTCCGTAGGCGTGGTCGGTGACGCCCGCCGCTATGAACACGTCATCGCCTTGCGGGCGGTGGAGACGGTGGACTTCATGACCGCGCGTTGGGCGAGGCTGCCCTTCGACCTCCTGGAGCAGGTCTCGGCCCGGATCATCAACGAGCTGCCGCAGGTCTCCCGGGTGGTGTACGACATTTCCAGCAAACCACCGGCGACCATCGAGTGGGAGTAGCGGCAGCGGACCTCGCCTGGATGGCGCAGGCATTCATCCTAGCCGAAGAGGCCGCTAGCTGCGGGGAAGTGCCTGTGGGGGCAGTGGTGGTGGATTTGGCCAACAATGTTCTGCTCGGCCGGGGCCGCAACCGGGTCATCGAAGACTGCGACCCCAGCGCCCACGCGGAAATCGTGGCCCTGCGCGCCGCGGGCGCAGCACGGGGCAACTACCGCCTGCCCGGCGCCACTCTCTACGTCACCGTGGAACCCTGTACCATGTGCGCGGGCGCACTCGTTCACGCCCGCATCGAGCGCCTGGTGTTTGGGGCCTTGGAGCCCCGAGCCGGAGCGGTTCAGAGTCGCAGCCGGGTGTTGGAAAACCCGGCCCAAAACCATCGGGTCGCCGTCAAAGGCGGCGTGATGGCGACGGACTGCGCAGCCCTAATGCGCGCGTTCTTCGAGGATCGGCGACCGTGACGAGTGCTTGGATGTTGCCGATAGACCTCAAATACCCTGTAAATCTGGAATATACCTCCTAAAATGCAAGGTATGTTGAAGCGCCAAATCAAAGAAAGGCTCCGAGCAACCATCGCTCAAGTGCCTGCGGTGGTGCTGCTTGGCGCACGTCAGGTCGGCAAGACGACCCTCGCGAAGGCCATTGCCCAAGACACCCCGTCGATTTATCTCGATTTGGAAGCCCCCGAGGATTTGCTGAAGCTCAGCGACCCTACCAGCTACCTGAGAGCCCATGCCGACAAGCTGGTTGTTCTGGACGAAATGCAGCGCAGCCCGGAATTGTTTCCCGTACTGCGGGGGCTGATTGACGAAAATCGCCAGCAGGGCCGCAGGGCGGGTCAGTTCCTGCTGCTCGGGTCGGCATCCATGGACTTGATGCATCAGTCATCGGAGAGCTTGGCGGGCCGGATCGCTTACATCGAAATGAGCGGCTTGAATCTGGCGGAGGTGGATCACAGTCCACCGGATCGGCGGACGCTTTGGCTGCGGGGCGGCTTCCCGGAGAGCTATCTTGCGGCGGATGACGATCTGGCCATGGACTGGCTTGAAAACTTGGTTCGCACCTATTTGGAGCGCGATGTCCCGCAGATGGGGTTCCGTGTCCCCGCCGCTCGGCTGCGTCGGCTTTGGACGATGCTGGGCCATTTGCAAGGCGAGGCCATCAACCACGCCAAGCTGGCAGCGAATCTGGAAGTCGATGCCAAGACGGTAAGCCACTATGTCGACATTCTGACGGATCTGCTGTTAGTCAGGCGTCTTGAGCCTTCGCATGCCAACGTCAAGAAGCGATTGGTCAAGTCACCCCGCTACTACGTTCGCGACAGCGGCATCCTGCACCGCTTATTGGGCATCAACAACCATGATGAACTGTTGTCCAATCCGGTCTTGGGCAAGAGTTGGGAGGGCTTCGTGATTGAAAACGTCCTCTCGGTCCTGCCGGCCCGATCGGAAGTCCGCTTTTACCGAACGGCCGCCGGAGCAGAGGTCGATCTAGTGGTCAAAATGCCGTCGTCCGAAATCTGGGCTGTGGAGATCAAGCACGGCCTCGCCCCGAAGCTCGGCAAGCACTTCAGCCAAACCTGCGATGACGTGGGCGCAACGCGCAAAGTCGTTGTCTATGGCGGCGACGATGAGTTTCCCGTGGGCAACAGTGTGCAGGTCATGTCGCTGCCGCGGCTTATGGACCGACTGCATTCGGGCTGATTGTGGTCTTGGAACAGGGAGTTTCCCCATGACCGAAGTGTTGGCGCTGCCGGGTCCGCCTGCGCTGTCCGAATTCGCGTTGCGCAAGCTCCGGGAGCCCTTGCGGCTCGACGCTTTGTATGCGGAGTACGTGCACGTCCTGCACCTTGCTCAACCGCTGGACGCCGCTGAAACGGAGCGGGCGCGGAGCCTGCTGCAGTATGGTCCGCAGCGGGGCCTTCCAGCGTCCTTGGCGTCTCGCCCGGATGCCGTGCAGGTCGCCACCGTCATGCCGAGGGCGGGGCTGATTTCGCCTTGGTCGAGCAAGGCCACGGACATCTTCCAGATTTGCGGGCTCGACAAGGTGGTTCGGGTGGAGCGGGGCGTACGCTGGTATGCCGCGCCGGGGATGGATAGGCCCTTGGTTGGGCGGCTCTACGACCGAATGACCGAGGCGCCCATGGACGAGGCGGCGTTCGAGCGGCTGTTTGAGACCCAGCCGCCAAGGCCTTTGGCGCGAATTCCAGTGCTGAACGAGGGGCAGGCGGCGCTCGAGGCGGCCAACCGGGATCTCGGCTTGGCATTGGCGCCGGTGGAAGTCCGCTACTTGGCCGATGCGTTCACCGACTTGGGACGCGACCCGACGGACGTCGAACTGATGATGTTCGCCCAAGCGAACTCCGAGCACTGCCGACACAAGATATTCAACGCCGGCTGGACCATCGACGGCCAGCTCGTGGATCAGTCCCTGTTCGCCATGATTCGCAACACCGCCCGCGCCACCAACGGCTTTGGCATCCTAAGCGCCTATGCCGACAACGCGGCAGTGATCGCCGGACCGCGCAATCAGCGTTGGATGGCCGATCCCCGCTCTCATCAGTACCTCTACGTGGAAGAGGATGCGCCGGTGCTGATGAAGGTGGAGACCCACAACCATCCCACCGGCATCGCGCCCTATCCGGGGGCAGCCACCGGCAGCGGTGGCGAGATTCGGGATGAGGGCGCGGTGGGCCGAGGCTCCAAGCCCAAGGCAGGGCTGACCGGGTTCACCACCTCCCACCTGAACATCCCCGACTGCCCGGAACCCTGGGAAATCGGCACCAGCAAGCCGGAGACGATGGCCTCGGCGCTCGACATCATGCTGGAAGGCCCCATAGGCGCGGCGGCCTTCAACAATGAGTACGGTCGTCCGGGCCTCGGCGGCTACTTCCGCACCTTTGAGCAACCTGATCCTGGCAATCCCCAAGTGGTGCGCGGCTACCACAAGCCGGTGATGATCGCCGGGGGCCTCGGCACGGTTCGGCCCGACCATGTGCAGGCCGAGAACTTTGCGCCGGGCACACAGCTCGTGGTGCTCGGCGGGCCGGCCATGCTCATCGGCTTGGGCGGCGGCGCGGCATCAAGCATGGCGTCGGGCGCGAGTTCGTCGGAGCTGGACTTCGCCTCGGTGCAGCGGGACAACGCGGAGATGCAGCGCCGCTGCCAGGAGGTCATCGACGCCTGCACGGCCTTGGGCGACGAGAACCCCATTTTGCTGATTCACGATGTGGGTGCGGGCGGGCTGTCGAACGCCCTGCCGGAACTGGTCAAGGACGCTGGCACCGGCGGGCGCTTCGAGTTGCGCAAGGTGCCCAATGCCGACCCCGGCATGTCGCCTGCGGAGATTTGGTGCAACGAGGCCCAGGAGCGATACGTCTTGGGCGTCGCTGCGGCGCGCTTGGACGAATTCGCGGCGCTTTGCGAGCGCGAGCGCTGTCCTTGGGCGGCGGTCGGCGAGGCCACCGAAGATCAGACGTTGCTGGTGCAGGACGATTCCTTCGGCAACCGCCCGGTTGAGATGCCGCTCTCGGTGCTGTTTGGCAGCCCGCCGGCGCTGCATCGGACCATCACTCGATCGGCGCCTGCGCTGACGCCGCTCAGCTTGACCGATGTGGCGCTGGCGGATGCCATTGATCGGGTGCTCGGCTTCCCGGCGGTGGCCAGCAAGCAATACCTGATCACCATTGGCGACCGCAGCATCACCGGCCTCGTGGCTCGCGAGCAGATGGTGGGGCCTTGGCAGACGCCGGTCAGCGATGTGGGGGTGACCTTGGCGGGCTACCGCACCTATCGCGGCGAGGCGATGGCGATGGGCGAGCGCTCGCCCATCGCCCTGATCGACCCGGCGGCTTCCGCCCGCTTGGCCGTTGCGGAGGCGCTGACCAACCTTTTTGCTGCCGACGTGGCCGAACTTGAACGGGTGGTTCTCTCTGCCAATTGGATGGCGGCGGCGGGCCGTGATGGAGAGGAGCAGGCGCTGTTCGACGCGGTGCAGGCGGTAGGCCTTGAGCTGTGCCCCGAACTCGGCATCGCCGTGCCGGTCGGCAAGGACAGCCTGTCCATGAGCACCCGCTGGCAGGAGAATGGCGATGAGCGCAGCGTCGTCTCGCCGATGACCCTGATCGTGTCGGCCTTCGCGCCGGTGATCGACGTGCGGCGGACGCTGACGCCGGTGCTCCAGCAGGTGCCTTCCAGGTTGCTGCTGGCGGACTTAGGCGATGGGAAAGCGCGTCTTGGCGGCAGCGCCTTGGCCCAGTGCTTCGGGCAACTCGGCGATCAGTGTCCCGACCTGGACGACGCATCGGCGCTGGCTGGCGCTTTGCGCGCCACGGCGGCGCTCAACCGGGAGGGGGCGCTGCTGGCCTACCACGACCGATCCGATGGCGGGCTGATCGCCACCTTGGCGGAAATGGCCTTTGCTGGACGGGTTGGTTGGGACATCGACATCGAGGATGAGAACTTGCTGGCCGCGCTGTTTGCGGAGGAACTAGGGTGGGTGGTGCAGGTTGCCGACGCCCAAGTCGCCCAGGTGACAGCCGCCTACGAGGACGCGGGGGTGAGGGTGGTTGATCTTGGTGCCGTGCGCGCCGACGAATGGTTATGCATCCGTCATAGAGGCAGCTTAGCGGTGGACGCGGAGCGAGCCGCGTGGCAGCGCCGATGGGCCGAGCCGAGCCATCGGATGCAGCGCCTGCGCGACAATTCCCAAGCCGCTGATGAAGAGTATGCCGGCGTCAGCGCAGTTGATCCGGGGCTCTCGGCCAAGCTGACGTTTGATCCACAGTCGGTTGAGGCACCTGCCTTCACCGTCGGCCAGCCGCGTCCGCGCATTGCCGTGCTTCGGGAACAGGGTGTTAACGGGCAACTGGAAATGGCGGCAGCCTTCGACCGCGCCGGGTTTGCCGCCGTGGATGTCCACATGACGGATCTCATTTCCGGGGCGGTGTCCCTGCTCGACTTCCCCGTGCTGGCCGCATGCGGCGGTTTTTCCTACGGCGACGTGCTAGGTGGCGGTGGCGGCTGGGCGAAGAGCATCCTGTATCACGAAGCGGTGCGCGACGCCTTCGAGGCCTTCTTTATGGCGGACCGCTTGGCGCTTGGCGTCTGCAACGGCTGCCAGATGATGGCCCATCTCAAGGCGTTGATTCCGGGCGCGGATTCTTGGCCACGGTTCGTGCGCAACCGTTCAGAGCAGTTCGAGGGACGCAACGTGCTGGTGCGCATCAACCCCAGCGCATCGCCTTGGCTGGCCGACATGGCGGGCAGCGTCCTGCCGGTGCCGGTCGCCCACGGCGAAGGCCGTGCAGAATTCGACGAACCGGGCGACCTTGGGCAACTCACCTCATCAGGCTTGGTCGCGGCGCAATACGTGGACACCCACCATCAAGTGTCCGAAGCCTACCCAGCCAACCCCAACGGTTCGGAGGACGGCTTGGCGGGCGTCACGGCGGCGGATGGGCGGGTGCTGATCCTGATGCCGCATCCGGAACGCGTGTTCCGCACCGTTCAGAACGCTTGGTCGGACCCGTCTTGGGGCGAGGACGGCCCTTGGCTGCGATTGTTCCGCAACGCGAGGCGGGTGGTGAGCTAGACACCGCTAAAGTCCCGCCCAAATTCCCCCTTGACAACCCCGTCCCGCATCGGGATAGTGCGCCGCGTGAACAAGATCCTCTTCCAAGACCCTTCCTTGCGTCCGCAAGACCTGCGCCTGCAAGGCCTGCACTTGCGCCTCCTGCTGCCGGCGTAGCCGGCACACTCACCTCCAAAAAGGGCAACTGCCCGCCTTAACCCAAAGCCCCGATCCATCCGCAGGAGTCTTGGCCATGAGCGAGTCTGCCGCAGCCAGCGAGCCGCAATCATCTTCCCATCAACCGCGCAGCCGTGCCGGCGGCGCGATGCCGTTCCACAAGTACCGCCCGTTTGCGCCCATCGACCTGCCCGGCCGGCAATGGCCGGGCCGGACCCTTGAACGCGCGCCGCGCTGGTGCAGCGTGGATCTGCGGGACGGCAACCAGGCCTTGATCGATCCCATGAACGTGCAGGAAAAGCTGCGCATGTTCGACCTGTTGCTCGAGGTCGGCTTTGCGGAAATCGAGGTTGGCTTCCCGGCGGCGTCGCAGCCGGACTTCGACTTCATTCGCCGCATCATCGACGAAGGCCGCATTCCCGATGGCGTCGCCATTCAAGTGCTGTGTCAAGCGCGTGAGGAGCTCATTGAGCGAACCGTGGAAGCATTGGCCGGCGCGCCCGAGGTCATTTTCCATCTGTACAACTCCACTTCGGAGTTGCAGCGGCGGGTAGTGTTCGGGATGGACCGCCAAGGCATCATCGACCTCGCGGTGAAGGGCGTCTCCTTGGTCAAGGCGGGTCTTGCGGCCCTGGATTCCGACATCACCTTCGAATACTCGCCGGAGAGCTTCACGGGCACGGAACTCGACTTCGCCGTGGACATCTGCACCGCCGTGGCGGAACAGTGGGGCGCGACGGTCGAGAAGCCGATGATCGTCAATCTCCCGTCCACCGTGGAAATGGCCACGCCAAATGTCTATGCCGACCAGATCGAGTGGTTCGCCAGCCGCTTCCCGCACCGCGACAAGGCGGTGGTCAGCCTGCACACCCACAATGACCGGGGCACCGGCATCGCCGCCACCGAATTGGCGCTGCTGGCGGGCGCCGAGCGGGTTGAGGGCACCCTGTTCGGGAACGGCGAGCGCACCGGCAACTGCGACATCGTCACCATGGCGATGAACCTCTTCAGCCAAGGCGTGGACCCGGAATTGGACTTCCGCAACATGCCTCGCATCCGCCAAACCGTGGAGGCCATCAACAAGCTGCCCGTGCACGAACGCCACCCCTACGCAGGCGACTTGGTGTTCACGGCCTTCTCGGGCTCCCACCAGGACGCCATCAAGAAGGGCATGGCGCAGGTCGATCCGGACCATTGGGAAGTGCCCTACCTGCCCATCGACCCCGGCGACGTGGGTTCGTCCTACAAGGAAACCGTGCGCGTCAACAGCCAGTCGGGCAAGGGCGGCGTCGGCTTCCTGCTCGAGGAGTTCTACGGCATCATTCTGCCCCGGGAGATGCTCAAGGAGTTCAGCGGCGTCGTCCAAAAGCTGACCGAGACCCTCGACCGGGAAATCAAGGCCCAGGAAATCCACCAGGCACTGCTTGATGAGTACGCCGTGGAGGGCGGTCCCTACCGGCTGGTTGACTTTGACGTGCTGACTGGACACCGCGCCGAGCAACGGTGCGTCGCCCGCATCGAGGCGTCCGAGCAGTTGGTCACCATCGACGGCGAGGGCGGCGGCCCCATCGAAGCCTTCGTTCATGGCCTCGAGGAGACCTTCAACGAGCCCGTCAACATCGTCGAATACCACGAGCATGCGCTGACCACGGGCAGTGACGCCCAGGCCATCTGCCTGCTCGCCATCGAGGATGCCGATGGCGGGCGGTGCTATGGCGTGGGCGTCAGCCGCAACACCATCACGGCTTCCTTCAACGGGGTTATTGCCGCGTTGAACCGCCGTTGGCGCGCGACCTGACGGTCGCGGCGAGCCTTCG
Organism: Gammaproteobacteria bacterium; assembly: GCA_009843635.1. Taxonomy (GTDB): domain Bacteria; phylum Pseudomonadota; class Gammaproteobacteria; order Pseudomonadales; family Azotimanducaceae; genus Azophilus. Next base: position 13,664 of record VYDB01000017.1, read on the forward strand.
GCCCGTTGGAGTTTCGCTGCGCGAAACTCCGCGCTGGCAAGTTGCGTTCGAGTTGCTTTGCAACTCAGCGGTTGGTTTGTGTGGGACTCTCGCCCGGCTCTTGGGACCTCAACCCCGTTGCAGCAGCATCTCGAGCACGAACTTGCTGCCGAAGTAGCCGAGCAGCAGGAAGGTGAAGGCGATGATGGTCCAGCGCACCGCGGATGCGCCGCGCCAGCCGAGCCACATGCGGCCTGCCAACAGGCCCCCGTAGATGGCCCAGGACAGCGATGTCAGCACCGTGTGATGGACCACGTGCTGGGCGAACATGTCATCCAAGTAGAAGAAGCCGGTGCCGATGGCGCCGGTCAAGGCGGCGAAGCCGGCCCAGATCATGGCGAACAGCAATCGCTCCATGGTCTCCAAGGGTGGCAGGATGCGCAGCAGCAGGATGTGGCTGCGGGTTCGTATGCTGCGCTCGACAAAACCAAGCACAATCGACTGAATGGCCGCCATCATCAGGATGCTGTAGGCCAGGATGGAGACGAAGATGTGCGTTCCGAGCCCGGCATCCGACGCCTCGACCGCCTTGGAGGTGGGCTCGGCGACCAACGACGCCGTCAGGGCCAAGGCCGATAGCGGAAACAGCACGACCAGCAGGCTGCGGACCGGTTGCACGGTGCTTAGGATCGTCACCAAGGCGACCATGATCAAGGCCGTGAGGCTGGCCACGGGGAGCAGTCCGAGATTGACGCCGCCGGGGGCGTCAATCTGCGCATGAACGGCGAAGGCGTGCAGAACAATGGCCGGCACCGCCAACGCTGTCAGCAGGCGCATGGAAAGCTTGGCGTTGTGCGCCAGTGTTCTCGCCTGTAGCCCGGTGCCCGCCAGATAGAGAACGATGGCGATCAGCCCCGGCAATACGGGACTGGCGGCGACAGGATCGAGCGGCATGGCCTGATTGGTTGGGGTAAGGAAATTCGCTGGATGCCCAGTTTCGCACACCGTAAGCGCATCCGCTACACTCACTCATTTGCGCGTCCAAGCGCCAAAGGCCATGTTTGAAAAGCTCTCCGATCGATTGAGTGGTGCCCTGAAGGGTTTGTCCGGCAAGGCGCGGCTGACCGAGGACAACGTCGCCGGGGCCCTGCGCGAGGTGCGCGCCGCCCTGCTTGAGGCGGATGTCGCCTTGTCGGTGGTCCGGTCGTTTACCGACAACGTCAGGCGGCGGGCGCTCGGCCAGTCGGTCGCCGCGGCCCTCGATCCTGGCGAAGCCCTGGTCAAGATCGTCCATGAAGAGCTCGTGGAGGTCATGGGGCAGGCGAACGATGCGTTGAATCTGGCCACGGTGCCGCCGGCCGTCATCCTCATGGCAGGACTGCAGGGAGCTGGCAAGACCACGACCGCCGCCAAGCTCGCGCTGTTTGTGAAGGAGCGGCTCAAGAAGCGGGCGGCGCTGGTCAGCGCCGACGTTTATCGGCCGGCGGCCATTGAGCAACTCGAGGCCTTGGCCAGCCAAGTCGGTGCTCAGTTCGTTGCCTCCAGCGCTTCGGAAACGCCCATCGCCATCGTCGAGCGAGCGTTGGCGGAGGCGCAGAGCAAGGTTGCGGATGTGCTGATCGTCGATACCGCCGGCCGTTTGGCCGTGGATGCGGCCATGATGGATGAAATCGCGGCCTTGCAGAAGCGTCTCAATCCGATTGAAACCCTCTTCGTGGTCGATGCGATGACCGGTCAGGACGCGGCGGCGACTGCCAAGGCGTTCAATGACGCCTTGGACCTGACCGGCGTGATTCTCGCCAAGGCCGACGGCGACGCCCGGGGCGGAGCGGCGTTGTCGGTGCGCTTCCTGACCGGCAAACCGATCAAGTTCCTCGGCATGGGCGAAAAGCCCGAGGCGCTGGAGCCCTTCCATCCGGATCGCCTCGCCTCGCGCATTCTGGGCATGGGTGACGTGCTTTCGCTGATCGAGGAGGCCGAGCGCAAGGTCGATCAGCGCAAGGCCGCGCGCTTGGCCAAGAAGGTTACCCGGCGGCAGAAGTTTGATCTGGCCGATTTTCGCGACCAGTTGGAGAGCATGGCCAGCATGGGCGGCGTCGGCAGCATGCTGGACAAGCTGCCGGGCATGAACCAAGTGCCGGCCTCGGCCCGAGCCCAACTCGACGACGGCCAATTTCGCCGCATGGCGGTGATCATCGACTCCATGACCCCCCATGAACGCCGCTTCCCGGATGTCGTCAACAGCTCCCGCAAGCAGCGCATTGCCCGAGGCAGCGGCACCACCGTCATCGACGTCAACCGCATGCTCAAGCAGCACCGGCAGATGCAGAAGATGATGAAGAAGTTCGGCCGCAAGGGCGGCATGCAGAACATGATGCGCGGCCTGCAAGGAATCAAGGGCACCGGGCGCCCGCCGGGGCTGCGGCGCTGACGCGCTTTACCTGTTTCATTGGCGCACCCGCTCCATTAGAATGCGCCCCCTTTCCATCTAGGGGCTGCAAGGCATGGTGACGATTCGCTTGGCGCGGCATGGCGCCAAGAAAAATCCCTTCTATCACATCACGGTGGCGGACCGCCGTGCCAAGCGCGATGGGCGCTTCATTGAGCGGGTGGGCTTTTTCAATCCCTTGGCTCGGGGCCGGGAAGAGGCGTTGCGGGTTGATCTCGAGCGAGTCGATCACTGGCTGGCTGAAGGCGCCAAGCCGTCGGACCGGGTGCGACAGCTCATCAAGCAGGCGCGCAAGCAGGCGCTCGCGCCAGCCGAGGCACCGCCCGTCGCTGCGGAAGAGGCTCCGGTGGATGAAGCCGCCGGGGAGGAAGCTGCCGTGGAGGAAGCCGCGGTCGAGGAACAAGTGGCTGAGGAAGCGGTCGCTGAGGAAGCGGCCGCGGACCAACCCGCCGAGGCCAGCGAAGCCTGACCGAGCGGGATGGCGAACTAGTGACCGTCGGTCAAGTCGGCGGTGCTTATGGCGTCCAGGGCTGGGTGCGCATCGTCTCCTTTACCGATCCACCGTCCAATTTGCTTGACTATCAGCCGTGGCATTTGCGTTTGAAGGGGGCGGATGGACGGGAACCTCATTGGCAGCCCTGTCTTGCGCAGGCCATTAGGCCCCATGGCGACGGCTTCGTGGCCCGTTTTCGGGAGGTCGCCGACCGCGATGCGGCATTGCGCCTCTCGGGGGCGGAAATCGGGGTTCCGGAATCCTGCCTGCCTGCGCCCGGCGACGGCGAATTCTATTGGCGCGATCTCATCGGGCTTCGGGTAGTGGACCAAAATGGCGTGGAACTGGGTGTGGTGGGCGAGCTGATGCCGACCGGCATTCACGATGTCCTAGTCGTCCAAGGCGGCAAGCAAGGCGGCGAAGCGGTGTTGATTCCCTTTGTGAGCGCCCACGTGGGGGCGGTGCGCATCCAGGATGGCGTCATTGAAGTCCATTGGGAGGCGCCGCAGTGAATCTATGGGTCGGCTTGGTCTCCCTGTTCCCGGAGATGGTTTCGGCGATCGCTTCGGCGGGCATCCTGGGCCGGGCGATTCGGCGCGGCGAGATGGGTCTCGAGGTGTTCAATCCCCGGGACCATGCCAGCGACCGACGCCGCACGGTTGATGACCGACCTTACGGCGGCGGCCCGGGCATGGTCATGATGGCGGAGCCCCTGTTGGGGGCGATCGGGGCGGCCCGCGAGCGAGCGCCGTCGCCGCCTCGGGTGGTCTATCTGTCACCCCAAGGCGCCCGGCTCGATCAGCCCGGGGTGGAGCGCCTTTCCCGGCTGGGCAGCTTGGTGCTCATTGCCGGACGTTATGAGGGCATTGACGAACGGGTCGTCGAGTTGGCGGTGGACGAGGAGCTGTCCATTGGCGACTACATCCTAAGCGGCGGCGAGCTGCCGGCCATGGTGCTGGCCGATGCCCTGTGCCGGTTGCTGCCCGGCGCCTTGAACAACGAGGAGTCGATTCAAACCGAATCTCTGCTTGATGGATTGCTCGAATACCCGCAATATACGCGCCCGGAGCAGGTGGGGCCGCTTAAGGTGCCGACGGTGCTGCTAGGCGGCGACCACGGCGCCGTTCGCCGCTGGCGGCGCACGCAGGCCCTGCTGCGCACTTGGCGGCGGCGCCCTGACTTGCTGACCTCAAGGGCGCTATCGGATGCCGACTCGGCCCTGCTGAAAGCAGGCTTGCTGAAAGCAGGCCTGCCGGCCGAGGCGCCTGCGGCAGAACAAGGGTCGAACGGCGGTGGGATTGAAGGAGATTGAGAATGCGCAGGAACAAAGTGCTTGAAGGCTTGGAAAACGAACAGTTGAAAACCGACCTGCCGGACTTCTCCCCGGGCGACACCGTGGTGGTGCAGGTCAAGGTGCGCGAGGGTAGCCGGGAACGGCTGCAGGCCTTCGAGGGCGTGGTGATCGGCAAGCGCAACCGCGGCCTCAACTCCGCCTTCACCGTGCGCAAGATGTCCCACGGCGTGGGCGTGGAGCGCACCTTCCAGACCCACAGCCCGTTGATCGCCTCGGTCACCGTGAAGCGGCGCGGCGACGTGCGCAAGGCCAAGCTCTACTACCTGCGGCAACGCTCTGGCCGAGCGGCTCGCATCAAGGAAAAGGTCTAGCGAAGCGAGGCCCTAGGGGGTGCGCCTTGAGCGCCGCCATTGATGAGTACCTTGAGGAAATCTGGCTAGCCAAGGGATTGAGCGAAAACACCTTGGCCGCCTACCGGCGCGATCTTGCCGCCTTGGAGTCGAACCTCGGCAAGGCGTTGCTGGACGCGACCGCTGCCGACCTGATGGCCGTCATGGCCAGCCGCTACGATCAGGGCTACCGGGCGACGAGTTCCGCCCGCTGGCTGTCCTGCATCAAGGGGTTCTACCGACATAGCCTTGGCAAGGGTCGCATCGGCACAGACCCAGCCGTCCATTTGGAGTATCCGAAACTGGGACGGCCTTTGCCGTCATCGCTGTCCGAAGCCCAGGTGGAGGAGCTGTTGAGGGCTCCGGACGCCAGCACTGCCGTCGGCTTGCGGGACCGCGCCATGCTGGAGCTGCTGTACGCCACGGGTTTGCGGGTCTCCGAACTCGTACGCTTGGAGGTCGGGTCGCTCAACTTACGCCAGGGCGTGATCAGGGTGATCGGCAAGGGCGGCAAGGAACGCTTGGTGCCGGTCGGCCAAGAGGCGCTCGCTTGGGTGGGGCGGTTCGTCGCCGAAGGCCGCGGAAAGTTGGGCGGGGAGGGCACCAGGGCGCTGTTCCCCAGCAACCGGGGCCGCGCCATGGTCCGGCAGACCTTCTGGCACGCCATCAAGCGTTATGCGGCGGCGGCCGGCATTGAGCAAAACCTGTCGCCCCACGGCCTGCGCCATGCCTTCGCCACCCACCTGCTGAACCATGGCGCGGATTTACGGGCGGTGCAGATGATGCTTGGCCACGCCGACCTTTCCACGACCCAGATCTACACCCACGTAGCCCAGGCGCGGCTCAAGTCCCTTCACCAAGCGCATCACCCCCGTGGATAGTCGTATAGCGCATCGTTCGGGAACCGGGAGTGGGCGCACGGCGCGGGCCTCCGGTACACCAGGCGGGGTTGGCTTGCGGGAGGTTGGGCTTACCAGGAGCCTTAACAGTACCGGATGCCCGCGCCGCGCACCCACTCCCTCACTCCCTCCTTGCGTTCGACGGGAGCATCGCGTTTCTAATATCATGCGCGCCCCAAGCGTTGCAGCACTTTCCTAGGTGTTGGGCGCATTCCCGACTAACGGCTTTGAGGAACATCGATGCCCATCTACGAGTATCGCTGCGAGAACTGCGGCCATGAGATGGAGGCCATCCAGAAGATCAGCGAGCCGCCCTTGGTGGACTGCCCGCAGTGCGAGGCGGCTAGTTTGCGGAAGAAGATCTCCGCAGTGGCGTTTCGCTTGAAAGGCAGCGGTTGGTATGAGACGGACTTCAAGTCCGGGCAGCAGAGAAACCTGGCCGGTGCCGATGGCGGGGCGGACAAGGACTCGTCCAGCGGCGACGGCGACAAGGCCCCAGCGTCCGCGGCCAGCGATGCCGGGGGCGATGCGGGCAAGGACGCCAAGAAAAACGGCAAGACCACTGAAAAGGCGGCAAGCGGCGGCAAAGCCAGCGGCGTCGCGGCCAAGGCGGCTTCGGCTGCCGCCTCGGAATAGGCCCCGTGCGCAGCCACCTCTGCGGGGCGCTCAACAGCACCCACATCGGCGAGACCGTGAATCTCACCGGTTGGGTGCATCGGCGGCGCGACCACGGCGGCGTCATCTTCCTGGACGTGCGCGACCGCACCGGCATCGTGCAAGTGGTTTACGACCCGGATGCCCAAGAGAGCTTCCAAGCGGCCGACCGGGTGCGCAGCGAATACGTGCTGCGCATGACCGGCCGGGTGCGCCGCCGCCAAGCCGGTGCGGAAAATCCCAACATGGCGACCGGCGAGATCGAAGTGCTCGGTGCGGAGCTCGAAGTGCTCAACCCATCGGTCACGCCTCCGTTTGGCCTTGATGAGCACTCCGACGCCGGCGAAGACATACGGCTGCGCTACCGCTATCTCGACCTGCGCCGCCCGGAGATGCAGGAGCGCCTGCGGATTCGGGCGCAGGCGGCGAGCGTGGTGCGCGGCTATCTGGAGGAGCAGGGGTATTGGGAGATCGAGACGCCCACCCTAAGCCGCCCGACGCCGGAGGGTGCGCGTGACTACCTAGTCCCCAGCCGCACCCATCCCGGCCAGTTCTTCGCCCTCCCTCAATCACCGCAGATCTACAAGCAATTGCTGATGATGTCCGGGATGGACCGCTACTACCAGATCGCCCGCTGCTATCGGGACGAGGATCTGCGTCATGACCGCCAGCCGGAGTTCACACAGATCGACATCGAGGCCTCCTTTGTCTGCGAGCAGGATGTCATGGACCTTACGGAAGGCATGATCAAGCGCCTGTTCCGGGCGGTGAAGGGGGTCGAGCTCAGTGACTTTCCGGTGTTGACCTTTGACGAGGCCATGGGCCGCTACGGCAGCGACCAGCCGGATCTGCGCAACCCCCTCGAACTGACTGACATCGGCGATCTGATGGCCACGGTCGAGTTCAAGGTGTTCAACGGCCCGGCACGGGATCCCCAAGGCCGGGTGGTGGCCCTGAACGCACCCGGCGGCAGCCTCTCGCGCAAGGCCATCGACGACCTTACCGAATTCGTGGGTCGCTATGGGGCCAAGGGGTTGGCCTACATCAAGATCAACGACCTTGGCGCCGGGATGGCGGGCCTGCAGTCGCCGATCCTTAAGTTCCTGCCCGACGACGTCGTGCGCCAAGTATTGGAACGCTGCGCAGCCGGCAATGGTGACATCGTTTTTTTCGGTGCCGGGCCAGCCGCCGTGGTCAACGACTCCATGGGCGCCCTGCGGGTCGAGTTGGGTCGCCTGCTAGGTCTCACCGGCGAGGGGTTTGCGCCGCTGTGGGTGGTTGACTGGCCGCTGTTCGAGGTGGCTGCGGACGGCGGCATCGCCGCCATGCACCACCAGTTCACCCGGCCCGCGTGCAGCATCGAGGAGTTGATGAACGCGCCTCTGAAGGCCCGCGCCGCCGCCTATGACTTGGTGCTCAACGGCTATGAGGTGGGCGGCGGCTCCCTGCGGATTCACACTGAGGCAATGCAAAAGGCGGTGTTCGAGGCGATGGGCATCGCCCAGGAGGGGGCGGTCAAGTTCGGCTTCCTGCTCGATGCGCTGCGCTACGGCTGCCCACCCCATGGCGGCATCGCCTTGGGCTTCGACCGCTTGGTCATGCTGTTGGCCGATGCTGCAGCCATCCGCGACGTGATCGCCTTCCCTAAGACTCAGTCCGCAGCCTGCCTGATGATGGCTGCACCCGCCGAGGCCGATGAGCGCCAACTGCGCGAACTGCACATTCGCCTGCGTGGCAAGGCGGCAGCCAAGACAGTAGGTTAGATCGTGGCCGGGCACAGCAAGTGGGCCAACATCAAGCACCGCAAGGCTGCTCAGGATGCCAAGCGGGGCAAGCTGTGGACCAAGATTCTGCGCGAAGTGACTGTCGCCGCCCGGCTCGGCGGAGGCGTGGTGGAGGACAATCCACGATTGCGCACCGCCGTGGACAAGGCGCTTGGTGCCAATGTGCCCAAGGACACGATCCAAAAGGCCGTCAACCGGGGCGCAGGCGGGGGTGAGGGCGCTGACCTCGATGAGTTGACTTACGAGGGCTACGCCGCTGGTGGCGTGGCGCTGTTGATCGAAGCGATGACCGACAACCGCAATCGCACGGTGGCGGAAGTGCGATACGCCTTCGGCAAGCACGGCGGCAGCCTTGGCGCCGACGGTTCGGTGGCGTACCTGTTCAAGCGCCAAGGTGTGATCACCTTTGCGCCAGGTGCCGATGAGGAGGGGGTCTTGGACGTAGCGCTTGACGCCGGTGCCGAGGACTTGGAGACCGATGACGACGGCGCCTTGGCGGTGATCACGCCATGGGAGGCCTTGAGCGCGGTTGCCGACGCACTGGAAGGCGCCGCCTTGGTGCCGGACCACAAGGAGGTGACGATGGTGCCTTCGACCCTGCAAGACTGCGACGAGGCCCAAGCAGCGACCTTGCTGCGGCTGATCGACGCGCTTGAGGAGTTGGATGATGTGCAGAACGTTTACACTAACGCCCGTCTGCCGGACGGCGCTGCATGAGGAGAAAATGTGAACCCTGTAAGGGTGCTCGGCATTGATCCGGGCACCCGCTCAACGGGCTACGGCTTGGTTGAGGCGGTCCAGGGCCGGATCGCCTACATCGCTTCCGGCTGCATTCGCCCTGCCGCTGGGGCCATGGCGGAGCGCCTCGGCGAGATTCAAGCCGGCATCAGCGAGTTGATCGCTGCCCACGGCGCCAACCAGTTGGCCATTGAGGAAGTCTTCATGTCTCGCAATCCCCAAGCGGCCTTGAAGCTCGGCCAAGCCCGTGGCGTGGCCATGGCCACTGCCGTCGCCGCCGGCTTGGCGGTTTTTGAGTACGCGCCGCGCACGGTCAAGAAGGCGGTGGTGGGCACCGGCGGAGCCACCAAGGCGCAAGTGCAGCACATGGTGCGCATCCTGCTCAATCTGCGCGGCGGACGGTTGGCCGCGGATGCGGCGGATGCCCTTGCGATTGCCATTTGTCACGTCAATACTGCGTCACAGGACGTCGGCATGGCCGACCGGAATGGCTGAGCGCTAACGAGGCACAGTGATCGGACGCATTGCAGGCCGCTTTGTTGAAGCCGTTGAGCAGTTGGCGCTGATCGACGTGGGCGGCGTGGGCTACGAAGTGGAGCTTTCCACCGGCGCCCGGTCGGACCTGCCGCCGCCCGGCGGCGATGTCGCACTGTACACGCACCTTCTCGTGCGCGAGGATGCGCAGCAACTCTACGGGTTCGCCTCCCGTTCGGAGCGGGAGCTGTTTCGGGCGGTGCTGCGCATCTCCGGGGTGGGCCCGAAGCTGGCCCTGTCGCTGATTTCCGCCTTTGACGTGGACGAACTGGCCCATGCCGCGGCCGACGGCGATCCGGGACGCCTGACCCGGGTGCCCGGCATCGGCCGCAAGACCGCCCAGCGCATGCTGCTTGAATTGAAGGATCGGCTGGCGGAGTTCGCCGTCACGCCGGCTGTTGGGCGGTCGGGTGCCGATGCCTCCGCCGCCGCCGAAGCGGAACATGCGCTCATCGCCTTGGGCTATCGCCCCCAGGATGCCGCTCAATTGGTTCGCGAAGTGGGTGATCAGGACATGGCCACGGAAGCGATTGTTCGCGAGGCGCTGCGGGCCGTTGCCCGGCGGTCGGCCTCATGAGCGTGGTGCCCGATCGGTTGGTGGATCCTGCAGCCGAAGGGGCTGCGGAAGGGCGCCTCGACCGCAGCCTGCGCCCGACCACTTTGGACGAGTACGTCGGCCAGGGCGCAGTGCGGGAACAGATGGCCATTTTCATCGAGGCGGCCCGGCGGCGCCGCGAGCCGCTTGACCACACGTTGATATTCGGCCCGCCTGGGCTCGGCAAGACCACCATGGCCCACATCGTTGCCCATGAGATGGGCGTCGCGATCAAGTCAACCTCCGGCCCAGTGATGGAGCGGGCCGGGGACTTGGCTGCTTTGCTCACTAACCTAGAGGAGGGGGACGTGCTCTTCGTGGATGAAATCCATCGACTCTCGCCGGTGGTCGAGGAAATCCTGTATCCAGCCATGGAGGACTTTCAGATTGACATCCTGATAGGTGAAGGCCCGGCAGCGCGTTCCTTGAAGCTTGACCTGCCGCGCTTCACCTTGGTTGGCGCCACCACCCGAGCCGGGCTTCTGACGTCACCGTTGCGCGACCGCTTCGGCATCGTGCAACGACTGTCCTTCTATTCGGTCGAAGAACTCTGCGAGATCGTGCAGCGGTCGGCCCGCAAGCTGGATCTCGTCGCTGAAGAGTCCGGTGCCGTTGAAGTGGCGCGCCGTTCACGGGGCACGCCGCGCATCGCCAACCGGCTGTTGCGCCGGGTGCGGGACTTTGCCGAGGTGAAGGCGGATGGCGTGGTGACCCAGGCAACCGCCGACGATGCCCTGAACCTGCTCAAGGTGGACCGCGAGGGATTTGACGCCATGGACCGCCGCCTGCTCGAAACCATCATCAAGAAGTTCTCCGGCGGGCCCGTGGGCCTCGACAACTTGGCCGCTGCGGTGGGCGAGGAGAGCGATACAATTGAAGATGTCATCGAACCGTACCTGATCCAGCAGGGCTACGTGATGCGCACGCCGCGGGGCCGAGTGGCGACGGCCAACGCCTACCTTCACTTTGGCCTGGCGGCGCCGGATGATCCCGCAGCCGCAGCGGCGCGCCAAGCCGCCCTGGACTTAGTTTCCTTGACCGCGGAGCAAGAGAACAAATGATGCAAGCCGTTGGCCGACGACCGGCCTCACATTGGTCAGGGGCATCACCCCGCTTGGCTGGAACCTGACATGCCCGAGCAAATTTCGATATTCGAGTTGGTGGCCAATGCCAGCCTGTTGGTGCAGATGGTCATGGCGCTGTTGGCGCTGGCCTCGATCATCTCCTGGATGATGATCTTTCAGCGCTGGTTTTTTCTGCGCCGGGTGGCCAATGAGGTCGATCAGTTTGAAGACCACTTTTGGTCCGGCGTTGACTTGCGCGAACTCTACGCGGAACTTGAGGGCCATGACGACCTGACGGGCATTGAGACCGTCTTCGTGGCGGGTTTTCAGGAATTCGTGCGCCTCTCGGACCAGGCGGGGGCGGAGGTGGACTCCATCATGCAGGGCGTGCAGCGCGGCATGCGGGTGGCGTTGAATCGTGAAGAGGAGCGGCTTGCCACCCACTTGGCTTTTCTGGCGACGGTTGGCTCCACGAGCCCCTACGTCGGGCTTTTTGGAACGGTCTGGGGCATCATGAACTCCTTCCGCAGCCTGGCCAACATGAGCCAAGCGACGCTCGCCTCGGTGGCGCCGGGCATCTCGGAGGCCTTGGTGGCCACCGCGATGGGCCTGTTCGCCGCCATCCCGGCAGTGATCGGCTACAATCGTTTTTCGGCCCAGGTTGAAGAACTGATGAAGCGCAATGAGGCCTTCAGCGACGAGGTGACCAGCATCCTGCATCGCGCAGCCCAAGCGAGATCCTAGTGATCACGAGAAGTTAGTGACTATGCGCCGCAAACCGATGTCGGAAATCAACGTCGTGCCCTACATCGACGTGATGTTGGTGCTGCTGGTGATCTTCATGGCCACCGCGCCGCTGCTGACCCAAGGGGTGCTGGTCGATTTGCCGGAAGCGCCCTCCGAACCGATCACCGATACCGAGGATGATCCGCTGGTGGTTTCCATTCGGGCGGACGGCGCCATTTTCGTGAATCTGGGCATCCAGGACGCCGACGATGAGGGCACTCGGGTGACCATTTACTCCTTGGGCGATCAAGCCGGCAAGATTCTCCGCGCCCGACCCGATGTGCCGGTTTACGTCAAGGCGGATCACCGCTTGGACTACGGCAAGGTGGTCGGCGTCATGACGGTGCTGCAGAAGTCGGGGGCCGAATCCGTTGGCCTCATCACCGAACCGCCTTCGGAGATCGAAAGCTGATGGCCGACACCGTTCGCGCCTACAGCGGTCCCCTTGTTTTGGCGCTGCTGGTGCATCTGGCGGCGGTCACCGCCCTGCACGACGGTTGGTTCCCTGGAGCGCAGCCGGAAGGCCGTGCCATCAAGCCGAATCTCGTTCAGTCGCAACTGATCGTGATGCAGCCCAAGGCTCGGCCTGAGCCCAAGCCTGCCCCGCCGAAGCCTGCGGCCGAGGCGCCCGTTGTGGCTGAGCCGGAGCCCCAAGCGAAGCCGGAGCCGCGCCGCGACCGGGAGGCGGAGCGGCGGCAGCGGGAGGTGGCGGAGGCGCTGGAGAGGCAGCAGCGCCGCTTGGCGGAACTGGCCCAGGACTCGTTCACCCAAGCGTTGGCGGAGGAAGCCTCCGAACTGGCAGCCGACCAGGATCTAAGTGCCGCGCAGAGCTTTCGCTTCGGCATCTACCAGCGCGTGGTGGCCAATTGGTCGCGTCCGCCGAGTGCCCGCAACGGCATGCAGGCGCGCCTGTTGGTCGAACTGATTCCAACGGGCGCGGTTGTTGGGGTCACGGTGGTCGAGTCGAGCGGCAACAGCGCCTTTGACCGTTCGGCAGAGGCCGCGGTGCGCAAGGCCCGCGCCTTTGACGTGCCTCCGGAATCCGACTTGTTCGAACGCCATTTCCGGCGCTTTTCCCTGTTGTTCAAACCGGAGGATCTTTTGCGGTGATGAACAGGCTGCACAGCATCGCCCAGGTGGTTGCCGGGGTCGCCTTCATGGTGGCTGCGGCCTTCTGCCATGGTGCGGAAAGCCTTGACAGCATTATCATCGATGCGGGCTACGACCAACAGACCAAGATTGCGGTGGTGCCCTTTCGGGCCGGGCCGGAATTCGGGGACCTTGAACCCCTGTCGGACATCATTGGCTTCGACTTGGCTCGCAGCGGCCAGTTTGCGCCCACCGAACGGGGCAACATGCTGTCGTTTCCGGCCGAACGCGCCGAAGTTTTCTTCCGCGACTGGCGCATTCTCGGCGTGGAGTATTTGCTCGTCGGACGGGTCGCGGCCGAATTCAATGGCGACGTCTCGGTGAGCTACGAGCTCTATGACGTGACCAATGAACGGGCCATGGCCGAAGAGCGCTTGACGGCGCCGGCTGCCAAGTGGCGCGACCTTGGGCACGCCATCGCCGATGTGGTCTTCGAAGCGATCACCGGCGTGCGCGGCGCGTTTGCCACCCGAATTCTCTATGTGCTGGCCCAGAACACGGGCACCGATTACGCCCGCTACCGGCTGGAAATGGCTGATTCCGATGGCGCTCGGGCGCGCACCTTGCTGACCTCGGACGAACCCATCATGTCGCCGAGTTGGTCCCCGGATGCACAGCGGGCGGCCTACGTCACCTTCGAGACAGGACGTCCGGTTATTGCGCTGCAGAACGTTGCCACCGGCGAGCGGGAGTTGTTGCCGCATTTTCCGGGCATCAACGGCTCGCCAATCTTCTCCCCGGACGGGCGGAGCCTGGCGGTGGTGCTGTCTCGGGACGGCAATCCGGAAATCTACCTGATGAATCTGGCGGATTACCGACTTCGGCAGATCACCCGCCATCACGGCATCGACACCGAACCCTCTTGGACGCCGGATGGGCGCAGCCTCATCTTCACGTCGGACCGCGGTGGCCGGCCGCAGATCTACCAGGTGGAGCTAGCCACCAACTTCGTGGAGCGGCTGACCTTTGAAGGGCGGTACAACGCCCGGGCCCGCCTGCTGCCTGATGGCGTCCACTTGGTGTTCGTGCATCGTCGCGATGGGGTCGATCACATCGCTTGGCAGGACCTGGAGCGCAACGATCTGCGCGTTCTCACCGAAACCGCCCTGGACGAGTCCCCCTCCTTGGCGCCCAATGGCACCATGCTGATCTATGCCACCCAAGACCAAGGCCGAGGCATTCTCGCGGTGGTGTCCATCGACGGAGGGGTGAAGTACCGCCTGCCTTCGTCGAGCGGGGATGTGCGGGAACCGGCTTGGTCGCCGTTCATAGATGGCTTGAAATCGGCGTTTTAGGCTGTCAAGCGACTTTTCCTATCGGTTGGCCTATCGGTTAGAATGCGGCGCTGTGATAGCCTTGCCAAGCACGCCTGCAGCAAAATGCTTGGATGATGTGGGCATGACGGCAACTGATGCAGGTCTCAAACGGAGAAAGAACCATGCTTAAGCGGCAAATCGGCCTTTTGACATTCTTCGCGGCGGCAGCGCTTCTGGCGGGATGCCAGACGCCCGAGCCCACGCCGGAACCCAGCCCCCCCACGGACACGCGGCCCATTTCCACGCCGCCACCCACGCCGGAGCCGCCACCGGCTTTCAACGACAACATGGAACCCTACGTTCCGGGCAGCACTACCGAACTGCTGCCGCGGGTGTTCTATTTTGAGTTGGACAAGGCGGTGATCGATCAGGCCGACCTCGCGGCCTTGGAGCTCCATGCTCGGGTGCTCATGGACAATCCGCGGCGCCGGGTGATGATCGAGGGTCACTGCGACGAACGGGGTACGCGGGAGTACAACTTGGCCTTGGGCGAACGGCGTTCAGACGCGGTGTCGAGCTTTCTCAAGGCGGCTGGCGTTCCCGCATCGCGCATTGAGACGGTCAGTTACGGTGAGGAGCGGCCAGAAGATCCCGGCCACACGGAAGCGGCTTGGTCGCGCAATCGCCGGGCCGTGATGATCTATCGCTAGGCTTTTGGGAACGTTGCACCCTCTGGGAGGGCGCAGCGTGGAGTGTTCGCGACACGCGCACTGATGGGTTGCTGGGTTAAGCCATTGAAGCCAAAAGGCATTCGATCTTCGGTGCGGTGGCTTGGCGCACCCTTGCTGGTGGTGTCGCTAGCCTCCGGTTCGGAATCGGTGGCTGCCGTGCCAGTGGAGGAGTCGGCGCCGGATGTGACGGTCGAGCGGTCACCACCGCAGCCGCCGAGTGCCGCCCCGGAGGAGGGCGTTGTGGCCTTCCCCGCCGCGCAACCGGCGGTGGCTAGGCCCCAGCCAGCCCAAGGAGGTGGCGTCGCCCCCCTGTTCCATCAACTCCAGGTCTTGCAAGGCGAGCTTCAAACCTTGCGCGGCATGGTGGAGGAGCTCCGGTTTCAAATCGAACGCCTCGCTCAGGACCAGCAAGCCCAATACGTCGATCTGGACCAACGTCTGATGGCGTTGCGCAGCGGTGGCTCCCAGCCAGGAGCGGGCGATGCGGGAGCGGACGCCTTGGTGCCGAGCCGTCCGGCATCAACCCCGGGCGTGGCGGATGGAGATGGCGAGTCCGAACAACAGGCTTACGCGGCTGCTTTCAACCTGATGAAGGACCGGGCATTTGATGAGTCCGAGGATGCCTTCAAGCAGATGATCGAAACCTACCCAAATGGGGAGTTCACCCCCAATGGCTACTATTGGCTTGGCGAACTGCATCTTGCCCAAGGGCGGACGGAAGAGGCCCGCCAGAACTTCGCCCAGGTGGTGAACCTCTACGCCAGCCACACCAAGGTCCCGGATGCGCTTTACAAGCTCGGCGTGGTGCATCATCGTCTCGGAGACAATCAGCGGGCGCTTGAGTACTTGGACCGGGTGCAGGCGGAAAGCCCGGACAGTTCCGCCGCCGGTCTGGCACGTACGTATGCGGCGGAGTTGCGCTGACTGGGAGCCTGGGCCTCCACCATGCGGTTGCGCATTACCGAAATCTTCCTGTCGCTGCAAGGCGAAACCACCGCCGTCGGCCTGCCCACGGTTTTCGTACGCCTGACCGGCTGCCCGCTGCGCTGCGGCTACTGCGACACGGCCTACGCTTTTACCGGCGGGGAAATGCGCACGGTCGAGAGCATATTGGCCGAGGTGCAAGGCCACTCCGTCCCCCACGTGACCGTGACCGGCGGCGAGCCGCTCGCGCAGCCTGAGGTCCACGGCCTGCTCGGCGCGCTGTGCGACGCGGGTTTCAAGGTGTCATTGGAGACCAGCGGGGCGCTTGACGTTGCGCCGGTGGACCCTCGGGTCAGCAAGATTGTCGACATCAAGACCCCGGGCTCCGGAGAGGTCGGGCGCAATCTTTGGCGCAATTTGGATTGTTGCGGTCTTCAGGATCAGGTCAAGTTCGTGATTTGTGACCGCGCCGACTACGATTGGGCGAAGCTGAAATGCGATGAACTGAAGCTCGTCGAGCGCGTGGGTGCCGTGTTGTTTTCACCGAGCCATGAGGATTTGTCCGCTCGAAGCCTCGCCGATTGGATTGTCGCAGACCGCTATCCCGTGCGTCTGCAGATTCAATTGCACAAGATTCTGTGGGGCAACGAACCGGGACGATGAAGGCGGTCGTTCTGCTGTCTGGGGGCTTGGATTCCGCCACCGCCTTGGCCATTGCAAGGTCCCAAGGCTTTGATTGCCATGCGCTGTCCTGCCGTTACGGACAGCGCCATCGGGTGGAATTGGCAGCGGCGGCGGCGGTGGCTCGTTCGCTCGGCGCTGTTGAGCACCGGGAGGTGGCGGTTGACTTGGCCGGCTTTGGCGGCTCGGCGCTCACCGATGCGGGCATCGACGTGCCCGAAACGCCAACCGCCGGCATTCCGGTGACCTATGTGCCGGCCCGCAACACGGTCCTGCTCGCCTTGGCCTTGGCGTGGGCCGAGACCCTAGGTGCTGCGCACGTCTTCGTTGGAGTCAACGCTGTGGATTACTCGGGCTATCCGGACTGCCGTCCTGAGTTCATAGCCGCCTTTGAAGCCATGGCCAACTTGGCCACCAAGGCGGGCGTTACGGGCCGGCGCTTGCGCATTCACGCGCCGCTGATCGATCTCGGCAAGGACGAGATCATTCGCCGCGGGGTGGGCCTAGGGGTGGACTACGCCTTGACCGTTTCGTGCTATCAACCCACGGACCTAGCCGAGGCCTGCGGCCAATGCGACAGTTGCCGGCTGCGCCGCGCTGGATTTGAGGCGGCTGGCGTTGCCGACCCCACTCGGTACGTTGGGTAGTGCTCCGTCACCCTTAATCCGAGGATTGGCCGCCGCCTGCCACCGCCGCATCGGCTTCGAGCAGCCGCGCCCCGCGCAGGATGTTGCCGAGGGCGTAGTTGCCTTCGTGGCAGGCGTATTCGTATACCCGCGTGTCCGTTGCTGGCCAAGGATACTCGCCGGACCAAGATGCCTCCCAGGCGGTGGAATCCTCTACCGTGAAGGCGTAAAGCAGCTCATTCTGGCTGGTGCGGGTGAAGCGCTCCGTGACGGTTAGGTTTTCGGTGGCGCCGAAGAAGTAGAGCCCGGATCGCGTTTTGAAGTTCTTGGTCTCCACCACCAAGGTATCGCCGTCCCAATGGCCCGCGGAATCTCCCATCCATTGACGGATTCCCGGCGTGTGTCCGCCCGCCAAGGGGATGATCCGGGCATCGTGGACCATTTCATTGAGGATCATGACGTAATCCCGTGTCTGCACGATACGCTTGAGGTTGTTGTACAGGGTGGGCAGCATCGGTGGCCCGGAGGAGGAGCCGAAGGCCAGTAGGCAGCGCTCGCCAAGCGGACGCATTTCGGGGTCGTCGTAGGGGCCGGGGCCTTCCCGCCCCAGCCACCAAGCGGTGCCGGTATTCTCGCCAAACAGGCTGAACAGCGCCGCTCGGCGCTGCTGGCCGACTGGCGTTAGCGTGGGGAGCCGCCCGTTGACGGGGTCGAAAATAATCGAAGTGCGGAATTTGCCGTCGATCATGAAGCGGTCGTTGCCGGGATCGACCCAGAATGCGTTGTAGCCTCCCACATTGCCCGCAGCGCCCGTCGAACCGTCGCCGCCGGCTGGGGGCGCCTCCCGGTCGGGGTCGCTCTGCTGCGCGTCCTCGGCAATGAACGCTCGCGTTTCCGCAACCAGCTTCTGCGCTTCCTCGGGTGCCAGAAAGAGGTTGTCGCCATAGGCCTCGGGCCGCTCCAGGGGCGTCAGCGTGGCGATGTCGTAGGTGCCGCTCAGGTCCGGACGGCCATCCGCAGTGCGCGGAATGTCCGCGCTTGCGGGCCAGGCGAACAGGATCAGCGGGACGATGAAGGTCGATTTCAACTGCGCTCCCATGGCGAGCCCCCGATTGGAAAAAACCCGATAACCTTACCGCAAAACGGCTTGGCTAAGGAATGGAAGGACGCCCATGGAAAGGGCGCTGGTGGGTCGTCTGGGGCTCGAACCCAGGACCAACGGGTTAAAAGCCCGGTGCTCTACCAACTGAGCTAACGACCCCGACGCCAGCAGGGCGCGCATTGTATTCAGGGATAGCTGCCCAAACAAGCCAAACGCACCCGCGAAGCGGGTGCGCTGGCGCTGAAACGGCGAAAAAGGTAGTATTCCAGCATGATGAAAACCACCGAAACGGTCAATCTTTCTGACTATATAAGCGCCGAGGAGATGCGCCCCCTGCTGGCGCGCTCCGACTGGCTGGCCGGCTGGATGACGTTGTTCAATCTCGCCGTGATGGCGACTGCCTTCGCTTTGCCGGTGATGTGGCTCAATCCGCTGACGGTGCTGCTGGCCGTGCTGTTGCTCGGTGGGCGTCAGTTGGGCCTTGCGGTGCTCTACCATGAGTGCGCCCACCAGATTTTCTTCAAGGCTCGCTGGTTGAACGACGCCTTCGGCACTTGGTTGTGCGGCGGGCTGATGAACACCTCGCTGGCCCGCTATCGGGCCTACCATCTCGACCATCATCGCCATGCGGGCACCGACCAGGATCCGGACTTCACCATGGCCAACGCCTATCCGGCCGAGCCTGCCAGCATGCGCCGCAAGCTGACCCGGGATCTGACGGGCCGCACCGGCTTCAAGGATCTGCGTCGGCAGATCAAGTCATTCGGCTTGGCGCGCAACGCCCCTTTCCTGGCTTCCCACGGCCTTATGCTCGGTTTGCTGGCCTTGGCCGGCGCGCCTTGGGCCTACGCTCTTTGGTGGTTGGCCTATCTGGTGGCCTATCAGGTGGTCACCCGCATTCGGTTCATGAGCGAGCACGGCGTTGCCGTGAATCGGCTGAGTGCTGATGTACGCGAGAACACCGTCACCACCTTGGTGTCCTGGTGGGAGCGGCTACTCATCGGGCCGAATTTCGTCAACTATCATCTGGAGCACCACCTGCAAGCGGGAGTGCCCTGCTATCGCTTGCGCCGCTTTCACAACCTGCTCAAGGGAAGAGGGTTTTTCGGCGGCTGCCCGCAGCCCGAGCGTTGTTTCTCCAAAGGCTATCTGCACGTTCTGCGCAAAGCCACCGCATAGGCGGCTTTCAGGGTTCCGAGTTATGCCGCTACCGCTTTGGCATCGGCCGGCGGCTCCGCCTCGGCGGGTTCGATCTTGAAGCCGGTGGCGCCGTAAGCCATTGAGACGACCGGATTGATCAGGTTGAAGAAGCAGAAGGGCAGATAGGCCAAGGTGGGCACACCTAGGGTGGCTGCCATGTAGGCACCGCAGGTGTTCCAAGGCACCAGCGGCGAAGTGATGGTGCCGGTGTCTTCGACCACCCTTGCCAAGTTCTTTTCGTGCAGGCCGCGGCGCAGGAATTCGTCCCGGAACATGCGCCCGGTCAGCACGATGGACATGAATTGATCGGCAGCCAGCACGTTGATGCCGAAGCAGGTGCCGCCGCTGGCCGCGATGAGGCTGCCGGTGCTGCGGCCCAGTTTGACCAAGCCGCGCAGGAGGACCTGGAGAACACCGGCCCTTTCCAAGACCGCGCCGAAGGCCATGGCGGCGATGACCAGCCAGACGGTGGTCAGCATCGAACTCATGCCGCCTCGGGACAGCAGCGAATCGAGGTTGGCGTCGCCGGTGGCGGCCGTGTAGCCGTCGAACAGCACCGTCCACAGGGTCCGCGTGATGGTGCCGACGCCACTGTCATCACCCCCGGCCATCGCCAGAATGGCGGGGCGTTGAAACGCCAAGGCAAACAGGACGCCGGTCAAAGCGCCCGCTAAAATCGTGGCCACTGCGGGGGTTTTGCGGACCGCCAAGCCGATCACCAAAGCCACTGGGACGAGATGCAGCGCGCTGATGTCGAAGTGGGCCTCAAGCAGGGTCAGGGTGGCATCGAGGTTGCCGGCCTGTGCGGCTTCGGAGCGGCCGCCGATCAAGAGAAAGATCGTCAAGGCCACGGCTAGGCTGGGCATGGTGGTCCAAGTCATGTGCCGAATGTGGGTGAAGATGTCGATGCCGGTGACCGCCGGCGCCAGGTTAGTGGTGTCCGAAAGCGGCGACATCTTGTCGCCGAAGTAGGCGCCGCTGATGATGGCCCCGGCAGTGATCTCCATCGATTGGCCCAAGGCTGCGGCGATGCCTACCAGCGCGATGCCCAAGGTGCCCGCCACCGTCCAGGAACTGCCGATCGCCACTGCCGTGATGGCGCACAGCAGGCAGCAGGCGGCGTAGAAGAAGCCTGGGTCGAGAACCAGCAGTCCGTAGTAGATCAGCGTCGGCACCGTGCCGCTGATCATCCAAGCGCCGATCAGGCTGCCAACGGAGAGCAGAATCAGGATCGCCGGCATGGCGGTGCCGATGCCGCCCACGATCGCCTGTTCGATCGCCTTCCAGCGATGGCCGTTCTTAATGCCAATGCCCGCGGCGATCGCCGCGCCGCAGGCCAGGGCGATTTGATTGGCTCCGGCTGAAGAGTCGCTGCCGAACAGCGCCACTGAAGCCGTCAGCAGCGCCAACGTGCCGCCGATGCCGATGAACGCATCCGCGGTGTTGGCTTCCCGGATCTCCAACGCTATATCGTCCCGTCGGCGCTGAAAGCTGCAATCTCGGCCCTTGCGTAGCCTAAGCCCGTCAGTATCTCTTCGGTGTGTTCGCCCAGCCCCGGTGCGCCCCGCATGAGCGTGGGGCCATCCTCGGACGCGCAGTGCCCTGAGAACACCACCTTGGTGCCGTCGCCGGCTGGCTCGGACGAAGCGATCTCGACAAAAGCCTTGCGGTGCTCGAATTGGGCATCATTGGCCACATCGGGCAGTTCGCGCACTTCGCTGGCTGGCACGCTCTGCTTGTGCAGTGCGGCAAGCCAGTGGGCGGTGTCTTGGCGCTTGAGTGCGGCACAAAGCAAGGCGTTGACCTCCTCGCTGCGCTTGAAGCGTGTTCGGGCGTCCGGGAAGTCCGGAAAGCGAGCGTCAAGGCCAAGAACTCGAAATAGCGACTCGGCCTGCTTGTCCTTGAGCGCCACGATTTGAATGCTGCCATCGGCGGTAGGGAAGACGTTTACGGTCGGCTGAAGGGTGGGCGAGAGGTTGCCGATTCGTTCCGGCGCTTTGCCGCTCATCAGGTAGTCGGTCATCTGTGGGGCGAGCATGAGCATGGACGTGTCCATCATCGCCACGTCGATGTGCTGGCCTTCGCCGGTGAGCCGTTTTCGGTACAGGGCGGCGGCCAAGGCGAAGGCGGCGTGCAGGGCGGTGGCCATATCGACGGCGTAGTAGCCAGCCCGCACCGGCCCGCTCTCCGGGAAACCGGAAACGGCCATCATTCCGGAAGCGGCTTGAATGGCTCCGTCGAAGGCGGGCAGCGGCGACTTTGGCCCGCTTTGGCCGTATCCGGAAATCGAGCAGTACACCAGGTCGGGCTTGATTTCTCGCAGCTGGTCGTAGCCGAAGCCGAGGCGCGCCATGACGCCCGGCCGGAAGTTCTCCACCACCGCATCGGCATCAGTGGCGAGGCGGTGAACAATGCGCTTGGCGCCAGCACTCTTTAGGTTCAGGGTGAGACTCTTCTTGCCAAGGTTGGCGGTGGTGAACATCGCCGAGGGCCGCTTGGGGTTGCCGACTCGGGTCAGGTCACCGGTTGCCGGCTGCTCTATCTTGATGACTTCGGCGCCGAGCGCCGCCAATTGCTGGGTGGCGAAGGGGCCAGCCAGAACTTGGGTGAAATCGAGGACCTTCAGCCCCTCGAAGGCGAGGCTCATGCTCTTGGCGTCACTTCAAAGAACCAGAAGGCGCCGGAGGTCACCACCTCCACCGGTATCGGCTGGCCCCCAGCGTACTTGCGCGACATTTCCGCCAACAAGGGCTCAAGAATCGGCCCTTCTTGGATGCGCACTAAGTTTTGGTTGTAAAGCTTGCCGTCGATGCGGGTGATGATGCGCCCGTCCCGCTCGGCTTCGACGGGCCACTTCTTCCAGATGCGGCCCCAGGTTGAGTTCATGTAGCCGCACGGAATGAACATCCGCCCCTCGTGCGCCAGCACCCAGACGGTGCGCGAACGCGGCGGCTCCAGGGATTGGAACTCGATGGTCTCGGCATCCCGCATGAACGACCAGTCGGCTGGCGGCTTCGATTGCAGTTCGCCGCTGGTGAAGGGCCCCCCGGCGATCATCTCCAAGGGACCATCGGCAAAGCGGGTGCCGATCAGCACGGCGGCGACGACGGTGGCGATGGCCAGAACCGTGCCTAGCACGATCTTTGCAAACAGCTTCATAAACCCAACCCCTGCGCAGTGTGTGCAACTCAGGATGCAGGTTAGTCGCGCCATTGACGGACGGCAAGCCGTTGGCGTGCCGTTGGGCGGCTCCGTTGGGTGCTGAATGGTCGATTTCCTACACGACGGCGGGCGAATCGCCACTGTTCAGCGCCGCGGCGAGGGTTCAACCTGGCTTGCTATTCTCAACGCGACCAAGGAACATGGATCATGCAGCAGGCAGTCAGGGAAATTGAGGCGATGTCGGAGCGGCTTGAGGCCTCCGGGATGACCCAACAGCAGAGCAAGGCGGCGATTGCGGCGATCGCTAATTCCATCGAGAGGTTCGCCGTCACGCCGGAGCGGCTGCGGGCGGAGTTTGAGCGCAACTACGAATTGCTGTGGAAGCGCATTGACGATCGGTTCAATGCAGTTGACCAGCGCTTCAAAGCAAATGACGAACGGTTCAAGTCAGTTGAAGGGCGCTTGGACCGGATCGAGTCCCTGATGGAGAAAATGATCGGCTGGATGGTCACTTTCTTCGTGACCTTCATTGTCGGCCTGATGGGACTGTTCGGAACCTTGGTGGTGGGCATCTGGCCCCTAGCATGAGCACTAGCACAACGGAGGCATTGAAAATGAGCGAAGCCAGCGTATTTGAGCAGATTCGTTACGAGGAGCCTGCCGAAGGCGTGGCGCGGATCATGCTGGCGCGCGCGGACATCCGCAATGCGCAGAACAAGCAGATGCTCTACGAGATGGACCGCGCCCTCAACGTGGCCATGCACGATGACGCCGTCAAGGTCGTCATCATTGGCGCCGACGGCCCGCACTTCTCGTCGGGGCACCACCTGAAGGACCGCAGCCGCATTGGCGACTACGGCCCGCCAATCATGGGGGTGGGTGGCTACCGGCGCCCCGGCCAGGAGGGGCACATGGCGATGGAGCAGGAGATCTTCATCGGCTTCTGCTGGCGCTGGCGCAACATGCCAAAGCCGACCATTGCCCAAGTGCAAGGTAAGGCCATCGCCGGCGGGCTGATGTTGGTCTGGCCCTTCGACCTGATCGTCGCCGCCGAGGACGCTCAATTCTCCGATCCGGTGATCGCCTTCGGCGTCAACGGCCACGAGTACTTCGTCCACGCTTGGGAAGTGGGCCACCGCAAGGCCAAGGAAATGCTCTTTACTGGCGACGCCATCAGCGCCCAGGAAGGCAAGGAACTGGGCATGGTCAACCACGTCGTGCCGAACGCCGAACTCACCGATTTCACCTTGGATCTCGCCAGGAAGATCGCCAAGCAGCCCCCCTTCGGTTTAAAGCTGGCCAAGCTCGCCGTGAATCAGTCGCTGGACGCCCAAGGCATGTACAACGCCATCCACTCGGCTTTCGGCCTGCATCACTTGGGGCACGCCAACTCGCGCATTCTCTACGAGATGGGGGTGGACCCCACCGGCGCGGAGAAGATCGAGAAGGAGGCCCGGGAGCAGATCGCCAGCGGCAAGGCGGCTCGTAAGGAGGCGGCTGGTAAGGGTTAAACCCTAACGAGGCGATGCCTTAGACCAACGGGTGGGCGGTCGCCGGGCACAAGTGTTGACCGATGGGACAACCTCGCTCCGCGATCAAGAAAACTAGATAAACTGATTGATCAGCCCGGCCAAGGCTTCCGGCTGGTCGAGTTCCAC
Organism: Gammaproteobacteria bacterium; assembly: GCA_009843635.1. GTDB lineage: Bacteria > Pseudomonadota > Gammaproteobacteria > Pseudomonadales > Azotimanducaceae > Azophilus. The sequence goes on from VYDB01000017.1 coordinate 37,811, forward strand.
CAGGTGCCCGGCCTTGGCCACCTCCTGAATCAGGGATTCGCCGGCAGTGGCGGCATTCAGCTTTTCCAGGCAGGTTCGGGGAACCAACTCATCCTCGGTGCCCCGAAGCAGCAGCATGGGTTGGGTGATTCGGTAGCCACGCTTTAGGATGCCGGTGTCGTTGAGCGGCCACAGATAGCGGGCGGCTGCTTCCCGGGCCCGGATCTCCATCACCTGCCATTCGATTTCGTCCACGTCGTCGGGCTGCTGCCAAAGTGCGGCGAAGCGTTCGGGACGAGCGCACAGCAGCGGCGGATAGCTCTTGGGGCCGGGGCGTTGCGCCCAGAGATCGATGGCCTCGGGGCGCTCGTCGTGGATGCCGAAGGGACCGATGAGCACCAGCTTGGCGATGCGCTGGCGCTGCATCGCGGCTGCTTCGAGGGCTAAGGGGGCGCTGACCGAACTGGCGATCAGCCCGAAGGGGCCGTCAGTTGCGCCTTCGAGGATTTCCAATGTTGCGGCCGTCCAGTCCGACAGGTCGTCCAGCCGGTCGTGGCCTTCAGCGCCGGGAAAGCCGGGCAGGGAGGGGACGATGACGCGGCGGCTTTCGGCCAGCCGGTCGAGGAAGGGAATCCACTTCGGCAGGCCGCCGAAACCGGCGAGGAAGACGATGGGCTCGCCGTCACCTTGCTCCCAAACTCGAACTTCCGCGCCATTGCAGCGCAGCTTTCGGCTGCGCATCAGGCGACTTGACGGGGTGCCCGGCGCTCGGCGCTGGCCATGGGCTCAGGCCACCAACGGTTCTCCCACTCGGAGAAGAGATCGGTGATTTGGGGCAGCACCTGCTCGGCGTAGAGCTGAGTGTTGTACTTGGTCAATTCGTGGCTCATGTTGCCGAACTGCAGCAGCAGCATCAGGTTGCCGACGTTGAGCGTGGTGCAGACTTCACGCAACCGCTCAGCCACTTCGTCGGGCGTGCCGACGATGACGTAGCCGGCTTCAATGATCTCCTCCCAAGTGGTGGCGCCAGCGCCGAAGCCGCCGCCCTTGGTCCGCTTACTCTGTTCCTTCATCGCCGCCGCAGCTACCTGGGATTGCACCTGGGCGCGGATGGTGGCTTCGGTGGTGTAGCCTGGCGGCTGCACGAAGTTCGGGCTGACGTGCAGGCAGCGGCCGTAGAAGTACTCGGCAGGCTCCTTGTACAGGCTTAAGGCCTCCGCATGGGTTTCGGCGACGCCGACGAACTGCAGGAAGCCCGCCCGGTAGGGGTTGCGGTCCTTGCCGAGCTTGTCCATTTCCTTCCAGAATCCCTGCATGGTGCGCAAGCCCAGCTTGTAGCCGAAGTACGAGAGGTAGCAGTACACGTAGTCCAGTTCCGCGCACCAGCGCCAAGTCTCGATGGAGCCGCCGCCGGGAATCCAGACGGGGGGATGGGGCCTTTGCACGGGACGGGGCCAGACGTTGACGTAGCGCAGTTGGTTGAAGCGGCCGTTGAAAGCGAAGGTCTCCTCCGCCGACCAAGCCTTCATGATGAGATCGTGGGCTTCGTAATAGCGCTCGCGCAGCTTGGACGGGTTCTGCCCGTAGGCATAGGCGGTGTCCATGGGCGAGCCGACCGGAAAGCCGGCAATCAGGCGGCCGCCGGAGATGCAGTCGAGCATGGCGAACTCCTCGGCCACCCGGATGGGCGGGTTGTAGAGCGCCAGCGAATTGCCCATCACGCACAGCGCCGCGTCCTCGGTGCGTCGGGCCAGAGTGGAAGCGATCAGGTTGGGGGAGGGCATCAATCCATAGCCGTTGGCGTGATGCTCGTTGCAGCAGATGCCGTCGAAGCCGGCTTCTGCAGCGAACTCCAGCTCATCCATGAACTCGTTGTACATGACGTGTGCCCGGTTGGGGTCGAGCAGGCCGGGATCGATATCAACCCACACCGATTTGTGCTGGTCGCGGAAGTCGTCCGGCAGTTCCTTGTAGGGCATCAGGTGGAACCATAGGTTCTTCAAGCCGCGTTCTCCTCGGGCCGTCTTGGCGCTCAGGCCTATTCAAAAGTCCTTGATTTGCCGTTGATCGGTCGGGTTTTTGGAG
>VYDB01000078.1:0-63645 GCA_009843635.1 Gammaproteobacteria bacterium
TCCCCGGCAACGCAAACCCCGCCCAATCAGGGGCAGGGGGGCGAGTAGTTACGAGGTATTTTGCATTCCCCAAAACCCCCTCCAGATCGTCAAGCTGGAATAGGGCTGTTCCCCCGTTGATGATCGCAGGTTTCGCGGCCATTGTGATCTACATCGCCGCCGCGGCCGTCCTGCTCTATACGAACCCCCTTCTGTTTGCCGACGACTGGCGCCACTACAACCACTATTTCTTCGAGAGAGATCTCATAAACGCCATCTTCGGACGAGAGAATCTGCATCTGATGATTTTGCCAAACATCATGTTTCTCTCGAATTACCTGTTTTTCGACGGTCGAATGAGCAATCTGGCGTTGATCAATGTCGGGTTGCTATCAACTTCGGCAGCCTTGGCGGCTTTCGCTTGGCTGCGGGCAACTTGGAAGCCGGACAGGCATATGGCTGAAGTGGCCGGCGCGTTTCTGGTTTGGGCGGCCATTCTATTGTTTCTGGGTGCCCCACGAACGCTGTTTTGGGGTATCGGGGTCCACAACCATCTGGTCGTGCTCGGTGCGTTTGGCGCCGCGCTGTTCGCGTCGGGTCTCACTGGCTCCCTTCGGAAGCCCATCAATTTTATCGGATTCATTGGTTTCGCGACAATCGCTTCGACGAGCTTTACTACCGGAAGTGCCGTTTGGATGCTGGGGTTTCTCGGCGCTGTCTTAAATCGAGAGAGGCTCAGTACAACGCTGACCTTGCTAATTGTCGGGCTAGCAGGACTGATCACAACTGTCTGGCCAATGCTGAGTAAAGGAGTCGTAGCAGACGCTGGGCTCAATGTGACTTCCCTACTCGTGTTCTGCGCATCTCTGTTCGGGAGTGCTTGGACCACTGTAGGGCCAGACCTGGCACAAGGGAACGAACTTCTGGTCTGTGCGGGCATAGGCGCCTTTGGAGTGCTAGTCATCATTTTGGCAGCAGTTCGCACATTGCTACGACCCGAGATCAGCGAGATGGATCGCCTCTATTGCTATTTCGTACTCATTGGTTCGTTCGTCGTTGCAGCCAGCCTGATGATTGGCTACGGTCGCATCGAGCTTGAGCACGGTCTGTGGGAAAGCCTCCGCCCTCGCTTCCACACTTGGTCGCTGTTGGGTTGGGCAAGCGTAGTTGGCGTGATGCTCGGAGCCGCTTACGAAGCAAGCCATAGGTTTAGAACGCACTGGCCACTCACCGCCTATGTTGTCTCGCTGCTTCTCTTGATCCTCCTTGGAAACCTAAACGTCATCAATTCCTCTCTCCGCCACACTTATTCATATTGGATGGATACAGTGACGCAAGTTGCCGTGAATCACATCAACCGACCGACTGACAGACGACTTTGGAGAGACCGGGAGGACGTATGGCTAAGGGTCATTGATCACCTTAGATCGCATAAACGCAACATCTATGCGGAGTCCTGGCCCCATCGAATGGGCCATGACATGTCAACAGTGCGGGATCAACTCAACAATCGATGCAACTCAGAGTTAGAAGTAATGCCAAGCAATAGGCACGATGAGTGGATTGTACGCGGCTGGATACTGCCGCAATCCAAGCACTCGGCACCCATAACCAACGTGTACTTTCTAGACAAAAAAGGACAGACCATCGGTTTCTCGAAACCGATATTCGGCTCACAGCGCGGCGAAAACCAGCGGTATCGAGATCACATGATCTGGCCTGCTCGTTTGATGGATTCACTTGGCCTTCGAAGTGCCCGGGACATTCCCGGGGTTTCAGGCCACTTTTTGGGGCGCATCATTGCCGACGAGTCTAATGCCGATCAAGTTCGCAGGCAGTTGCAGTTTGTGGCCGAGACCAAGTTTGGCTGGTCATGCACGGGATAGGCCGCACATTTTGGTCCAAGCCGCTATCCACCCTCAGCGCCAACCACACCTAGCCAGTCGCGGAGAACCGGCTTTACCGGCCCAACCATGGCCATGATGGCCCGCTACAGCCTGCAGTACTGAGGCCCCGATCCAGATCGCCGTTGCCGTTGAGATTCTCCCGCCGAGCGCCAGCGCATCCACCGACTGCCGGACAATGTCCCTAGCCGCGTGGATCCCAGGTGATGGCGGCGCCGATTCTCGCCCTCCGCCTCAGTGCGCTTCCTCTCGACAGCTATGAAGTGGGTGAAACTCGCGGCACCGCCTGGGCACGCCATAAACCCTGTTAGGACGTGGCTAACATGCGGAACTGGTCCAAGTGAGCGAGGGCTTGCGCCAGACACGGTCCCACCGGGCGAGACATGGGCCGCGATTGTTATGCTTGCTTCTCAACCTCGCGGGGAGGTATTCTAACCTCCCACAGAGGTGCTAACCTCTGTTCTCTCCCAATATTGCAACCGGCCCTCTCAATGCACCTTCGCGATGACAAGTTCATGGTTAGCTGCGCGGCGCGAAGCGGTAGCACCATGCTGTGTTCACTGATACGCTCCCACCCGCAAGCGATCTGCCACGGTGAAGTCCTTGCCCAGGAGCAGCCCCCTGTTTCCGGCATCTACGGACGCAAGCTCAAGGGCGATCCGGAGTTCGGCCGGCTCGTTCGCCAGTACCGAAACGAGCAACCGCAAAGGTTTCTCTACGACATCGTCTTTGATCCGCAGGGGCACCGCTGCGTCGGATTCAAGTTCAAGACGGATGAGGCGTTTCAACCCCGTTTCAAAGCCATTCGAGAGGTCATCTCCGCCGACAAGGACATCAAAATCATTCACTTGATCCGGCGCAACTTGATCGATCAGTACGTATCCCATCGAGTCGTCGAGCAGACAGGCTTGACGTTTCTGCGGCCATCCGACGACCGGCCACAGTTGGTGCCGTTCAGGGTGGATATCGATCACTTCATCGCCTATGTCACGGATTTGAAGGAAAGGCAGCAGGCAGCGCATGATCTCTATCGCGACCATCGAAGCTTGGTTCTCGCCTACGAAGACATTGTTGCTCCGCAGTCGTCCGCCCTAGACGACCTCCAGGCATTTCTGGGCATAGACAGACGCCCGCTTTCCACGCCACTGTTGAAGATCATCGGGAACAACAGCGAAATGGTTCTGAACCTAAAGGAGGTTCGGGCTGCGCTCGCGGGGAAGCAGTCAAGCACGCACAACGGCCAACAAGCCGAAGCGCGGTCGTTGGAAGTCTGACAAGCTCTGCGCAGTCAGGGCTCTAGAGCACCTCGCACGGTGGAAAAGGGGAATCCAGCCAAGGCGATCATTATCGCGGGCATGCACCGCAGCGGCACTTCAGCCCTCAGCCGAACGCTGAACCTAGTGGGTTGCGACGCGCCCAACACGTTGATGGGCGGCGACAACCGAGGCAACGAGCGCGGCCATTGGGAATCGCAACCCATATTCGAATTGAACAACGAGTTATTGGCCTCCGCAGGCTCGAGTTGGGAGGATTGGGAGGCCATCAACCCAAGCTGGTACGCGTCTCCGCTCTATCCCAAGTACTTCGAAAAGAGCCTTGAGGTCCTAACTGCCGAGTTCGGATCGAGCCCCCTGTTCGTGGTCAAGGATCCGCGCTTTTGCCGATTGATGGACTTTTGGACCAAAGTCATCGAGTCCTTCGGCGCCTCGCCGTTGGTCATCATGCCAATCCGAAATCCGCAAGACGTCGCTGCCTCTCTCAAGCACCGGGATGCGATTGATCCTTCCGTCGGCCGGTTGCTGTGGCTGAGGCACGTTCTGGAAGCTGAGGCAGGCAGTCGCGGCTACCCGCGAGTCACCGTTCGCTTCGACCAACTGCTGAACGATTGGCGCGGCCTCGTGACCCGCATCGGAGAGGCGCTTGAGGTGTCCTGGCCGAATATGTCGAGTGCTGCGGATATGGAAGTCGATGACTTTCTGACGCCCGATCTGCGCCACCATGCCGATCCGAGAGACGACGTCGAGCCCAACACCCCAAGGATCCGCTGGATAGCCGAAACCTACGAAATATTGCAAAAGTGGTCGGCCGGCGAAGAGCGCAGTTCGGACCTCGCCAAGCTTGACGAGATCAGGTCGAACCTCAACGCCTTGGGGCCGCTCTTCGGCCGCCCTATCCTGCTCGGACGAAGGGCGATGCGTGACGCACGCGAGTTGAACGCAAAGCGGGAAGAACTGACCGATCTTCTCGATGCCGAAAGAACCAAGGTCAACGGTCTACAGGAAACACTTGCCCAGCGGCAGGCTGAAGTTGAGACCCTGCGCCAATCGATCGCCCAAAAGCAGGCCGAGGTCGAGTCCCTGCAACAGTCGAATGTCCAAGAGCTTGAGTCTTTACGGCGGTCGAACACTAAGGAGCTTGAGACCCTACAGCGGTCGAATGCCCGGGAACTCGAGACCCTGCACCAATCGATTGCCCACAAGGCCGAGGAAATCGCTCGCCAGGAGGCCCGCATTATCGATCAGGACCAAGCGATCGGTGGCCACGTCCGCGAGCAAGCGTCGCTTAGCGACACCCTCGCCAACACGCGAGACCAAATTGACGCACTGATGTCGGCCGTCAACGAGCGGGAACGGAGAATCGCCACCTTGCTGCAGTCCTCAAGCTGGCGGTACACGGCCCCGCTGCGGAACACTAAGCTTGGCTTGGCTTGGCTTTTGCGCAAGGTCGTGCGCATAGCGCAAATCGGCGGCTGGTTGTGCACTGGCCAGTTTCGCAAGGCGGCGCACGCCGCCCTGCCGTTCTACCGCAGGCATGCCCCCCGATGGGTGGGAGCCCTGATTCCCCGTCGGCTTCGTCAATGGCTACGGGTCTCCACCTCTTCCCCGTCAAACGCCGTCCTGCAATCCTTGCAGCATCTGGACCAAGCGGACAGGTACGAACACACCCAGTTCGTACCCGAGTTCAGGGGCTCCCCCCCTGACTCGAACGGCGTGCGGCTCATCGCCTTCTACCTGCCTCAGTTCCACCCCATTCCAGAAAATGACGCTTGGTGGGGCGAAGGGTTTACGGAGTGGACCAACGTGCGCGCCGCAAAGCCGCTGTTTGCCGGACACTACCAGCCCCGGGTGCCCATAGACTCAGGCCATTACGACCTGCGCGACCCGGACGTTCAGCACCGCCAAGTGGATTTGGCCAAGCGCTACGGTGTGAGCGGCTTCTGCTTCTACTTCTACTGGTTCGCTGGCCACCGGCTGCTGGAGACTCCGCTACTCAACTACCTCAACGACCCCGCCATGGACCTGCCGTTCTGCCTCTGCTGGGCCAACGAGAACTGGACGCGGCGTTGGGACGGCAGGGAACAGGATCTGCTGATCGGCCAACGGCACTCGGAGAGCGACGACTTGCAATTCATCGAATACGTGTCGCTCTACCTCAACGATTCCAGATACATCCGTATCGACAACCGCCCCTTGCTTCTAGTCTATAAGCCGGACCTGTTTCCCGATGCGGCGGCCACCGTCCGCCGGTGGCGCGAGTGGTGCAGAGAGCATGGGGTTGGCGAGCTCTACGTGGCCATGGTGCAGTCCTTGCAGGACTTGGATCCTAGGCCCTATGGCATGGACGCAGCCATCGAGTTCCCGTGGCATACCGGACTGCCCAACGACATAACCACGCATGTGCTGCCTCCGGAAACCGGGTTCAGCGGCTACGTGTTTGATTGGGATGACTACGCTGCCAAATGCCATGAGCAGCCCGATCGACCCTGGACCCAGGTCCGGGGCGTGATGCCGGGCTGGGACAACACCCCACGCCTGAAGTCAGCGGCGCACCTCTTCCAAGGCCACTCACCGGCAACCTACAGCAGGTGGCTGGTTTCCGCGATGCGCTGGACACTCGACCGAATGAGAAAGCCCGAGGAGCGGTTGGTGTTCATCAACGCCTGGAACGAATGGGGGGAAGGCGCCTATCTCGAGCCCGACCAGCGCTTCGGCTACGCGTTCCTGCAAGCGACTCGCGACGCGGTCGAAGCGGTGGCGCGGCAACCAACTAACCCAGTACGTCCGCACCCGCTGTCCACCGGCGCCCAATCGTTAATCGTCAAGCAGGTCGTCCCGATGGGCTCCAAGCAAACCGCCTCGGTCGCTGGCATTCGACTGAAATGCCCTGCGGAACCCGACATATCGGTCGTGATACCCGTCTATGGAGAGTGCCAATTGACCCTGCGCTGCCTCAAGTCCCTGAGCGACTTGAGCGACCGGCGGTCATTCGAAGTCGTCCTAGTGGATGACGCCTCCGAGGACGAAAGCGCTGAGCGCCTGAGCGCAGTGCCCGGCATCCGCTATCTGCGCAATGACGAAAACCAAGGCTTTCTCAAGTCCTGCAACCGGGGCGCAGCTGTCGCTCAGGGCCGCTATCTCTTCCTGCTGAACAACGATACCGTCGTGGAGAACGGCGCTTTGGATGCGCTTGCGGATACTTTTGACGATCATGACAACGTTGGGCTGGTCGGCGCCAAACTCTATTTCGAGGACGGGCGCCTGCAGGAGGCCGGAGGCATCGTTTGGTCGGACGGTTCCGCTATGAACTACGGCCGGGGAGACGACCCCCGCAAACCAGAGTACAACTACGTGCGCGACGCCGACTACTGCAGCGGCGCCGCAATCATGCTGCCAACCGTCTTGTGGCGTCGCCTGAACGGCTTCGACAGCTACTACGTGCGCGCCTACTATGAAGACACCGATCTCGCCCTCCGGGTTCGACAAGCAGGCCGCCGAGTACTCTACCAACCCTTCGCCAAGGTTGTGCACCGCGAGGGCGCCACGTCTGGCACCGACCTCTCCAAAGGCGAAAAACGCTATCAGGTGGAAAACCGCAAGCGATTTCTCGAGCGTTGGCGCGACAAGTTGGCCAGCGACCACCCCGCCCCTACCACCCCGCCGCAACTCGCCAAGGACCGGGGCGCGGCTGCCCGAGCGCTGGTCATCGACTGGGACATTCCAACGCCTGACCACGACTCGGGCTCCCTAGACACCTTCAACCTCATCCGCATGCTGAACCACCTGGGGGTGAAGACAACCTTCGCCGCCCACCGCGACCTCGCCTACTTTGGCGAATACACGGACGCCGTGCAAAAACTCGGGGCGGAGGTGCTGTATGCACCTTACTGCAACTCACTACGCACCTTTCTTCAGGAACACGGAAAGGAACAAGACTACGTCATCGTCCATCGTGTTGGCGTTTTCAAGGAGGTTCAACCGGAGTTGAAGAGATTCTGCCCCCAAGCCCGCATCATCTTCAGCACCGTGGACCTACACCACATCCGGGAGGCCCGCCAAGCTGAAGTGGAGAACTCCCAGCGCCTCAGAAAAAAAGCTGAGGCCACCAAACGGGACGAGATCAAGTTGGCCCGCAAGGCTGACGCCACGATCGTGGTGAGCAAAACCGAACAAGCCCTGCTTGAAGAGGCATTGCCCACCGTCCCAGTCTTTCACATGCCGCTCATTCGGGATGTGCCCGGATTGAGTGAGGCGGCTTTCGACAGCCGTCGCGGCATCGGTTTTTTGGGCAACTACCTCCACCCGCCGAATATGGACGCCGTTTTGCACTTCGTCCACGACATCTGGCCCGAATTCCGCTCAGCAGTGCCACACGCGGAGTTGTACATTGGCGGCGGGCAGATGCCTTCCGAAGTAGCTCAGCTTAGCGATCTTGAGGGCGTACAAACGCTCGGCTACGTGCCGGACCTAGCGGCCTTCTACAATCGAATTCGGTTGACCGTCGCGCCGTTGCGCTACGGCGCCGGCGCCAAGGGCAAGGTGGTGTCTAGCCTCTGCCACGGGGTGCCGGTCGTCGCTTCGCCCATCGCGGCCGAAGGGATGGATGTGGCGCACGGGCGAGACATCCTCATTGCCGGCAATCAGGCCGAGTGGATTGAGCACCTCGAAAGCGCCTACTGCGATCCAATCCTGTGGAGGGCGCTGTCGGAAGGCGGCACTGCGACCATGCAACGTAATCACTCCCTCACCACAGGGGTGGTCGAGCTATCCCGCATCCTGGCGCTTGATGAAGTCGATTTTGGGCGCAAAGCAGCCCCGACGGCGCTGTAGTCCTGCCCCTGCCTGATGAACAACAAAGTTGCGCCCCGGCTTGGCACCGCAATTTCCAAGCTCCGCCAAAGCCCAGGTTCTCGAGGCTCGCGGGACCAGCGGAAGATCGTTCTTCACTACCATCTCTTCAAGAACGCCGGAACCAGCATCGACCAAATTCTGAAGAATAACTTTGGCGAGCAGCGGTGGCGCAACCAAGAATTTCCATCGGGCGGCGGCACCTTGGCGATCCTCAAAGGCAATTCGTGCTCGAACGCAGTTGAGGATTGGCTGCGCACAAACCCCGACGTGCAGGTTCTTTCTTCCCACACCGCCGTAATGCCACTCCCCAACATCCCCGCCACCACTGTTTTCCCGATTCTGTTTGTGCGCCATCCGTTGACCCGACTGCAATCAGCCTATTTCTTCCAACGCCATCGATTCCACGCTGGCATTGACAAGATGGCAACTCGATTGGCAGCCCAAAGCGACTTCGCTGGGTACGTGAGCGGCCTGATGGCCCGGCAGAACAACAGCATGGCGCGCAACTTCACCGCCGTTCGACTGGCAGCAGCTGTACCCGGCCCCACGAACCAACTCGAACAGCGCGCCCTTAGTGCCCTGAACACCCTGCCATTCGTCGGATCGGTCGAACGGTTCAACCAATCACTAAGCGTGATGGAGCACTGGCTGCGACCGCACTTTCCCGGCTTCCGCGCCGACCCTGTCTGGCGCAATGCCACCCAAGGCCAGCCGCGCTCAATGTCAGACCGACTTGACCAGATTCTCGACGATCTTGGCCCTCGGCTCTACGAACAAGCATTGCAAGTGAATGAGGCTGATCTGTTGGTCCACAAAGCAGCTATGGCAAGAATTGAGGCGCTATACGACGCGCTTTCAGCGACGACTAGCCAAGGGGATCAAGGAGCCAGAAACTGATGCAGTAGCGCACCGGGCAATCGACGCCCCTCCCATACAGATCCTCAAAGCGCACAACAAAGCGGTTTCCGAAGAATGAACCGGGTCGCCTCCCGTGACACCCGGCAGGAATGAACCGGGGCGAACGGCAATCCGTTCGCCCCGGTCTCAAGGCCGCCCGAGCTCAGGCTTTCAGGCGAACCAGTTCGTTGAGTACGCCGTCAAGGCCGCCGTACACGGAGAGACTGCCGACTTTCTCGGTGATCTTCTCCAGCGTCTCCAGTTCCTTCAGGCGCAGCGCCACCGCATTGCTCTCCATGACCTTGGCCGTGTTGAGCAGCGAGCGGGTCGCATTCGTTTCCTCGCGACGCCGGATTACGTTGGCCTGGGCGGCTTTTTCGGCCTCGACCACCTTGCCGAGCAGCAACTTCATGTCGCCCGGCAGGATGATGTCCTTCACGCCGACGCCCTCGACCGCGATGCCGATGCCGGCGAACCGGTCCACGACCCGCTCGGCAACCGCCCGGTCGATGGCTGCCTTGTCCTCCAGCAGCGCATCCAAGGTGCGCGTTCCCACCGCGGCGCGCAGGCCGAACTGGATCTCCTTGTACAGGTGATCGAGCGGATCCTTCGCCGCACGCACCGCCTTTTCCGCGTCAACATAGCGGTAGGTGGCGGTGAGGTTCACGCGCAGGCTGACCTTGTCGCGAGTCAGGATTTCCTGGCCCTGAACCTCCAGCGTCTTCACGCGCAGATCCATGACGTCAACCCTGACGCTCGGGCCGCAGTTCCAGAACGCATGCAGGCCGGACTCGAGCGTACCGGTCAACCTGCCCTCGACATACAGCAGCCCGACATGTCCGTCCGGAACCTCCTGCGAATACAGGGGCCGCCGGCCCAAGCCGAACAGGGTGTCGAGCGGCCGAAGGCGCTTGGCGAGCTGACCATCGAGTTCGAGACCCTCATCAAGGTCGAACCGCTCAACCCGCGTGGACACCGGACCCTTCCAGTACAGGCGACGTTCCGTCGGCGCCACGATCTCGGCTGCCCGCTCGTTGTGATAGACGACCGCCACCTCATTGGCGCCGGTTTCCACCAAGGTGAACAGTTGCTCGACGATTTCGCGTTGGGCCTCCACCAGGTAATCGACCAGCCGATGCTCGAACAGCGGACTGGCGAGGTCGAAGGTCTCCACCGCGTAGCGCGAGCGCAGCCCATGGAATCGATAGGTCCCCGGTTCGAGGAACTGGAGGAAGTCTCCGTCCCTGAACAGGAGCCCGCGTTCGTGCTTCAGCACGATGAACTTCTGAGAAAACAACATGTCGCGTTCTCCTTGCCCTTGTTGCCTGCGAATTCGGTCTTCCGCAAGTTGGTAATGCGCCCGTTCCCACAACCGCACGGCGGACCGGCGGTGCCGGCCGTTCGAACGATCCGCGCACCGGCGCCGGATGATCCCCCGCTCCCGAAAGAGCCGGAGACCCGTGCGACGCCGGCGGGCGATACGCCGGACCGACCAGCGCGTCGACCGGGCTTAAGCCCGACCAGCCTCCACCTGCCGGCAATGCGATTGCCGCTCTGCCGAACCCGCCGCTTGCGCGGCCAGCCGCGGCAGCGCCGGGAACGGGCGCCCATGTGACGCATAGCGCTCGTCACCAGCGTTTTGCACGGTTATCAGCCGTGTAGACCTCTTTGAAGGAAGTCTGTGTTGGAATGCCGGACTCGAACCAGCAACCACCAGTTCCCAGACTGGAGCTCTACCCTATTGAGCTAATTCCCTGCACAGGCCGGGTGCATACAAACCGCTCGATACACACCGTGCGATGGGTAGCGTTGGTGCGCCGGGCGGGACTCAATGAACCCGCACCTCAAGAACGCCATACGCCGCCCAGCCTTTCTTTGGACGAAGCAACGTTCCTCGCCCTTTGCCCCACCCCGGCCACCGGGTGGCGCCTCACCTTTCTTCAGCGCAAAAAAAACCCTGGGCGGCAGGCCGACCAGGGCTTTCTTGTGCCTGGAAGGCCAATTCGCGTTGCCTTCCAGGTCCATTGTGGAAGGTCAACGCATTGCCGGCTCGCCGCTACGGACGGATTGGCGGGCAAATCCGCAACACCAAATCGAATCGAGCGCCAACGCCCCGCGGCCGCTTTCGCAGGGGCACGGGAGGCGTTCGATCAACGCAGATTTCGCTCTTGTCCGGATCACCGGGTTTTTCCTCGCAACGCAATCTTCAAAACAGTGGGCGCGGCATTCTATGGATGCTTGGCCGCTTGTCAAACACTTTTTTTTCACCGCTTCGCCTAGCGCCCAGTCATACTGCCCTGAAGGCCCACCTCTCCCGAGCTAGCGCGGTCCCCGCCCGTACTGGTCATCAAAGCGGACGATGTCATCCTCGCCAAGATAGTCACCCACCTGAACCTCAATGAGCTCAAGGGTCCGATCCGCCGGATTGCGCAGGCGGTGCTTCGTGCCCTGGGGGATGTACGTACTCTGGTTTTCGGATAGCGAGAACGTGTCTTCACCGCATGTGACTTCGGCCACGCCCCGCACCACCACCCAGTGCTCGGCGCGGTGGTGATGCAACTGCAGCGACAAGCTGGCGCCCGGCTTCACCTTGATGCGCTTGACTTGATAGCGTTCGCCATGCCCAACACCTTCGTAGCTGCCCCAAGGACGAAACACCTCAGTGTGCAGGCTGTGCTCTGAGCGGCCGGAATCACGCAACTGCGTCACCAGGGCACCCACGTCCTGAACCCGGCTTCGATCAGCGACCAACACCGCGTCGGCGGTCTCCACGACAACCAAGTGATTGACGCCGATGGCGCCCACCAAGCGATGGCTCGAATAGACGAAGGTGCGGTCCACATCCAAGGGCAGCACGTCGCCAACGAAGTGGTTGCCGCGCCCATCCGCCCCGGCAGTCTCCAGCACCGCCTCCCAAGAGCCGATGTCGCTCCACCCGAAGTCCACCGGCAGCACCGCGGCGCGGGCTGTTCGTTCCATCACCGCGACATCGAATGAGACGTTGGGGCTGCGCAGAAACGCATCGTTCAGGCGAAAGAAGTCGAGGTCCGATTGGCCCTTCTCAACCGATTCGGCAACGGCTGCCGCCATTTCGGGGCTGTGCGCCTCGATCTCCGCCAAGGCAACTTCCGCATCGACCAGGAACATGCCGCTGTTCCAGAGATGGCGGCCAGAGGCCACGAAAGCGCGGGCGCGCTCAGCATCAGGTTTTTCGACGAAGGCCTGAACCGGCTGAACGCCCGGCTGGCCGGCAACCGCCAGCTCAATGTAGCCATAGCCCGTTTCCACACGGGACGGCACGATGCCGAACGTCACCACCGCGCCGCCCTCGCTCGCCTCCTGGGCGGCCTGGACCGCCGCGGCAAAGCCCTCGGCGTCCTCGACCTGGTGGTCGGCGGGCAGCACCAGCAACTGCGCACCGGCAGCATCGGCCATGGCCAGATGGGCGGCCAGCGCAATGGCTGGCGCGGTGTTGCGGCCCTCTGGCTCCAAGGCGATGCACTGCCAAGGCAACTCCAGCGCTCGGAGCTGTTCAGCGACCAGAAAGCGGTTGGCCTCATTGCAGACGACAATCGGCGGTCGGCTGGTGACCCGCGCCGCCCGCAACGCGGTGCTCTGCAGCAGGGAGCGCTCGCCGAACAAGGCATGAAAGGGCTTGGGGAACAGCGCCCTCGACAGCGGCCATAGACGGCTGCCAACGCCGCCGGCCAACACCACCGGAATGAGGGGTTTCAAGTGGGTTCGCGCCTTGGGACAGAGGCTAGGAGAAAACCGAACGGGGCTGGCGGCATCTCGGTGGGACCTGTTCGGCAGGGCAGTGCCGCAATTCTAGCATTAGCGCTCACTGGCTGAGTGTTCGGGATGTAGCGACTCCAGCCCCACTTCAGGGCGGCGGCGTTGGCGCCAGCGCCGTGCCGCTCATGTGGCCGATGGCGTCAGCGAGTTCCTGCTCCGAGCAGTCAAAGCACAGCCCCATGGCAGGCATGCCCACCATCCCATCGATGGTGGAGCGCAGCAACGCGTCCCGGCCCTTGGCCATGCGGGGCGACCAAGCCTCGGCATCACCCGTCCGGGGCG
The DNA here is from genome assembly GCA_009843635.1 of Gammaproteobacteria bacterium. Taxonomy (GTDB): domain Bacteria; phylum Pseudomonadota; class Gammaproteobacteria; order Pseudomonadales; family Azotimanducaceae; genus Azophilus. Next base: position 12,986 of record VYDB01000078.1, read on the forward strand.
CTCCGGCCACGCCTGCCGCATGGCAGGAGAAGCAATAGCGTTGGTAAACGGCAGCACCGGAACGATGAGCCTCTATGGCCGCTTCGCCGCCAGCTTCAGGCGGAGCCGCGTCTTCCCCGCAGGCGGCAAGGCCAAGGCAGGCAGCGCAAAGCAGCCAGCCGCGAACCCCCGCCCGAAGCCATGGGAGTCGGCGTTTTCCCGTCCTTCTTCGACGAAACAAATCCCCAACCTCCCGATGGAAAGTGCTTTCCAAAAGCCCAATCGAGGGCGGGACGTCCTCGCTCCGGAGGGTGACGCCGGGACCGGGGGCCGCACGTCCATCGGTCATGGCGTCGTCCCGTCGATTGTGAAATCGTCGGCGTCCCGCCAAGCGGGAAACGCGGCCCGGTAAGCGTCCAAGACGGTCTTCTCCAAGGTGGCCGTGAAGATGCCGCGGCGCTCGCCGGCCTCCAAGAGCGCATCGCCCTCGGGGCCGCACATCACACTACCGCCCGCGTAGCGCACGCCGTTGCCGTCCTCGCCGAGCACGTTGACGCCCGCCACGAAACTCAAGTTCTCGATGGCTCGGGCTCGGAGCAACGCATCCCAAGCCAACTGCCGGGCTTGCGGCCAGTTGGCGGCAAACAGCAACAGATCGTAATCGCCCCGATTGCGCAGCCACACCGGAAAACGCAGGTCGTAGCAGACCGCCAAGCTGATTCGCCAGCCCCGGCATTCCACGACCACGCGCGCCGTCCCTTCGTCGTAGTGCCGGTGCTCGCCGGCCATGCGGAATCGATGGCGCTTATCGTAAGTGGTGATGCCACCGTCGGCAGACGCCCAGATCATGCGGTTGAAAAACTTGCCGCCCTCCTCAATGACCAGGCTCCCGCACAGTGCGCAGCCTAAGCGCTGCGCCCGGTCGCGCATCCACTCCACCGTAGGGCCGTCCATGGACTCCGCCACTTCGGCTGCACGCATGGTGAACCCGGTCGTGAACATCTCCGGCAGCAGGGCCACGTTGGCGTTCCGCGGCAGATCCTCAAGCAGGGTGTCAAAGCGCTGCCGATTGCGCGGCGGGTCGTGCCAATGGGTCGGCGTCTGCACCAGGCAGAGGGTGAGGTCATCGGCCATGGGTCACAGTCCAAGCAGGATTTCGGCGCCTTGGCGCAAGGTGCGGTCGTCCTTGCAGAAGCAGAAGCGCAGCATTTTATGGTCGGCGCCGTCGGCGTAGAAAATCGATACCGGTATGGACGCGATCTTGGCTTCACGGGTCAGGCGCACCGCCAGCTCGCTGTCGCGCTCGTCGCTGATGCCCTTGTAGCCGAGCAGTTGAAAGTAGGTGCCCGCACTGGGCGTCAGGCTGAAGCGGCTCCCTTCCAGCAGGGCGCAGAACAGGTCGCGCTTGCGCTGGTAGAAGGCGCCGAGTTCCAAGTGGTGCTCAGGGTGCGCGTTGAGGAAATCCGCCAAGCCATGCTGCACCGGCGTGTTGGAGGTGAAGGTCACGAATTGATGAATCTTGCGAAACTCCGCGGTTAGATCCTCCGGGGCAACGCAGTAGCCGATCTTCCAGCCCGTGGTGTGGTAGGTCTTGCCGAACGAAGACACCACGAAGCTCCGCCGCCACAGGTCGGGAAAGCGGCAAACGCTCTGGTGCGCCTGGCCATCGAAGATGATGTGCTCGTAAACCTCGTCGGAGAGCACGTGGAAGCCGTGTTCAAGGGCCAAGGCTTCAAGGCAGCGCAAATCGCCGCGGGACCACACCGTGCCGGTCGGGTTGTGCGGCGTATTGAAAATCACCAGCCGGGTTCGCGGCGTGATGGCCCTGCGCACCTGATCCCAATCGACGCCGTAAGCGGGCGGCTCAAGCGCAACGTGCCGCGCCACGCCGCCCGACAGCCGCACCCCCGGCTCATAGCTATCGTAGGCCGGATCGAACAGGATGACCTCGTCACCGGGCCGCACCACCGCGGTGATCGCGCAGAACAACGCTTCCGTAGCGCCAGAGGTCACCGTGATCTGCGTCTCGGGATCCGCGGGAAGGCCGTAGAGATCAAGCACCTTGCCGGCGACCGCCTCGCGCAAGCCTTGCACACCCGCCATGGGCGGGTACTGGTTGTAGCCGTGGGTCAGGTAGTGCTGCACCCGCTCCAGCAACTCTGGCGGTCCGTCGAAATCGGGGAAGCCCTGGGACAGGTTCAGGGCGCCCTCTTCCGCAGCCATCGCCGACATCACGGTGAAGATGGTGGTGCCGACTTCAGGCAGCTTGCTGTCGAAGCTATATGGCGCCGGTTGCTGTGCCAATGCCAAAGGTATCCACCCGTTGGGAGGGGTGGCGGATTCTGGCCCACCCGCCCGTTGAATTTCAACGCCAACGCGGATGAACAGAGCCTTCATTGACGCCCTGACCCACAACGGGTTTTGCCCAGACCCCGCCGGGTTGTTAGCATTCGCGCCCCATCCTGCCCGCACCGCATCCAGTGTCGGTGCGGCCAGGGCGTTCCAAACCGCCAAGATGCAGAAGGACCCATCCAGCCATGCCCGACCCAGCCTTTAGCGACTACAAGGTCGCCGACATCGCGCTTGCCGACTTCGGACGCCGCGAAATCACCTTGGCCGAAGCGGAGATGCCTGCCCTGATGGCCCTGCGCCGGCGCTATGAGGCGGAGCAACCGCTTACCGGTGCGCGCATCATCGGCTGCATTCACATGACCGTGCAAACCGCAGTGCTCATTGAAACGCTGGTCGCCCTAGGGGCCGAGGTGCGCTGGTCTTCCTGCAACATTTTCTCCACCCAGGATCACGCTGCGGCGGCGATGGCGGCCCGGGGCGTCCCGGTGTTCGCTTGGAAGGGCGAAACCGAGGCGGAGTACGAGTGGTGCATCGAGCAGACTATCCTCAAGGACGGCGCGCCCTGGAACGCCAACCTGCTGCTGGACGACGGCGGCGACCTCACGCTGATGGTGCATGAGCGCTACCCGGCCATGCTCAAGGCCATCCACGGCATCAGCGAGGAGACCACCACCGGTGTGCATCGCCTGCTGGAGATGCTGCGCAAGGGCGAGCTCAAGAGCCCGGCGATCAACGTCAACGATTCGGTTACCAAGTCGAAGAACGACAACCGCTACGGCTGCCGCCATAGCCTGAACGACGCCATCAAGCGCGGCACCGACATGCTGCTGGCCGGCAAGCGGGCGCTGGTGATCGGCTACGGCGACGTGGGCAAGGGCTCCACCCAAAGCCTGCGCCAGGAGGGCATGATCGTGCGGGTGGCGGAAGCCGACCCCATTTGCGCCATGCAGGCCTGCATGGACGGCTTTGAAGTGGTCTCCCCCTATCGGGACGGCCTCAACACCGGCGCCTTGGAAGACATCGATGCGGCGCTCCTGGGAGATACCGATCTCGTGGTCACCTGCACCGGCAACAGCAACGTCTGCGACGCCAACATGCTCACAAGCCTCAAGGCGGGCGCCGTGGTCTGCAACATCGGCCACTTCGACAACGAGATCGACACCGCCTACATGCGCGAGCACTGGCGCTGGGAGAAGGTCAAGGACCAAGTGCACCAGGTTTTCCGCAGCGATGCGGCGTCGGACTACCTCATCCTGCTCTCCGAGGGGCGGCTGGTGAACCTCGGCAACGCCATGGGCCATCCCTCGCGGGTGATGGACGGCTCCTTCGCCAACCAAGTGCTGGCGCAGATGCACCTCTACCAGGAGCGCTGGGCCGACCAGCCGGAGAACCAGCGCGCGCCGGTGAGCGTCGAAGTGCTGCCCAAGCAGCTTGACGAGCAGGTGGCGGCACTCATGGTGGAAGGCTTCGGCGGCGTCCTCACCCGGCTGACCGCCGACCAGGCCAGCTACATCGGCGTTGACAGGCAGGGCCCGTTCAAGCCCGCCGACTACAAGTACTGAACGCAGCAGCCCGCCACAACCGTGGAGCAGAGCCTACAGGACGTCATCCGGCTGCTGGACCTGGAGACCATCGAGAGGAACCACTACCGGGCCACGAGCCCCAACGAGGGCTGGCAGCGAGTTTACGGCGGGCAGGTCATCGGCCAAGCGCTGGTCGCCGCCTCGCGCACGGTGGAGCCGGGGCGCAATGCCCACTCCCTGCACGGCTACTTTCTGCGTCCTGGCGAGATGAACACCCCCATCCTCTACACCGTGGACCGGATCAGGGACGGCAAGAGCTTCACCACCCGGCAAGTGGTGGCCATCCAGAACGGCGAAGCCATCTTCGCCATGTCCATTTCCTTCCAGATCGAGGAAGCGGGCCTCGCCCATCAGTTCGAGATGCCGGACGCACCGGACCCGGAGACCTTGGATGACGAGGAGACGGTGCGGGCGCGGCACGCCAAGGATCGGCCACCCGGACAGCCGGAACCCTATGCGCAGCAGCGGCCCATCGAGATCCGCCCGATCAACCCAGTCAACATCTACAAGCCAAGCGCCGGGGCGCCGCGGCAAATGTGCTGGATGCGCGCCCGGGACCAGCTGCCGGACGATGCCCGCTTGCACCAGTGCGTGTTGGCCTACCTGTCCGACTGGTCGCTGCTCGACACGGCCACCCTGCCCCATGCGGTGAGTTACTTCGATGACAGCATGCAAGTGGCGAGCCTGGACCACGCCATGTGGTTCCATCGCCCCTTCCGCGCCGACCATTGGCTGCTCTACGTTCAGGACAGCCCAGTGTCCAGCGGCGCCAGGGGCCTCACGCGGGGGCTGATCTACAGCCAAGCCGGCGAGTTGGTGGCCTCGGCAACCCAGGAAGGGCTGATTCGCTTGCGATGAACGCACTGAGTCGGAGCGCTTTGCCCATCCTGCTAGCCACGCTGGCGGAACTCGCCCTAGCCACCCAGGATGCGCCCGCTGCCGCTTCGACCCGCTACGCCTATCGGGTCATCGCCAGCCACCCCCACGATCCGGAGGCGTTCACCCAAGGGCTGCTGTTCGCGGACGGCAAGCTCTATGAAAGCACCGGCGGCTACGGCCAATCGTCCCTGCGCACCGTCGATCTGGCCAGTGGCCGGGTGCTGCGGGAGCGCCGCCTGCCGGACAATCGCTTCGGCGAGGGCTTGGCGCTGTTCGGCGGACGGCTCCACCAACTGACCTGGAAGGCCGGCGACGGCTTTACGTACGACGCGTCGAGCCTCGCCCCCATCGGTGGGTTCCGCTACGAGGGCGAAGGCTGGGGACTGGCCGCCAACGCGGACAGCCTCGTGATGAGCGACGGCAGCGCTGAGCTGCGCTTTCTCGACCCCGCCACCTTGACCGAGGTTCGACGCTTGCAGGTGCGCGACGGCATCGAGCCCGTAACGGGCCTAAACGAACTCGAGTACGTCGAGGGCGACCTGTACGCTAACGTCTGGCCGAGCGACCGGATTGCCATCATCAACCCGGCCAACGGCCAAGTGCGCGGCTGGCTCGACCTCACCGGCCTGCTGCCCCTCGTGTTCCGCACCCCGCGCACCGACGTGCTCAACGGCATCGCCTACGACGCCGCCGGCAAGCGGCTATTCGTAACCGGCAAGCTTTGGCCAAGGCTGTTTCAAATCGAAGTGACCACTCACTGACGCTGACCTACAATCCCGACCCGCCATCAATGCGAGGGAAACCGAAATGGCGAACAGGCTGAAAGGCAAGCGCGTCGTCGTGACGCAGGCAGCGGATTTCATGGGGCCCGTGACGGTGGAGGTATTCCAAGAGGAGGGCGCGGAGGTGATCGCCGACACCCGCTCGCTGGTGACCGCCGAGGCCTGCCGAGCGCTCATCGAGGAAAGCGGCCCGGTAGATGTCCTCGTGGCGAACCTCGCCTCCCCCAACTTCAGTGGCACGGCGGTGACCGACATCGCCGACGACGATTGGTGCACGCCGTTCGATCAGCTCGTGCATCCGCTGCACTGGCTTACCCAAGCCGTCCTGCCGTCCATGATCGAACGGCGCCAAGGCAAGATCGTCGCCTACGGCAGCGCCACCGCGCTGCGCGGCCTGAAAACCCTGTGCGCCTACTCCGCCGCCCGCGCCGCCCAAGTGGGCTACATCCAGTCGGTGGGCGTGGAAGCGGCGCCGCACAACGTGCAAATCAACCTAATCGCCCAAAACTACGTCGAGAGCGCGGACTACTATCCCCCGGAACTCATGGAGAAGCCCTCGTTCGTCGCCTCCCTCAAGCGGCAGGTGCCCGTCGGCAGGCTGGGCACGCCCCGCGAGGATGCGATGTTCGCCCTGTTCCTCGCCAGCGACGAATGCGGGTTCATGACCGGCCAAGCGTTTCCGTTCGCCGGGGGCTGGGCGCAACGGTAACCGCAGCGGCAGGGACAACATCTCATTTGATCCCGGAACAGCCTCACAACAAATGGACCCTTCACAATTCACAAAGAAAGAACTAACTTCAGGAACAGCACCACCACAACCCCAAGCCTTGGCCAAAAGGCCTTACTGTGAGCCATGAAGGACAAGCCTGCGCCCTCAATCACCATAGCGCCGCACCACGGTCGAGTGCGGGTGTTGTTTGCCGAGGAGACGGTTGCCGACAGCAGCAACGCACTGGTGCTGCATGAAGGTCGCTACCCGGCGGTGCTCTACATTCCCCGCTCGGATGCCAACATGGCGCACTATCGGCGTACCGCGCATTCAACGCACTGCCCGCACAAGGGCGACGCCGCCTATTTTTCGCTCTCGGTGGGCGGACGGACGACCGAGAACGCGGTGTGGACCTATGAAGCGCCGTTCGCCGGGGTGGGGGAGATCAAGGACCATCTCGCCTTCTACCCCGACCGGGTGGACCGAATCGAAGTGTTGTGAATTTCGGCCGTGGCCCGCCGCGGCCAAGTGCCCAAACCCGGCAGCTTGATCGCCAAGGGCTTGAAGCGCACGCCCACCGCCAGCCCGAACAGGTTCACTTCCACACCCTCATGCAACGCCGCCAAGACGCCCGCCAACCCCCAGATCGAAACCTGATAGCCGGTGCCACTTGGGGCGCTCCCTATCAGCGCGCCATCGGCCAGGAAATCCTTGCCGATGGCGGTGGGAGGCAGGTCGAGGCGCAGTTCCGGCACGCGCCGACCGACAAACCCGGTAAAGGTGTTGCTGTTCGGGCCAGGCAGCGTGCGGTATTCCCCGGCATACGGATAGGCCGCCACCGCGGCTTCAATCCGGTCGATGAGCGCCTCGACCTCCGGGCCGCGCCGGTCAACGAGCAGTTGCGGCGGATTGGAGAACCACTCGGCATCCGGAGTGCCTAGCCGCTTCACCACGGCGGTGCCGCCGCGCCGCAAGGCCCAGCCGATGACCTCGTAGCGGACGTAGCGATCCGCATTGGAACGCTTGACGGCGATCCAAGTATGAACCGCAATGGCTCCGCGCAACCCCCAAGTGCGCGCCGCGTAAACCTGCACCACCGCCTCAGGGGCTTGTGCAGGCGACGGGGCCAGCCCCGTGGCCGCATGGCTGGCATCGCGCCAATGGGGCTGGTCGGTCAGGGCTCGGTAGGCAATGGAAGCCAAGGCCGGACCCAGAAAGACGATCAGCAGTGCCAAAGCCATTTTTCGCTTCCGTTCACGCGTCACTGGCACCCTGCACACCGCCTCTAATGCTCTGCCGCCCAAGCCAGCACCACCGCCGACAGTTCAGCAGCCCCCTCCCCGCGAAGCGCCGAGAACAGTTGCGCCGTGGCTGCTTTGCCCAAGCGCTTGCGATAGGCTGCCAGCGCCCGTCCCTGGGCACCGCGCTTGAGTTTGTCGGCCTTGTTCAGCAGCACGTGCAGCGGCATCTCGGAGGCCAGCGCCCAGTCGATGAACTGCTCATCAAGCGCCATGCCGGGATGACGGATGTCGGTGACCAGGACCACGCCAGCAAGCTGTTCCCGGAAGCTCAAGTACTCGTTCACCGCAACCTGCCATTGGGCTTGGGATTTGGCGGAAGCCTTGGCGTAGCCGTAGCCGGGCAGGTCCACGAGGCGAGCGCCGTTGTCCAAGGCGAAAAAGTTGAGCAGGCGGGTGCGGCCAGGGGTCTTGCTCACCTTGGCCGTTTGCCGGCTGCGGGTGAGGCGGTTGAGCACGCTGGACTTGCCGGCATTGGAGCGGCCAGCGAAGGCCACTTCTGGCGCATCCCCCGCCGGGCAGCGCGCCAGGTCCGGCGCGCTGACCAGAAACTCCATGTTTAGGCGATGGTCCACGGCAGTCACTGCATCCGCTCCGGTTTGGGTATAATCCGCGCCCGGTTTCGGCACGGGCGGTTCGGCACGCCAACGGCATGCCGAACCTGGGTCATTCTAAGCGTTCGCGCAGCAAGCGTTGACGCGCCGTGCCAGACAAGGCTCGACGAAGGTGGGAGAACGAGGTTTCATGCAGTTTCATAGGGTTCAGACAATTCAATCGGCCTTGGTCGCTCTTTGCCTCGGCTTGGCAGCCACTGCCCACGGGGCGGGAGACCCGGCGGCAGGCAAGGCGCTGTCCTTGGCCTGCTCGGCTTGCCACGGCATGGACGGCGCCACCGGCCTGGACCCCACCTACCCGGATTTGGCCGGGCAGAACGAAAGATACCTGCTGCGCCAGATGCAACACATTCAATCCAACGAGCGACCGATCCTGCTGATGACCGGCCAGCTCACCGGCAAGTCCGAGCAGGACTTGGAGAACCTGGCCGCCTACTACGCCTCACTGCCCGGCAAGATCAATCAGGCCGGGGGAGACGATGAGGCCATCGCCCAGGCCCAACCCATCTATCGCGGCGGCATCCTGGAGCGCCGGGTGCCAGCCTGCATGGCCTGCCACTCGCCGGCCGGCGGCGGCAACGCGCCGGCCGGCTTTCCGCGCCTGAGGGGCCAGCCTGCGGCGTACACCGAGATTCAACTCAAAGCCTTCCGCGAAGGCGAGCGCCGCACGGACGAAGACTACGGCGGCATGATGCGCGACGCAGTGCGTGGACTGACCGACAAGGAAATCAGCCTGTTGGCCGACTACCTGCAAGGCCTGATGCCCGCCGACCATGCCTCGGCATCGGCCTCGGACCACAGCACTGCAGCGGACTGAGTTCGTCCGCCGACCAAGGGAGAACGCCATGCGCCGATTCAAGTTGCTGCTGGGCATCGCTGCCGCGCTGACGGCCTGCGTCTGCCAAGCCGAGGCGGCTTTCCAGGAGGGCGTCCACTACCAACGGCTGCCCGTTCCGGTTGACACCGCCGACGCGAGCCGGGTTGAAGTGGTCGAGGTGTTCAGCTACGCCTGCATCCACTGCTACACCTTCGAGCCCTACATCGAGGCTTGGCGGGCCAAGCTCGACGACGACGTGGCGTTTCGGCAAGTGCCCGCGGTGTTCAGCCCCCAGTGGCGGGAATTCGCCCGCATATTCTACGCAGCCGTTCAACTCGGAGTCCTGGAACAGGTGCATGGCAGCATCTTCGAAGCCTTGCACGAACGCGGGCAAAATCTCCTTGACCGCTCCATTGCCACCCGCTTCTTCGCCACAACGGCCGAAGTCGATGGCAGGGATTTTGAAGCGGCGCTCACCTCGTTCAGCGTGGAAGGTCAAGTGCAGCGCGCCGTTGCGGCCGGCAAGGCCTACGGCATCACCGGAACCCCCAGTCTAGTGGTCAACGGCAAGTTCCGCATCGACACCAGGATGGCGGGCGGCAGCTATTCCGCGATGCTTGAGGTGGCCGACTTTCTGATCGCTGCCGAACGCGCCTTGGCCAGCGAGGAAGCTGACCAATAGAAAGATGCCGCAGCGGACCACGCAGGCACTATCCCGGCACCGAGTTGCGCAGCAATTCGAAACCTTGGCCGAAGGCCAAGGCCTGCGGCTGCTGAGCTTCAACATCCAAGTCGGGATCAAGACCAGCCGCTACCGTCAGTACGTCACCAAGGGCTGGAAGCACGTGCTGCCCCACTTCAGCCGCCAGCAAAACCTGCAGCGCATCGCCGACGTGGTGGCGGGCTATGACTTCGTGGCACTGCAGGAGGTGGACGGCGGCAGCCTGCGCAGCGGCTTCGTCAATCAGGTCGAGTACCTCGCGGCATGGGCAGGCTTTCCCCATTGGTACGCCCAATTGAATCGCGACCTCGGTCCGCTGGCCCAGCACGGCAACGGCCTGCTGACCCGGGTGAGGCCGATCAGCCTCGAGGACCACAAGCTGCCCGGCTTGATTCCCGGCCGAGGCGCCATCGTCGCGCGCCTGCCCTGCCAAGGGGCGCAGATTCTGGTGGTGCTGCTGCACCTGTCCTTGGGCGGCGTCTCCCGGCAAGCCCAGTTGGCCTATGTCCGGGAGCTGATTCGCGGCGAAGACCACGCCGTGGTCATGGGCGACATGAATGGCCTCCTGGCGCGCCTGCTGTCGCGCTCGCCGCTCAAGCACTCCCCGCTGCGTTCCGCTGCGGCACCGGAACCCACTTGGCCGGCCTGGAGTCCGGCCCTGGCTTTGGACCACGTGCTGGTCACCCCCGGCATCCGCGTGGACGACCACGCCGTGCTCGATTGCCATCTGTCGGATCACCGGCCGGTCGCGGTGACCCTGACGCCGCGCTGAGGCCCAACGATGCCAGTCACCCGACCCTCCGAGCAGCCAATCGACGACGAATGGCGGCTTGAGCAGCAGGAGTGGTTCGAAGCCTTGGACGACGTGCTTGAAAACCGTGGCGAGGAGGAGACCCGCGCCCTGCTGCTCGGTCTTCAGCAACGCTTGAGCCGCCAGGGCGTCGTGTTGACTGAAGCGGCTCTGAACACGCCCTACAAGAACACCATCGACCTAAAGGACCAGCCCGAATATCCCGGCGACATCGAGCTCGAGACGCGCATCGGCAACGTGATCCGTTGGAACGCGGTGGCCATGGTGCTGCAGGCCTTCGACAGCGGCTCCGGGGTGGGCGGACACATCGCCACCTACCTGTCCGCAGCGACCATGATGGAGGTGGGCTTGAACCACGTGTTCCACGTCGGCACCGAGCCAGGCGACGGCGACCAGGTGCACTTCCAAGCCCACACCTCGCCCGGCATCTACGCCAGAGCCTTCCTGGAAGGACGCCTGAGCGAAACCCAGCTCGCCAACTTCCGCCGCGAACTTGGCCAGGGCGGCGGCCTGCCGTCCTATCCCCATCCCCGGCGCCTGCCTTGGTTCTGGACCATGCCCACCGCCAGCATGGGCCTGTCCACCCCCTGCGCCATCTACCAGGCGCGGTTCGCCAAGTACTTGGAGAGCCGGGGCCTCAAGAAGTCCGGGGACGGTAAGATCTGGGCCTTCATCGGCGACGGCGAGGCCGATGAGCCGGAAGTGCTCGGCACCATCAACATCGCCAGCCGAGAGGAGCTCGACAACCTGGTGCTGGTGGTCAACTGCAACTTGCAGCGCCTCGACGGACCGGTGCGCGGCAACGGCAAGATCATCCAGGAGCTGGAGCGCTCCTTCCGGGGCGCGGATTGGCATGTCATCAAGGTCATCTGGGGCGGCGGTTGGGACCCGATCCTGGCCCGCGACCACCACGGCGTGCTGCAGGCGCGCATGGAGCAGGCGGTCGATGGCGACTACCAGATGTACACCGTCTCTCCCGGCGACGCCGTGCGCGAGCACTGGGTGGAGCACACGCCGGAACTGCGCGAATTGATGAAGACCCTCACCGATGAGGAAGTTCGCTCCATTCAGCGCGGCGGCCAGGACCACCGCAAGATCTACGCCGCCTTCCGCCAAGCCGCCGAGGTGCGCGGCAAGCCTTGCGTGGTGCTGCTGAAGACGGTTAAAGGCGATGGCTTAGGTCCCGGCGCCGAGGGCGCCAACACCGTGCATCAGAAGAAGTACCTATCCCCCGACGAACGCCGGGAACTGGCCAAGCGCTTCGACATTCCCCTGTCCGATGAGGACGTTCTGCGCGCCGCCTTCTACCACCCGGCGGAAGACTCCCGGGAGATGCGCTACCTGCGGGCGCGGCGCGAGGCGCTCGGCGGCTTCATGCCCAGCCGGGAGGTGCGTTGCGAGCGCCTAGAGGCACCCGATCTCGACCTGTTCGCTGACCTCCTTAAAGGGTCGCAGCGAGAGGCTTCCACCACCATGGTGGTGGTGCGGATGCTCTCCCGCCTGCTGCGCGACAAACGCCTCGGCCGCTACATCGTGCCCATCGTGCCCGATGAGGCGCGCACCTTCGGCATGGACGGCCTGTTTCCCCAAGCCGGCATCTACTCGCCGGAGGGGCAGCGCTACCAGCCGGTCGATTTCGGCACCATCGCTCCCTACAAGGAGTCGGAGGACGGCCAGATTCTCCAAGAGGGCATCTGTGAGACCGGCGCCATGGCCTCCTTCCTAGCCGCCGGCACCGCCTACGCCAACTACGGCCTGCCGATGATTCCGTTCTACATCTTCTATTCCATCTTCGGCTTTCAACGAGTCGGCGACATGATCTGGGCCTGCGGCGACATGATGTGCAAGGGCTTTCTGCTCGGCGGCACCTCCGGGCGCACCACCTTGAACGGCGAAGGGGTGCAGCACCAGGACGGCCACTCGCAACTGATCGCCAGCACGGTGCCCAACCTCAAGAGCTTCGACCCGGCCTTCGCCTACGAGATTGCGCTGATCGTGCGCGACGGCATCCGCGCCATGTACCAGGAGCGGCAAGACATCTTCTACTACATCACCCTGACCAACCAAGCCTACCCGATGCCACCGATGCCGGAAGGCATAGAGGAGGGCGTGCTGCAGGGCATGTACTGCTTCGACCGCGCCGAAGGGGCGACGGTAAACCTGTTCGGCAGCGGTGCGGTGATGACCGAGGTGCTGCGGGCCCGGGACCTGCTCAGCGCCGACGGCGTGCGCAGCAACGTCTGGAGCGTCACCAGCTACAACGAGCTGGCGCGCCAAGCCCGGCACGTGGAGCGCCAGCAGATGCTGCGCCTCGGCGGCACCGAGGAGAAGCCCTACGTGCAAGTGCTGCTCGAAGGCGAGAGCGGCGTCTTCATCGCCGCTTCGGACTACATGAAGGCGCTGCCGGGCATGATCGCGCCTTGGATTCCCGGCGCCTACACCGTGCTCGGCACTGACGGCTTCGGCCTGTCCGAGGCCCGCGACCGGCTCCGGGACTACTTCGAGGTCTCTGGGGAGTGGATTGCCTTCGCGGCGCTCTCCACGCTGGCCCAGAGCAACTTGGCGCCCGGGCAAGCCGCCTTGGACTTCGCCAAACGGCACGCGCTGAACCTCGATCAGGCCGACCCCGTTTGGGCCTGAAGCGGCCACCACCAGCAGGGCCCCGGCGGCGGGCGCGGCGGGTCCACATCGTCGGCTGCCGCCGCAGCGGCACCACCCTGATGATGGAACTGCTCTGGTACAGCTACGCCTTCAGTGGCCGCGGCGAGCACGAAACCTCCCTGCTGGAGCCGGTGCCGCCCGGCGAGACCCTCTACCTCACCAAGAAACCGCCGGACACCACGCGCATCACCCCGGCCTTTCTGCGCGACAGCGATACCTACCTGATCGCCATGCTGCGGGACCCCAGGGCGGTGGTCGCGAGCCGCCACCGCAACCGTCCGGACGTGTACTTCGCAAGCTTCCAGCGCTGGCGCGCCTACGCCACCGCCATCAAGCGCTTAGGCGGCCATCCGCGCTTCGCCGTCATCCGCTTTGAATCCCTGGTCACCGCACCGGATGCCGTGCAAGCGGACATCGAAACTTGGCTGCCCTTCCTGAGCCGCAGCCGCGCCTTCACCGAGTATCCCGAAGGGGCTGCCGTGCCGCCCCTAGCCGAAGCGTCGCTCAACGGCGCGCGTCCTTTCGACGCCTCTCGCCTGGACGGCTGGCGCACCCACCTGCCCCGCATCAAGGGCCAACTCGAAGCCCACCCGGACTTGACCGAAAGCCTGATCGAGTTCGGCTACGAAGCCGACGACGCCTGGACCGCCCTGCTCGAAGGCGTCGCCCCCTACCGCCAAACCTACAAGGAAACGCCTCCGTCCCCGTTACGGCGCTGGGAGACCAACCTCCGCTACCGCCTCAAGACCCGCCGTTACCTGCGCAGCAGAAGCCTGCGCTAGCTCATCGAATCGCGGTTCAGGTTCCGCATTCGGGCCCATCAGGTCCAGCCTTTCCTATAGCCGCCCAGCGCTGTCCGCCTCGTCCAAGATGGCGGTCAGCAGATCGCGGGCGGTGGCGCCTTCGTCCTTGCCCACTTCGCCGCTCTTGGAGCTGATTCCGGGAATGCGGGCGATCATTAGGGTGCCGGAAACGGAATAGACGCCGGAATAGCGCTTGCCCTTGTAGTCGATGGGCAACTGGGTGGTGGGTGTGGCCATGTTGGGGGTTCGCCGGAAAAAAATTGCCGGATAAGATAGCACGGAAACCGCACCGGCTTCGCAAATGAAACCCCTCATCGGTCGCCGTGCCGAGCGGCTCGCTCAGACCATGCTCGTCCTGTTGAGTGCCCTTGCCATTGGGACAGCAAGCGCCGCCGGCAGCGGGACGGTAGTTCTGATTTCCATGGATGGCGTGCGCCACGACTTCCTCGATGCCACTCCGCTTCCGGCCTTGGAACGCATGCAGCGCGAAGGGGCGCGGGCCGAGCGGTTGATACCAGTCTATCCGTCCAACACTTTCCCCGGCCACGTCTCCATCGCCACCGGCACCTGGCCCGATGTCCACGGCATCATCGACAACCACTTTGAGGACGCCGAGCACGGCGTGTACCGCTACAACGGGGATGCCGACTGGATCAAGGCGGAACCCCTGTGGGCGGCGGCGGAACGCCAAGGGGTGCCCGCCGCCACTTACTTCTGGGTCGGTTCGGAGACCGACTGGAACGGCATCGGCGCCCGCCACCGCATGACACCCTTCGACCCGAACCGGCCCGAGACGGAAAAGGCCGGGCAAGTGCTCCGCTGGCTGCGCCTGCCCAAGACGCAACGCCCGCGGCTCATCATGAGCTATTGGGCAGGCGTGGACTCCGTCGCTCACCGCCAGGGCCCCGCCGACCCTGCCGTGGCCGCGCAGCTCCGCCTTCAGGACGCCGCCCTCCGGCACCTGCTGGCCGGCATCGACGCCATGGACCGGTGGCACACCCTGACCCTGTTGGTGGTGAGCGACCACGGCATGACGGTGGCGGGCGAATTGATTGACGCCGCCGCCGCGTTGGCCGATGCAGGCGTCAAGGCCCGAGTGCTCGGCTCGGCGGTGGCCAACGTCTATCTGGAAAACGCCCAAGACCTCGAAGCGGCCACTGCGGCCTTGGCTGGCTTGAACAACGTGCGGGTGCGCCATCGAGCCGACATCCCCGCCGCTTGGCGCCTGCGCCATGATGGGCGCACCGGCGACCTGGTGGCCGCCACCGTGCCGCCCTTCGTGCTTTCTCCACCATCCAACCCCCTGTGCGCCTTGATGCCGAGCCGCTGCCTCTCCCCCGGCAACCACGGCTACAGCCCGGACCATCCCGACATGGGCGGCATCCTGCTCGCCCTTGGCCGTGGCGTCCAAGCAGGCGCACGGCTGCCTCCCGCCCACCAGACCGACATCGCCGCCACCGTCGCCCGCCTGCTCGGCATCACCCCACCCGCCCAATCGGAAGGGACGCCCATTGCGGGCATCGGCGGTTGACCCAACGGACATTGCCCAACAATTCATCGATCTTCTGTGGCACACTTTTGCGCTTGGCTTGGCGCGCAAATCGAGAGACCGAAATGAAGATAAGCCCCACGGACAACGGCTGCGGTGCCGAGATTGAAGGCGTCAACCTGCATGCCATGTCGAACGATGAAGTGGAAGCCATCGCCGATGCCCAGGCGGCCTATGGCGTGGTTTTCTTCCGCGGTCAAACGCTGACCGCCGATGATCAGCTCGCTGCCGCAGGGCGCTTCGGTCGGATCAACGTCAATCGTTTCTTCACGCCAGTGCCAGAGCAGCCGAAGGTGGCCATAGTGCTGAAGGAACCCCACCACAAAGTCAACGTCGGCGGCGGCTGGCACACCGACCACTCCTACGACGACGCGCCAGCGTTGGGCTCCATGCTGTATGCCCTGGAAGTGCCGAGTTCCGGCGGAGACACGCTGTTCGCGAGCATGTACAAGGCCTATGAGGCGCTCTCCCCGGAACTGCGGCGAACCGTTGAAGGACTGCGCGCCGTGCATTCGAGCCGCCATGTCTTCGGCGCCAAAGGCGCCTATGCCAAGAAGGGTGACGAGCGTTATCACAACGCCGAGCGAGCCACCCAGGACGCCCTGCATCCCGTGGTGATCCGTCACCCCCGTTCGGGGCGGCCAGCGCTGTACGTGAATCCGGGTTTCACGGTGCGCATCGATGGCTGGTCGGAAGAGGAATCGCGATCGTTGCTGGAACGCCTTTACGAGGTCGCCGCCCGGGAAGAGCACACCTGCCGGTTCCGCTGGGAGGTCGGCAGCGTTGCGTTCTGGGACAATCGAGCGACTTGGCACTACGCCCTCAACGACTACCCAGGACAACGGCGGCTGATGCATCGGGTGACGGTGGAAGGCGGAACACTCAGTCCCTTCGACGCGGCCCATGGCTGAGAACCCACGAAAGCGCAGTTTCTGGACTTGGGGCTTCACCGCCGATGAGCCGAGCCTGGCCGACCGGCAGCAGGCGGCGAAGCGCATCGCTCGGCGGACGGGCGTCCAAGTGACGCCGCCGCCAGTGCCGGATCTAGCCGACATCGACATTCGAGCGCCGCGCCTCAACGTGCCCTCGGCCCTGCAGGGCTGGGTGAGCACGGATGCGGAAGAACGGCTGCTGCACACCTACGGCGGCCATTCGCTGGAGCTGCTGGCGGCGCTGCGGGGCCGCTTCGAGAATCCCCCTGACGCAGTGGCCCATCCAGCTACCGATGAGGAACTCGAGCGAACCCTGGCTTGGGCGCATGACCAAGGCCATGCGGTGGTGCCCTACGGAGGCGGCACCTCCGTGGTGTGGGGCGTCAACGCGCCAGCAGAGGCGGACAGCGTCGTCACCATTGATCTCGACCGCCTTAACCGGGTGCTGGAGCTCGATCCGGTGTCCCGCGCCGCCCGGGTGCAGGCCGGCATGCTCGGCCCGGACCTTGAGGATGCCTTGCGCCCGGAAGGCCTGACCCTGCGCCACTTTCCCCAGAGCTTCCCCTGGTCCACGGTTGGCGGCTGGGTGGCGACCCGCTCCGGGGGCCATTACGCCACCAACCACACCCACATCGATGACTTCGTGGAAAGCGTCCGCCTGCTCACGCCCCGGGGCTGGTGGGAATCCCGCCGCCTGCCGGGCAGCGGTGCCGGTCCGAGCCCGGATCGGATGGTGATCGGCTCCGAAGGCGTCCTCGGCATCATCAGCGAATGCTGGCTGCGCTTGCAAAAGCGTCCGACGTTCCGGGCCACGGCGGGCATTGCCTTCGCCAGTTGGGCCCAGGGCGCCGAAGCGGTGCGGCAAGTCGTCCAAGCCAAGCTCTGGCCTGCCAACCTGCGCCTGCTCGATCCGGTGGAGGCGCGCCAAAGCGCTGGGGTCGAAGATGGCTCAGCACTGCTGATCGTCGGCTTCGAATCCGCCGACGCCCCCCAGGACGCCAACATCCGCGCCGCCGTGGCCATCGCCCGAGGCGCGGGTGGCCGCATCGATGATGAAGCCATTCGCATCGACGACGGTAAAGGCCGCGCCACGGGCCGGGGCGGCGCGGTGGGCGCTTGGCGCAACGCCTTCATCGGCGTCAACGCCGGCTTGACCAATGGCTTGGGCCTGCTCTCGGACACCTTTGAGACCGCCATCACCTGGGACAAATTCGCGGAATTTGACGGCGCGGTGCGCGAGGCAATGGGCGATGCCTTGAGCCGTACGCTCGGCGCAGGCGCGAGCCTCTCCTGCCGCTTCACCCACGTTTATCCGGACGGCCCGGCGCCCTACTACAGCTTCTCCGGCCCCGCCGCGCTCGGCGGCGAGTTCGAGCAGTGGTCCGAGCTCAAGGCCGCCGCCAGCGAAGCGGTGATTGCCGCGGGGGGCACCATCACCCATCACCATGCGGTGGGCCGGATGCACCGCCCCGGCTACGACCGTCAGCGGCCGGACTTGTTCAAGGAGGCCTACCTCGCCGCCAAGCGCGCCGTCGATCCCAAGGGTTTGATGAACCCCGGCGTCCTGTTCGACCCCTAGACTCCAAGCGCACTCATGAGCCATAGCGGGTTCATCTTGCAAGCGGCCAGCCAGACGCGGGCGGGAGCCTGCGAAGTGCAGCTTTGCGGACGCTTGGAGAACGGCGACGGCTTCCGGGTGCGGGAACGGCGCGAATCCGCCCGTTTCTACATCCGCAACCAGGATGCCGCCGCGCTTGAAGCCTCGGATTGGCGGGACGCCACCCTATCGCCATCGCCGAAAACCACGTTCGGCGGCGAACCCGTCACCGAGGTGCGGGCCACGGTGCCCGCCGTCCGGCAATTCACCGAACGGCTGGGCAACCGTCATGTCCCGACCTTCGAGGCGGATCTCGACCCGGCGCAGCGCTACCTGATCGACCGGGACATCAAGGGCGGCTGCCGGATCCATGGCGAGGCCCAGCCGGACAGCGCGGCGACGGAGCGCGGTTGGCTGTTCACTGACCCGGAAATCGAGCCGGCCGATGCGGACTTCGCGCCCCGGACGCTCGCCTTCGATATCGAAACGGACCCCAAGGCGAATCGCCTGCTGGCCATTTCCCTGTACGGCTGCGGTGCCGACGAAGTCTATGTGGTTGCCCCGCAGAGCCGCCCCATGCCGCCAAAAGCCATCGGCTGCCCCACCGAGGCGGCGGCTTTGGAGGCCTTCTGCCAGCGGGTGCGGGCACTCGATGCCGATGTGCTCACCGGCTGGAACATCATCGATTTCGACCTCAGCGTGCTCTCAAGGGTGGCGGCCCGGACCAAGGCCGCCTTCCAACTCGGACGCTGGCCCGGCGCGCCGCGCATTCGTCCGGCCAAGGGCTACTTCGGCAGCAGCCGGGCGGATGTTCCGGGCCGCCTGGTGCTCGACGGCATCGCCCTGCTGCGCGGCGCCTTCGTGCGCATGGACGACTACTCCCTCGACGCCGTGGCGCGAACCGTGCTCGGCGAAGGCAAGGCACTCGACGGCGACGCCAAGGACCGGGTCGGGGAGATCCTGAGCAACTACGCCAACGACCTTGAGGCCTTCGCCCTCTATGCCCGCACCGACGCCCGCTTGGCGCTGGAAATCGTCGAAGCCCTCGACCTCGTGAACCTGGCCGTGGCCCGCAGCCGCCTGACCGGCATGACGCCGGATCGGGTGTCGGCCAGCATCGCCTCGTTCGACTTTCTCTACTTGGCGGAACTGAACCGGCGCGGCCGGGTGGCGCCCACGCTGATCCGGGACGAACGCCAAGCCCACCGTCCTCAATCGGGCGGCCAGGTCTTGAGCCCGATCACCGGATTGCACGAAAACGTTTGGGTGTTCGACTTCAAGAGCCTCTATCCGAGCCTCATCCGCACCTACAACATCGACCCACTCGGCTTCATCGAGGGGGACGACGACGGGCCGCCAAACGCACTGGTGCTTGCCAACGGCGCCCGCTTCCGCCGCGAGAGCGCCATCCTGCCCGGACTGCTCGACCGGTTGGCGCCGCAGCGGGACAAAGCCAAGCGCGACGGCGATGCGGTGGCCTCCCAAGCGATCAAAATCCTGATGAACTCGTTCTACGGGGTGCTCGGCGCGTCCGGCTGCCGCTTCTACAACCCGGACATCGCCAACGCCATCACTGGGCAGGGACGGCACCTGCTGCTGTGGTCCAAGGACTGGTTCGAGGCGCGGGGATTCAAGGTGCTCTACGGCGACACGGACAGCCTGTTCGTCGGCTCCGGGCACCAGATCAGCGAGCGGGCATTGGATGAAGGACCGGCGCTAGCCGCCAGCCTGACCCAGGAATTGGCGGATTTCATCAACGCCGAGTCCGGCGTGCGCAGCCGCCTGGAGCTGGAGTTCGAAAAGCTCTACGCAAAGCTCTTTCTGCCGCCCGTGCGCTCCGGGGCCGGCGGCGCCCGCAAACGCTACGCCGGGCTCGTTTGTGGCCAAGACGCACCGGAGTTCATCGGCATGGAAGTGGTGCGCCGGGACTGGACCGAATTCGCCAAGCGGGCCCAACGGGAACTCTACGCGCGCTTCTTTCGCGGCAAGCCCGTGGACGGCTACCTGCGCGAGCTGGCCGCAGCGCTGCGCAGCGGTGCCCTAGACGATCAACTGGTGTACCGCAAGGGCTTGCGCAAGGCGGTGGGCGACTATCGAGCCGGCAAGCCGCCGCACGTGGCCGCGGCGGAGAAGTCCAAAGCACCGCCGGGCCGGGTGATCGCCTACCTCATCACCCTGGCCGGCCCGGAGCCCTTGGACAACCAGACCGCCCCGCCGGACCGGGAGCACTACGTGCACAAGCAACTGCGCCCCGTGGCCGCGCCCATCCTCGCCACCTTGGGGCTTAAGTTCGAGCAAGTAATCGGCGATGATCGGCAACTGCACTTGTTGTAGTGCGAATCTATCGGGAGGGAAAAGATGGACAAGGAATTCGATGTGCTGCTGTGGGGGGCCACCGGCTTCACCGGGCGGCTGACGGCCCAACACCTAGCCGACCGCTACGGCGTTGACGGCGAGAGTCTGCGTTGGACGATCGGCGGCCGCAGCCTTGAGAAGCTGGAAGCGCTGCGCGCAACGCTGAGCGCCAGCGACGGGCAACTGACGCCCGTGGTCGCGGACGCCAATGATCTTGCCGCCATGCGCGACGCCGCCAGCCGAGCACGGGTGGTCTGCAGCGCCGTCGGCCCCTACGCCCGCTACGGCAGCAACCTGGTGCAGGCGTGCGCCGAAAACGGCACCGACTACTGCGACCTGACCGGCGAAGTGCAGTGGATGCGCGCCATGATGGATGCCCACGGCGAAGCCGCCGAAGCCAGCGGCGCGCGCATCGTCCACACCTGCGGATTCGACTGCATCCCCTCGGACCTCGGCGTGCTCTACGTGCAGCGGGCGATGCATGAGCGGCACGGCACCTACGCCAAGCAGGTCAAGCTGCGGGTGCTGGACTTCAAGGGCGGCTTCAGCGGCGGCACCATCGCCAGCATGATCGAGCTGGTCGAGCAGGCCAGCCAGGATTCCGCCATTCGAGCACTGCTCGCCGACCCGTACTCGCTGAACCCGCCCGACGCAGACCGGGGCCTAGATGGACCGGACCGCCTCACCGCGTTCTACGACGAGGACTTCGCCGCCTGGGCCGCGCCCTTCATCATGGGGCCGGTCAACACCCGCGTGGTGCGCCGCAGCCACGCCCTGATGGGCCATCCCTACGGCCCCGAATTCCGCTACGACGAAGCCATCGCCTTCCCCAAGCTGCCCGCGCCCGCCGCCTGGGCCGCCGCCAACGCGGCCGCCGCGGCATCCGCCGGCGCCATGGGCGCCATGACCCTGCGCCCGGTGCGCGAACTCGCTGCCCGCTACCTGCCCCAACCCGGCAGCGGCCCCAGCGCGCAGCAGATGGCCGACGGCCATTTCAAGGTGGCGCTGCTCGCCCGCCATCCCGAAGACAAGGCCAAGAACGTGCTCGCCTACGTGCAAGGCGACCGCGACCCCGGCTACGGCGCCACCGCCAAGATGCTGGCCGAGAGCGCCGCCTGCCTCGCCCAAGACGGCAGCAACGCCCCCGGCGGCTTCAGCACCCCAGCCACCGCCATGGGCGCCAGCCTGATCGAGCGCCTCGCCAACCACGCGGGGGTGCGGTTTTCGTTTGGGTAGTGTCCGTGTTGGTCAATGTCCCTGAGGCGAGAGTGCGCCCTGAATAACGAGCGCTTTCCGACGACTTATAGATTCGCCTCAAGTGCTTCCAAAAAGCCTGCCGGATAGCGAAGGCGACCTTCGCGAGCGCGGCGCACAAATCCACTCAAGGCGCGGGAAGAAAGATCGGGCCATCGCTTCGTCGCGAATGCTGAAAGCCGTCCTCGGCGTCGATGGACGGGGTGCTCGGACACGTTTGCCGACATCCTCGCGCCATCCATGCACCAAGCCGCAGTTGGCCATCGATCGTCGTTGGTCAGGGGTTCGTCTTCATTTGAGTCGTATTGCCCCGGTTCCTCCAGCCTGCGCCCGATCCACTCCGCGACCGGCACGGACACGGCGTTGCCAACCAAACGCCAGCGGTGTCGTTTGGACTTGCGGTCTCGCAGGGCGGACGTCCACCGTGCTGGAAAGCCCTGTAGCTGCTCAACGGTCTCGATTGTAGGCGTGGCGACCCGTCCGTCGGGGAGCAAGACTGCCGGCGGCGACGGAATCCCCAAGCCAGAACCTGCTTTGAGGGGAGGAACTGCGTCGGCGGTGATGCCGTGCCCGGATCGGCCCTCAGTCCAATAAAAGGCAATTGGATGGATTAGGTCCGCTCCCGGCCAACTCCGATTTGGTGCATCATCGGAAAGCAGAACATCGCGCGGGTCGTCGCTTTGGCTGGCGACGATAAAGACCCGTCGGCGTCTTTGCGCCAATCCGAATGCCCGGCTGTCAACCACCCGATAGGCCCAACGGTAGTCGAGCGCCTCAAGCTGCTCTAATATTCGCCGCATCGCGGCACCGCCGCCCAAATGGAGCATGAAGTACACATTCTCGATGACGACCCACGGAACACGCCGCGCTTTGAGCAAGCGGAACAGGCTGTAAATGACTTGGCTTTTGTCACCTCGCAGCCCAGATTTGTCGCCCGCCATGGAGAGATTCTGGCAAGGGAAACCAGCGGTGACGACTTCGGTTCCTTCCGGCAGCGCCTTGAGTTGGGTGACGTCTGTATCCACAAGCACATTGGGGAATCGATGACGAATCACCGCCAATGCTCGGCTGTCCTTCTCGCTCATCAGCAGTGTTTGGTGGCCTGACCGCTCCAGCCCCAACTCAAAGCCGCCGATGCCCGCGTACAGCCCGGAAACCAACATGAACAGCGCCTCCAAAGCCGCCGAAGAACTTCATCATCTCTGCGGAGTGTACACAAAGCCCGCTACGGTGGACCGAATCCTCAACCTCGTTGGCTGGACCGCAGCCCAAGATCTCTCCGATGCCCGTCTGCTCGAACCAGCGGCGGGCGACGGCGCATTCCTTGACGCGGCAGCGGAAAGACTGGTGAATTCACTGGCCAATCACGGCCATGAACCCAGAATCAAGAACCTCCGCGACCGCATACTGGCATTCGAGCTGGTACCCGAGGAAGCAGCGAAGGCAAGGCGGCGCGTGGCCACCCGCCTCATCGCTCTTGGCATTCATCAAGCGACGGCGCGAGCCTGCGCCAACGCTTGGGTGAAGACTGGGGACTTCCTCCTAGCCGACCGAATGCACAAGGGATTCAGCCACGTGGTTGGCAATCCACCCTACATCAGGTGGTCCAAGATTCCGTCCCCATTGAGGTCCGCCTACACCCGTCGCTTGCCGAAAACGGTGTCACGCGGCGACCTGTGTCTGCCTTTTCTGGACCGCTCATTCGAACTCTTGGCTCCCCAAGGAAAATGCGGGTTCATTTGCTCCGATCGCTGGCGATACGCAGGATACGGCGAGGCTTTCCGCCGGAAGTGGCTCCCGCTGATGGACATTGAGACGGAAGGCGCCGGGCGGCCAAAAGACGTTTTTCACAGGGACGTCTATGTGTACCCCGACATTTTACTGGCATCACGCCGCCGCCAACCCACATCAAACGGGAGAAGGCGGAGGAAGCGGGGCCAGAGGCTTACCGAGCTTGGCTGCACCATTCGCGTTGGACCAGCCCTTGGCGTGGCCGAGGCATTCCTGCTGAACCCCGAAGACAGTGAAGTCGAAGCGGAATTGCTGCACCCTTGGATCGACACCTGCGACATAAGCGCCGCGCGCATTCAGCCCAGCAGCCGCAGAGTCATCGCGCCATACCATGCTGATGGGACACTGATTAATCTTGAAGAATTTCCAGCACTTGCTGCTCGACTCGGCCTCTTTAAACAGCGCCTTGAGAATCGCTACATTGTCCGCCAAGGTGCTCCTTGGTACCGCACCATCGACCGGATACGAGCCTCCGATTGGTCCCCGCCCAAGCTACTTATTCCGGAACTTGCCAAAGTCCCCTTGGTCTCCCTCGATCGCAGCGGAGCCATACCTTCCCACGGCATTTACTGCATTTTCTCGCCTGAGCGGGACATTAACGAAATCTATGACCGCCTGAGCAACGGAAAACTCGCCCGAGCCCTCAGCCCAATTTCGCCGAAAGTAAAAGGAAGCTATACGCGCTGCTATGGGCGCTTTCTTAGTGCTATGGCAATCTAGCTATCAAGGCTAGGGTTAAACAACCTTTGAATGATATTGCCGTATTCCCGCCTAAGCTTCACTCTGCCTGGAAAGACACGCTGCAGCAATTCATCCACTTTTCCATCACTCAGACCATGCATTGCTATCACCATAGCAAGAAACCTACTAACCAAGGAGTTGCCCGGGATCGGAAATGCCGGATAACTTTCCGGTAACCAATCAGGCACGTTAGGCAATGTAACTCCACGACGCCCAATTGTCTTGCAAAGCTGTATGTGATCGTATCCGTGAGCCCAGCCGGTTGCAGTATCCGCAGGTTCGATGCGAAACGCCAACTGACCTTCTCCTGCCAAGATTACCAATCGAAATGAAGTGCGCCCATTGGAACTAGGCACCGGCGAAAAGAAGGCACAGCCTACACCTCTCGCTTGGCACGGCATCGGGATCAACACCAAGTCCGAACTTTGGACTCCTGAAGAATCGTTGAGGACCCTACTTGCGATAGCATCACTTTCTGCAATTCTCACACTTTGCCCAAGTCCCTTTTTTGCAAGACGCCGCAGGCCTAAGGGAAGTTCCTTCCACCTTCTAACCCCCCATAGTGCATACTGCCGTACAAACTCCTGATCATCAGCCCAAGTGGTCATCCGACGATGCGACTCTGCGGCGAAAAGCTGACATCCGTCGCTCTCATGGAGATATATCTACGTGGCCAGGAACCTTCAATATCGGCCTCAAACTCCTTTGGTCTTGAATCACAGGTATCGGATTTGACTGTCAGGAACATTGAAACATCCTCGCAGAAAACTGCATCTGGCCAATCATCCTCTGACTCAAAGAAAAGCCTACGGAGTTGGTCATTTGCATCCAGCTTGGGCCACCAGAAGCATGGTGATGGCGTCCAACAGCTAGAATGGAATTCGGCTTCCTTGACATATCTCTCATACAACACTTTATCTAGTCCGTAGGGCGGCTGCCTTTCCTTAATGGCGTCATTCCACGCTGACAGTTCGCTAGCTGTCCCGCCAAGAAGGTGCGGCATTCTAGACAAGAGGTGAGGAAGATCAATCAGGACGTCTTGTGGTGCCAGGACCTCCCTACGTAGCCATCGGTCGAGTTCTGCTGAAGCAACGCGCGAAATTGCTCTCACCGCCAACGGTACGTCGTCGTTAGCAAGACTCAAGAGATCGTCCCTCATCTTAGGCGGAAGTGAACGGTTGATTTTGAAGAAGTCTCGAAACGTAACGGATCGCACCCCCTCATCATTAGCCGTTGGGCCTAAGGCTCCCTTTGCACGCCTTGACAGGTACTCTGTCGCGCTGTCTGGAAAATCCAAAGCCTCCCAGATCGAAGCATCGAGATTGTCGCGAACAAACGCGATCTGATCCCGCCTCTTTCCCGCAGCTTCGGGTAAACATGGCCAGTACCAAGGGGCGAAGTCGGCATCGTAGGACTCTCGCCAAAGCCGGTGGTTAGAAAGGTGCTTCGTATTCAGTGCCAAGTCCGCTACGGATTCGTGGTCGCCGAACAAGTGACGTAGGTCGAAATCAACGTTTGGATTCTTGTTGAGAGAAACGATGTAGTCGATGTCCGTGAAGGCTCGAATGCGCCCAATGACCGATTCGGCTGTCAGCCGAACACCACCAAAGTCCAGTTCAGCGAGGTTGTTGTCAACAATAGCGAGTTCACAACCCGTCAGCTTCTTGCACATCACCTGTTGTTCAGAGTCGACTTTATCGAGCTGGAAAATTTTGTCCGTCGATCTAAACAGTTCCTCCAACGCTTGCTTGAGCCACTTACCGTGGAGCATATTCACTTCGCAATCTGACTCCTTGAGGTGGCGTTCAGCTCCTTCGCACCCCTCTTTACGATCGTCGCAAATCAATATCCTAGTTATCATGTCGTCATTCCTTCCAGGAAATCTCAATAGTTGTCGAATATCCGGTCCTAGGTGCCACGAACCGAACGTCTGCCCCTCTTTCCGCAGCGATCATTCTGACAATGGCGAGCCCGAGACCCTGTCCGCCCAAGGCAATAGAGCGGTTGACATCGCTTATCTCCGTCTTCCTTTCGAATGGCTCGAATAGAACGCTAGCATCCTCTATCGGCACCGCCAGCCCACCGCCAGTATCGCTGACTTGGAAACTCTGGCTACGACGCTCGATCGCACCATCAAATCGCACAGCTTTTCGTTCACTGTCGAGCATGGCGTCCCACGCGTTGAACAGAATGTTCTGAACAACGGCACTCCATTCAACGAAGGCACCCATGGGGAAACGAAGGGTCTTCGGAATACCACTGAAATCGAAGGCCACGCGGGGCATTCGGGGTCGAACTGCCCTTACCACCTGACTGGCAACCAAGGAAACAGGCAACCGGCGCGTTGCTTTCCGGTCTTCCGCATCGGTCAACGGCGAAAACAGCTGCCGGTAGGAGTTAAAGCGCTCGTTGAAAGTGGCCAAGTCAGCTACGGCCTTTTCAAGAACAGGTGATGGGGATTCTTTCGATAGCTTCTTCAATACTTCAGCCACGTCCGCAACTAGATTCGCTTCACGGGCAATTTCGTGATCCATGGCCAACGCAGCCATTCCAGCTGTGGCGAGTGGTCCGAGGATGGCAGCTCTGCTATCCAAAGCCTCGCTTTCGGTCTTGACGGCTTGGTCGACGGCAACCAGCTCCCGTCGAACTTCCCTATACACCTCATCCGGTATATTCGCCTTTGCCTTTTCGATGGTCTTGAGCGCTCCCGACAAGACTACAGTCGGTGGCTCTTTAACCCGCCTGTCCTGCACTAGCCGGTCAGCCAACGCTCGGTATCGGTTGGCATAGAAGTCCACCGAGTAGCGCACCAAGTCTCGAAGCTGGTCAAACGCACGGTTGGGAGCAAGACGGTCCCTCCCAGGCTGAATTTGCAGGCACTGGCCTGAACTGCCGAGTTGCTCAAAGATGTGTCGCTCGTGATTGGTATTCACTTCGACAGCGCCGAATATACGACCGGGATTGGGAAGATCCAGAAGATAGCGGCCCGAAGTCCTCAAGCGATCCGGCAGGAGTTCGGAAGTTACCAATCGTCGACCTTGATCAGCAGCAATGTTCAACCAATCTTGTCCCCCTCGGTCTTGGGACGAGCCGTAGTAGGGCAAACGGAAGCCAGAATCGTACACGGACACATTTCCATGAGTGCGCAAGTACTCGCGCATGGCGTTCACTGCGAGTCCTCCAGGCTGCATTCCTTCTGGCTTAAAAATCAGTACTTCAAAACGCGCTTGATCGAGAGCAGGGAGAATTCGATGTTCTGAGAATTCGCCAGCAGACTGAACCTCAGGCTTCAAATTGCGAACTACGGGAAACCTCACCGTTTCGCGGAACGTCTGAAGTTCTTCCAGTCCTTTTGGATAATCTTCTGCGAACTCCACGCTTACATTGGCCTTGCCGCTACCCCCACCGCCTCGTCCATCCTCAAGTATGCCTGTAATGCGAGCCTTCCAGTTCGAAAACAGCGTTTGATGCATCTTGTCAAAGCTCTCTTCGGCGCTTGCGACGCCCGGAGCGTTCAAGTCAACGTAGAAGTCGAACGCCGTCTTGCCTTTGGTCCGTCGATTCGCCCCACGAAAAGGAGAACGCAACGTCCACACGTCCCTGCCAAGCTCTTCGATAGCTTTGGTGCCCCAATCCGTTTTCAAACCGGTGAGGATGATCTTTGTCCCATGGATCGAGTTATCCGCGTATGGCCCTCTTCCGGATCGCGAATCCCAGTCGACATTAACCCTATTAATGTCGTCGCCACTACGTATGGTTGTCCAGTCCACAACCGCGTATAACATCTGGTTTGGACTGGTCTTTGAATTGCTCTGCAGTTCCATCTCGTCCGCAAGGAACTGGGCAGACAATCGGCCGATTCCCTTGGAGCCTGTCATCGGCCGTTTGAGTTCGCGCGAGACCCGTTCGGCAGCCCTGTGAGTAGTCCCAACGCGTAACCAAAAGTTGTGAAACTCCTGCTCCGAGATCCCATGGCCGTCGTCTGTCACGACAATCCGGTCGTTTTCGATGTCTATTCGGCAGGTATGGGCATCCGCATCGTAGGCATTCTTGACGAGTTCAGCCAAAGCAATATGCGCCCGACCGATCAGGCGCTCGCCCAACTCGCGGAGCAGGGCAGCATCTACGCTGAAGTGTGCGGACTTCATAGTTTCACGCGGCCCAAGCAGACCCTGCCGCGTTGCGTCTCAGCGGCAGTCGATGTCAGGTTGGTCCTGCATAGGCGTACACAAGGTACAGGCCAGCTCGCTCAAATGGTTGTAAAGTTGAGTGTGGATTGCCAGTCGATGGGTGTCAACTCGCCCAAAACGCTCGCCCGAAGCCCCGCCGCTTCAGGGACAATCGCAGCAACCACGGATGAATTCGCCCTAGTGGCGGCTTACCGTAGGGAAAACTCTGGTCATCACCTAAGCATCAAAATCAATCGGCTCCGCTAGCCCACCATCACTCTAAAACCCCAAACACCTTCATCACCTCATCCCCCAGGTGGTTGATCACCTTCACGGCAATCCGCCCGGTCGAGGGCTTTGGGAATGCCCGCGAGGTGTCGCTGTTCAGGGTGGCCCAGGCTTCGAGGTCGATTTCGGCCTTTAGGGTGGTCTTGAGGGATTTGTAGGGGTCGCCGGCGCCGAGGAAGTAGGCTTGGCGGACGAAGAAGCTCTCTTCGTTGTAATCGGTGTCCACGAACCAGCAGGCGATGCCCTCGGCCTCGTCGCTGCGGACTTCGCCGGTGGAAGGGTCGAAGACGTCGACGCCGTTGATCTTCACCTTGAGCCAGTCCGGTTCGTCGTCGGGGCCGGCGGCGGGTTCGATGTCGATGTCGGGTTCGCCGAAGATGACGAAGAGGTTGGCCTTGTCGGTCTTTTTGAGGTCGTCGGCCATGTGCAGGTCGGCGTTCATGCGGGCCTTGAGGACTGGGACGCGGCCGAGCTTGTTGAACTCGGTGGCGTGGGCTTCGTAGTTGAAGGCGCAGGCGATCAGGGCGTCGAAGCCCGCTTCGGCGGCTTCACGCACAGCGCTCACCAAGTCGGTGCGGGAGACGGTGCCGAACTCTGGGCCGATGAAGATGCCGGCCCGCTGCTCTTTGGCGGTTTTCGCGTCGCCACCTTCCGCGTAGCGGCCTTCCGCGCAGACAAGGCTGCCGGGCCAAGGGTTGAGCGACGTGAATTTGATGTGGCCCCGCTTGTCGGCCTGCTGGACACCGGCTGTGCGCAGGTTTTCGAGCACCATGTGGGCGAAGTCCTGAACTGGTGTGCTGGCGCCCGCATCATAGGTGGCACGGGGCTCGGCGATCATCAGCTTGTCGTCCTCGTCTAGTGCCGCCAATCGGTGCGGCGACAAGCTCTCTACCGTGAAGGGGCCAGCCACGCGGGTCTTGGCCCTGTCTTCGTATGGTTTGTCGTAGAGGGTTTCGTACTCGGCGCGGGCAGCGATGCAGGCGTCGATCTCACGCTGGCGGGCGATGCGGGCCTCCCAGAGGCGTGTGTGGGCCTCGCGGGCCGCGTCGTTCGAGCCTTGATCCAGTTCGGCGGGAACTTCCCATTCGAGGAAACCGTTGGCTGGAGCGGACTCGCCAGACGGCAAGGCGACGGTAGCGTCCTCGGCGGCAGTGAAATCGATGGACTCGCCCTTGCGGCCACCGATTTCGACCTCGAAAGGCATGGCATGGCCCTGCAAGGCGTGGTTGAGGTCGGTGAGCGCGGCTTCGACTTCCGGCTGCAGCCGCTCGTAAATCACGTCGATTTCGGCGTTGTTGGCGATGGACTTCAAGGTGATGTGCGGCACCCGTTGGTACACGAAGCCTTGGCGGATATCACTGTAGGTGGGTGATTCGGAGGGCGCGTTGCGCGACAGCTCCGCCTCCTTGCGCTGGCCTTCCGGGCTGTCAGCCAAGAGGTAGTAGGGGTAGCGTGCGCCCATGATGCGAGAGCGAGCGAGGGCTAGGGCGACGCGTGAGGTGTCGATGGTGATCCAGCGGCGACCCCATTGTTCGGCGACATAGGCCGTGGTGCCGGAGCCGCAGGTAGGATCGAGGACTAGATCACCTGGGTCAGTAGCCATGAGCAAACAGCGTTCGATCACTTTGGCGTTGGTTTGAACGACGTACATCTTGTCCATGCCACTTCCAGAGGCTGTGTCTGCCCAGAGGTTCGAAAGTGGATTTACAGGGTTGTCACCCACAAATCGTACATAGTTGAGTGTGCGTCCCACATTTGCAACGCGATCTGATCGCAGAAGCCGCGCCATTCCCTGTTCGTTAGTAGACCAGCTTCTTCCAGCGGTGGGTGCGAATGTCCCTCCGAACGCGATTGCAGGATACACGCAACTAGGCGTCCTACCAGCGGCAAGTAGAATTTGATACCTAGCGAATTGGTCTATCGAGGGCGACTCATTTGGTTGAATCCGCCTAAACCTGCCGACCGTGTCCTTAACTAGAGAATATGCGGCATCGTTTTCTGGATCCTTGTGTGCAAAGAGAAGCCGACGTTTCGCTTGGCCGTTATACCTTTCGTACCAAAGTATGAAATCCGCAACTTGAGCCATCTGACCCTTGCCCAGGCCAGCGGTCTTTTTGATGGTGAGGATTGTGACAAAGCAGTCTTCTCCAAACACCTCATCCATCACCGCTCGCACCCGATGTACATTCTCATCCCCAATCTGCACGAAGATGCTCCCGCTCTCCGTCAGCAAATCCCGCGCTGCCGTCAGCCGGTCCCGCAGATAGGTCAGATACGAGTGAATCCCGTCCCGCCAAGTGTCCCGAAACGCCTTCACCTGTTCCGGCTCCCGGGTGATGTGCTCCGGCTTGCCGTCCTTCACGTCGCGGTTGGTGGTTGACCACTGGAAGTTGGAGTTGAACTTGATCCCATAGGGCGGATCGATGTAGATGCACTGCACCTTGCCGCGCAGGCCCTCGCGCTCGGCGAGGCTGGCCATCACCTGCAAGGCGTCGCCCAAGATCATCCGGTTCGACCAGTTGGCGTCGTGCTGGTAGAACTCGGTCTTGGCATCGCCATCCGGCAGGCCGTTGAAGTCGCCGAAGATGTCGGTCTGGAAGCCGGGCTCGGCGGCATCCTTCTCGGCCCGCGCCTTGCGGCTCATGCGGGCCAGATCGTCGATCAGCACCTTCGGATGCACCTTCTCCTGTATGAACAGTGGCGGTGCCTGCACCACCAGATTGGACCAGTCCGCCATATCCTTGCCGCGCCAGACCAGTTGCGGATCGAGGTCCGGGTTGCGGCGCTCGTAGGCAACCTGAATGGGGTTCTGATCATCTGAACGCATCACCGGCTGATACTCGGCGGTGGGGATATTGCGGCGCTTGGCCCCGTCGTGGGTGAACGCCTCGACGGCCTTGCGCCTTTTGGTCCGGCTGCGCGCCATGGATCAATACTTCCAGGCTACGCCGCTACGCGATGCAGGAGCTTGCGCTTGAAGTCTTCGTGCGCCTCCAGCGACGAGATCATTTCACCGCCGACATCGGACAGCCTAGCGAGATCGGCTCTTGGGATCGCAGCCTGGTCTTCGAAGATAAGTATGGACTCGAAGCTGAGGTCGTGCCTGTGGAAGTGCGACAGCATGATCGTGGTGAGGCGTGCCTTGTCGCGGTTCGGGACGCCATAGAGAAACACCGGGTCACCTCTCTCTGCCTCAATGCGGTAGTCCACCAAGTAAGCTGACGCGTTGGGAACGGTAGGCACATGGTCACGTTCGGTTCGAGCCTCATCCACAAAACTGAAAAGGAGTTCAGCCAAGTCATCATAAAACGTGGAACCAACATTCGAGCGCGACAGCAGCGTCAGGTCGTAAACTCGAGTCAGGGCTTGCCCGAAGGTGAAGACCGCTTCGGGCAAGCGTTCCGGTGCCGTATCAAGGCAGAGCACGCCCCGGTCTCCGTCCCAGCTCAAGCCGGTTTCCCCCATAATTCGCTCAAGCAGCATTCCCCGCGTTCCATCCAAAAACGAATCCACTTCGTGGTCGTAGCTGATATGCATCAGCGTGTGGCCACAGTCGGACAAGCGAAGCCCGCCCGCTGCCGACTCGGAAAGATGAATCGGATAGCGATCACCGTCAGGAAACGAAAAGTGCGTGCGCAACATCAAAGCGCCGTCCGGACGCTGGTCGATTCGCACGTCTTCGCAAAGACGGGCACAAAGCAGAGTTCGAAGCGCGTCGGTGTCTAGAGCCATCAGAGCAACTTCTGTTGGTGCTGGACTTTCAGCCCACTCACCTTGTAATCCTCTAGGAGGCAGGCAAGCGCCCCATCCAAGGAATCGAATCGACTCGTTTCGGTTGCGCCCGAGTCCGCTCTTCTGCCTGCCGCTATGGCACTCTCCGAGGCCTTATGAATGTGCGGGCGATAGCTAATGTTGCCATGCTCGTGGCTCGGACCGTTGTAACGCGCAAGCATTAGCTTCGGGCCGCCGCGGGGCAGATAGGCAATCCCGCAGGAAAAGTCTTGCGAATCCCCAAGGTTCTGCCTTTGGTAGATCAGGAATCGGTCCTCACCGTCGGATGTTCCGACCAACTGAAAGTTGCGCTGCATATGAGCCGGTCTCTCCTTGGGTTTTTCCTGCCAATGCGCTCCAGGATTGGTGACCCGCTTTGACATCGACCGAAGCGCATCCAATTCCCCTTCGGTGTATAGCTTGGTGGTCAAGCGGATAGCCTCATTAGGGAAGACTCACAACCCCGCGCAGCGACAGGCTCGACCGTCAACGGTGCGGCAGCGACCCTTCTGAAATCCCAGGGCGCTGCATCCCAATAGCCGCTCTCTTCGGCCTCCCGAACCGGAACTTTGAGCCTCACTTCACCTAACTCACGTACTGTTGCTTGGATGGTAACCCAGTTTCGCGGCCTTCCAGCACAAAGCCATCCGCCAATGCGCACTCGATAACGCGACCCAGTTCTTCCTCCAACTTGGCCGCCAAGTCATCCTGCATCGTGTGCACATCCCGCAACTCCACGAACGCCCACCGGCCATAGCACCCATGCGCATTGACGCCCGGCACCCAATAGGTGTCCATGGTGTCCTTCTTGGCCTTGGCATCCTCGCCGCGATAGCCCTTGACCTCCAACACCAGATGCAAGGGACCATCGGCATCCTGTCCGTCGTCGATCAGGGCAATGAAGTCCGGGATGTACCTGCGGGTCTCCCCGGCGAACGAATAGGGCACTTCAAAGCCAAGATTGTGGTTCTTCACCCAAGCCAACACACCGGTGTGCCCATCTAGGATGCGACACAGCTCCCCCTCCCAATCGCTGTCGAGGATTGCCCAGTTCAGATGGCACCGTCCACCGGCTTCCGCCTTGTAGCGCGAGGTTCGGGAAGTGGTGAAGTTGACGTGCCGGGTGGTGCCGGTCGGATTGAAGGGATCGAGCACGGCCTTCACGGGCTGGCGGTCTAGCTCAGCACGCGTGATTGCCGCCGAAATGCGCTCGCAGGCCATGTCCGCCAGATCAGCAATCATCAACTGCGCCGGACGGGTGTTGCCTTGGCAGATGAGGCATTCTTTAAGCCATTGCCCTGCGATGCGCTTCAACTGGCCAAACAAGTGCAGTTCCGGCTCGCCATTAGGATCGCGCCAGTGGTTGTACAGCAGCCTCAGAGTGAGGTGGTAGAGCAAGGCGCGCGGTCGTACACGATCCAGATGGTCCACAGTCAGATCGTGCCCTTGGCCGATGATGCCTTGGTTGTGGGTGATGGTCGGCCCCACTAGTTTCGGGGTGAGTTCCAATCGGGAATCCTCGGTGAAATCGGCGGTGAGCTGGTCGTCCGGCAGTTCCACACGGTAGCCGGCCACTTGGGGGAAGCGGATTTCGGCATGGTCCCGCTCAGGCGAGAGCGCCTTCACCTGCACGGTCTCGGCGGGCTTTTGGGGTGGGGCGACCACTGGCTTGGCGGTGAAGTCGAAGGGGATGCCGAACACATCAGCATACTCGGCATCGAACAGGCCCTGTTCGTTGAGCGCGTATGACTGCCGGCGCAGGGAGCGGCCAATCACCTGTTCGCAAAGCAGTTGGGTGCCAAAGGCGCGCAGGCCGAGCACATGGGTGACGGTATTGGCATCCCAACCTTCGGTTAGCATTGCCACTGAGACCACGCAGCGGATTCCACCTCCGAGGCGGCCAGCCTTGCCCACCGTGTTCATCACTTCGCGCAGCAGATCCTCGTCTTTGAGCTGTTCCGCCTGCTGGCGGTCACCCGTACGAGCGATGATTTCGCGGCGGAAGCGTTCGATTTCGTCGGCAGCGGCTGTGCGGAAGTTTCTGTCTAGGGCCTCGCCGGACTCGAGCTGGCGGCTGTCGATAAGTAAGGTTCGCGGCCTCGCCAGCGGTTCGCCCTGTTCATCAAAGTTGCGGAAGAGCGCAAGCCGCCCGTTGTGGACAACTCGCTCGCCACTATCCGCTTCGCGTTCGAAGCCAGAGACGTAGTCGTACACCAGCTTCGAGGTTGCCGTGTTGTTGCATACTATGATGAAGCATGGTGGCACCTCGATTTTCGCCTCGTTCCAAAGGCGAAAAGTCTCCTCGTAGTGTCCGTAAAGCGCCTCCAAGGCCGTTTGCAGTTCCGGAGGCAGTTTCAACGGGTCGAGTTGCGAACCAGCTCCCTTGCCCTTCTTCGGCATCTTCTTGCCGATATGCTCCCAAAGGTTGCGATACATCGGCATCTCATCGTCGGGCACGTTGTCCACCACTGGCACCCTCGGCAGTTTGACGATGCCGCACTCGATGGCATCCATCAGCGAGAAGTCGCTGACCGTCCAAGGAAACAGAGTGCCTTCCGCGTAGCCCGAACCGCGTAGGAAGAAGGGCGTTGCGGAGAGGTCGATCACCTTTGCTAGACCGAGCTGGCTTTGTGCCGCTTCGAGTCCTGATATCCACACCCGCGCCGCTTCTAGATTGCGTTCCGCCTCGCGGCGGTCGTCGCCGACCAGCTTGCCCTCATCGTCGTCACCGGGCTTTTCCCGATAGCAGTGGTGAGCTTCGTCGTTGAGGACGAGGATGCCTTTCATGGTCATGAGTTCGGGCATCACGCGGGCCAGCATCTGGCCTTCGGTTTCGCGGCTGGCAATCGCTGGCCCGCGACCTTGGAGCAGCGCCCGGCTGCCCTTGGCGAGGTCCAACGTCTCGCGCAGTTGGAACGCATGGTAGTTGGTGATGACGATCTTGGCCTTGTCCAGTTCCCGCAGCATGTCGGCAGGCACCAGTTCGCGACTGGCGTAGTAGCTATCGGGGTCGTTGGGCTGGAGCACCCGCAGACGGTCGCGGATGGTGATGCCGGGCGCGACCACGAGGAAACCGCGGGTGAAGCGCGGGCTGTTCGGACGACGCACGGCGTTCACCGTCTGCCAAGCGATGAGCATGGCCATCACCGCAGTCTTGCCCGCGCCGGTAGCGAGCTTGAGAGCCATGCGCGACAGACCGGGGTTGGCCTGTTGGCTCGCGGCTTCGATCTGTTCCAGAAAGCGGCTGCCGCCCTTGCCAAGGCTGGGGGCAACCTCGGTAAGCCAGATTGCGGTCTCCACCGCCTCCACTTGGCAGAAAAATGGGCGGATGCCAGCGAACGGATGATGCCGCCAGTGCTTTAGCAACCGGGCAGTCTCAGGGGTCACCCGCCATTGCGCTTCGGGCAGCCCCCGCCACGCGGTGAGTTCCTGCCGCAGGCTATCGATTAACGCCGTCAGCTCGTACTGCTGGTCATCTGCATCAAGCGCTTGGCTCTGCGCGTCAAAGGCAAATTGATCCTGTACCTTTCCTCCCGCCTTGCGCGGCTTCGGAATTGGCGAGATGAATGAAACCTCGCGCCTGCCTTTGCCGATTGCGTCCGTCGGCTGCCGCCCCTCATCAAGCACCCAGTGCCGGGTCGGAACCTCGTAGGGAGAATTGAGGATGGGGGATTGGTGAAAGGCATCCGGCATAGGGGGCATTTTAGCCGAAGGCTTGGAATCACGCTCTTGGCCAGCGCCACCGCGTGGTCCCAACGCCAGCCACCATCGGCTGAGCCGACATTCCGCTCCCAGAGAAGCGAGGGCGGGACGCCCTCGTCTCGAATCAAGGGAGTTCCATAGAGACCGGAATATCTACGACAGAATTGTTGTACAACAACATCTTCGTAGAGTTTTTTTTTGACAACGCAGCTTGCTGAACGATCCGCACTAGGTGTGCGCACCAGCCGAAGGCATACTGCCCCACTTGCCAACACCGTCCTACCGGACGTCCACTGAGGAGACCCGAGGTCGTGGCGATCAAACTTGCCGTTCTGGACCTAGCGCCCATCGTCGAGGGCGGCGATGCGGCCCAAGCGCTGGCCAACTCCCTCGACCTCGCCCGGCACGCCGAAGGTTGGGGCTACGTGCGCTATTGGGTGGCGGAGCACCACAACATGCGCGGCATCGCCAGCGCCGCCACGGCGGTGGTCATCGGCCACATCGCGGGCGGAACCTCGACCATCCGCGTGGGGGCTGGCGGCGTGATGCTGCCCAACCATGCGCCGCTGGTCATTGCCGAGCAGTTCGGCACCCTGGAGTCCCTGCACCCTGGGCGGATCGACCTTGGCATCGGCCGAGCGCCGGGCACCGACCAGGTCACCGCCCATGCGCTGCGGCGGACCTTGGCTGGGGACATCAACGAGTTTCCCCGGGACGTGATGGAATTGCGGGACTACTTTGCCGAAGCCGGCCCCAAACGGCAGGTGCATGCGGTGCCCGGAGAGGGGCTGCGGGTGCCGTTGTGGATTCTGGGATCCAGCCTCTACGGCGCCCAGTTGGCGGCCCTGCTGGGGCTGCCCTACGCTTTCGCTTCGCACTTTGCGCCCGCCGCGCTCGACGAGGCCCTGGCCACCTACCGGGAGCACTTCGTGGCTTCCCCGCAACTCGACGCACCCTATGTCATGGTGGGATTCAACATGTTTGCAGCCGACACCGAAGAAGAGGCCAAGCTGCTGCGCACCTCCTCCCAACAATCGTTCCTCAAGCTGCGCACCGGCACCCCCGGCCCGCTGCCACCGCCCAAGGCGGATTTCGAAGCGACGCTCGGCGCCGCCGAACGCCACCTGCTCGGCCAGATCACCGCCTGCTCGGCGGTCGGCAACCCGGACCAGGCGCGCGAGCAACTCAAAGCGTTCGTGCAGCGCACCGAAGCGGACGAAGTCATCCTCTCCGCCCACATCTACGACCACGCCGCCCGCCTGCGCTCCTACGAAATCGCTGCGGAGATCGGGGCTGACCTCTAATTGGCTTCCAGTATCCCGGATTCCACCAAGCCACTTGTCGAGCTACCCAAGACCCCGTATTTTGGCGGCTTTCTCCCCCATGGAGCCCGACCATGACTGATCCCTTCGCCACCGCCATCGAAGTCGCCGCCGCCATTCGCAACAAGGAGGCGAGTTCCTTGGAACTCACCGACATGTACATCGAGCGTGTCGAGCGCTACGACGGTCAAACCAACGCCGTGGTCGTGCATGACTTTGAACGGGGCCGGGAGGCAGCCAAGGCCGCTGACGCGGCATCGGCGCGCGGGGATGCGGCCGGCCCGCT
This sequence comes from Gammaproteobacteria bacterium, assembly GCA_009843635.1. Classification (GTDB taxonomy): domain Bacteria; phylum Pseudomonadota; class Gammaproteobacteria; order Pseudomonadales; family Azotimanducaceae; genus Azophilus. Next base: position 50,752 of record VYDB01000078.1, read on the forward strand.
GCACGGCGTGCCGATGACGGTCAAGGAAGCCTTCAACGTCCAAGGGCTGCCGACCACCTGGGGCATTCCGGAACTGCGCGACAACATCGCCGCAGAGGATGCCGACTACGTCCGCCGCTTGAAGGGCGCAGGCGCCGTCATCTTCGGCAAGACCAACGTGCCGCTGAATCTGGGCGACTTCCAGAGCTTCAACGACATCTACGGCACCACCAACAACCCCTGGGACCTGACGCGCACCCCTGGCGGTTCGTCGGGCGGCTCCTCGGCAGCCCTGGCGGCAGGACTGACCGCCCTGGAGGCGGGCTCGGACATCGGCGGCTCCATTCGCAATCCCGCCCACTACTGCGGCATCTATGGCCACAAGCCCACTTGGGGCATCGTTTCCGACGAAGGCCATGCCCTACCCGAGATGCTGGCACCGGCGGACATCGCGGTGGTCGGCCCCATGGCGCGCAGCGCGGAGGATTTGGCGCTGTCCATGGACATCGTGGCTGGCGCTGGGCGCACGGACCGGGCCGGCTGGCAACTGAATCTGCCGCGCCCCGCCAAGGGCAGCTTAAGCGACTTCAAGGTGGCGATTTTGCCCAACCACGATCGCGCCCCAGTGGCGACGGAGATGGCCGATCGGGTGCAGCAGGTGGGCGACCGCTTGGCACGGCTCGGCGCCACGGTGAGCGACAGCGCGTTCCCCAAAATCGACGTGAACGCAGCTTTCGAAGCCTATCTGAGCCTGCTCTGGGGCGTGATGGCAGCAGGCCTCTCCGAAGAGGAGAAAGAAGAACTCAGGCTGGCACGTTCGGCGGAAGTGGAAGGCGAGGAGGTGCCCGCCTCATTGGCCCGCTTCGGCGTCCAGGAGCACGGCGAGTGGCTCAAGTTCGACAACCTGCGCTTCGGCCTGCGCAAGGCTTGGCAGGCGTTCTTCCAAGACTGGGACATCCTCATCTGCCCCCAAGTGGCCACCACCGCCTTCCCCCACGACCATGGCGAATACCTGGAACGGCGGATCATGGTGAACAACGAATCCCAGAACTACTTTCAGCAGGTGTTCTGGGCCGGAATGATCACCGTCGCGCACCTGCCGAGCACGGTCTTCCCCACCGGGCCGTCGAAGGACGGCCTGCCCATCGGCCTGCAGGCGGTGGGCGCGGAGTTCAACGACTACACCACCATCGAGTTCGCGCGACTGATGGCCCAAGAGCTGGGCGGCTTCGTCGCGCCTCCCGACTATCCCTAGTCTGCAAGTCAAAGCGGTTGCTTCCCGAGTTGGCCGCTTCCGTTTGCGGAGACGCCAACGACCTTTTCCTCTAGCTGAGATGAGTTAGACGACAGGATTTGAATTCAAACTGGGTTGGTGCTGCCGATGAAGGCCGCTGCTGCGACCTCGCCGGGAGACATGGAACTGGCCAGCCCCGTTATACGCCCCTGTTGACGTAAGTTGAAATAGACGTATTATAGGCGCCCGGAGGCTAAGACTATGCAAATAAACCCCGGGGGACGCTTAAACACCCAAGAAGTAATGGGGCGTGATCGAGAAATCGCTCGATACTGGGACATTCTTGGGCGCCAAGGGCTGGTCCTCTCCGCCGAGCGGCGGATAGGCAAAACCCACATCGCGCTGAAGATGAGGGACGAGTGCGGTCCCCGCTATCTACCCTTCTATCAGGATCTTGAGGGCGTTCATTCCATCAACGAGCTGATCAGATCCATATATGACACCGTTCGCCAGTCCCTAGCCACGGCACCGAGGTTCAAGGCGCGCTTAGCCACGTGGTCCACGCTGCTTCCGGACCGCATTGGCGGCATCGATATCCCAACTGGCAGCAGGAATTGGCAAATTTTGCTCGCCACCGCATTTGATGATCTCATCAACATCTCGGAGGACAAGATCATTCTAATGCTCTGGGATGAGTTTCCCCTAATGCTGCACAACCTGCAACGCCGGGAAGGGCCTGACTCCGCAATTGAGTTGCTTGACCATCTGAGAGCGCTTCGCCTTGCCCACTCCAACCGGCTCCGCTTCCTCTACACCGGCTCCATCGGCCTCCACCTTGTTCTTCGTTCGCTGCGAAAGGCGGGAAATGCCAACGATCCGGTCAATGACATGCATTCTGCTACGGTTCCGCCAATGACCCATCGAGATACCTGCGACCTCGCCGCAGCGCTGCTCAAAGAGACCCTTGCTCCGTCTGACCTCGTTTCGACTCTAGCCTCGCTGGTTGCGGAAGAGGTCGGAGGCTTCCCCTACTACGTCCACCATGTGGTGGACCAACTGCATCAGCTTCGTCGCCCCATTACGCCTGATGACATAGTGTCCGCCGTCGGTGGTCTCATCCACGACCCACACGATCCCGCTAATTTCCAATACTACGTCAACCGGCTGTCAGCGTATTACGATGCCGCTGACAGGGGAGTGACTCTGATGGTGCTCGACACCATGGCGGGGCTTGAGCAGGCAGCGCCTGTTTCACAGTTGGTCAATCTATGCAGGCACCGCGATCCATCCCTAACGGAAGAGTACGTCCGGGAAGCACTAAAACTCATGGCGGAAGACCACTACGTCACACTGAAACGAACTAAAGGCGGGTTGGTCTACGATTTTCGATGGCAACTTGTCAAACGATGGTGGAAGGAAACGCGGCTGTGAGAGAAGGCATCCTGCGCAGCTCTCGCTACAGCCCCGGCAACATGGACCGGGAATCCCTTGAAGCTCTCTTCGTGGGTCGAGAAGAGGTAATGCAAGACGTGCTTTCCCGCGTTGTGGCCTCCTTGGAGCAGCCGGACAAGCACTACATTCTGTTAGTCGGACCGCGAGGATCCGGCAAGACGCACTTTTTGGCCCTCGCGTACCACCGCATCATGGACAGCATCAAGGCAGCCCGCTTGGAGAACAAGACAACGGTTGCCCTTCTCAAAGAAGAGGAATGGGGAGTTGCATCATATCTCGACCTGCTGGTCCGCATCTTGAAAGCACTGGCAGAACAGTCACCGGAGATTAGGGCGGAAGTGCCACGGATATACGAAGAGTTCACCCGTGACCCCGCCAAGGCCGAGAATCTCGCGGCATCATTGCTCCGTCAACATACACAAGGCAAGACGCTTCTGTTGCTCTGCGAGAACCTCGTCGATCTGTTTCAAGGACTGGATTTGGAAGGACAGATGCGCTGGCGAGCGCTCATCCAAGAAAGCGGTAACTGGTCCATCCTAGCCACCACGCCGACGCTGTTTACCGCACTCCAGCTACAGGACAATCCCTTTTATGGTTTCTTCACAATACGCGAACTGAAGCGGATCGACTTCGATTCAGGGCTGGCACTACTTACCAAAAAGGCTCTTCATGAAGAAAAGCCGGAATTGGCTCGATTCTTGGGCACGCCGCTCGGCCGTGCGCGAGTTCGAGCTATTCATCACCTCGCCGCTGGAAACCACCGGGCCTACGTCGTTCTGTTCGACTTCCTAGACAAAGAGTCGCTCGATGACCTCGTTGGCCCATTCATGCGCTTGATCGATGACCTCACGCCTTACTACCAAGATCGAATTCGCCAAGTCCCACCCGCCCAGAGGAAAATCGTGGAATTCCTTTGTTTGGAGTCCAACCCCAGGCAGGTCAAGGAGGTCGCCGCAGCGTGCCTGATGTCCCAGCAAACCACCGCAAAACAAGTCGGCGAGCTTGACGCCGCCAGATTCGTCAGCCGAATACGCCGCGGTCGCAATACATATTGCGAAATTTCCGAGCCATTGATGAGGATCTGCATCGAAGTGAAAGACAACAAGGCAAGCCACTTCCGCTTGTTTGTTGAGCTCCTTCGCCACTGGTTCAGCAATCGAGAACTTGAACGACGTGTTGCTGCACTTCGGCACGACGAACACCGCAGCCGTCTTGACCAAGTCCACCTTGAGCAAGCGGTTGAGCTTCATTTGGCAGATGGCCGCCAGCCATTCATCGAGATATTGCATGCTGAAGCCGAGCGATGCTTGGATGCTGGCGATTATCCGGGTCTCGCGGCAGTGCAAGCCACTCTAGTTCGCGAAGGCGGGTCCGACCACGACTATCGACTGTGGGTCTTTGCCCTTGTTCAGGCGGAAGACAGCCAATCGGCGATATCTGCCATCGAGCAAGCGGGAGAAAGATGTCTAGATGATCCTTTGCACTTGCACAACGTTGCAATGGCCTATGCGATAGAAGGCCGACCGGGCGAGGCGCTCTTCTACGTCGACCGAGCCCTCGGGCTGGACCTTGATTCGGAAGATCAGGCAGCGCACTTGTGCCTCCAAGCAGACCTCTTCCGCGATCTTGGGCATCTCGACGAGGCGATTGAAGCCGCCGAGGCCGTGCTGAAGATTGATCCAGCCCATTGGCACAGCTTTGAGCAAATCATCCCAGCTCTCACCACTTTGGAGCGCCATGAGGATGCAACAGCTCGTATGGCAGATTTTGTCCAGCTCGCACAAGGTGACTTCGATGGTCTACTCGCTGCATCAAGGCTCGCCGAAGATCAGGGATGGCTGGAGGACGCTCTCAGCTCGGTCGAAGCGGCGTTAGCCATTGAACCCGAAAGCACCAATGCACATCAATTGCGGGGCAATCTGCTTCTCGAACTGGAGAACTACCAGATCGCATGCGAGGTGTTCCGAGAGATCATCTCCCGCGATCCCGACTCCGTCTCTGCCCATTGCAGGTTGGCCGACGCGCTGGCGTTGGCAAAGGACTTTGAAGGGTCCGCACTGGCTGCAAAACATCTCATTGAATTGGACTCCGATCACACCCACGCTTACTTTGCGAGAGGGCGGGCGTTGATTGAGCTAGGTCGAACTGATGAGGGCATCTCCGTTCTGGATCATCTTTTGGCCACCGACGACTACCACTCGCTCGTGCTCGCAGCGGAGGAGTCAAGGCTGGTTGGCGAATATTCTTCGGCGAAGAGGCATCTTGATCGGGCTGCGGAATTGGAGCCGGACAATCCCGAACTCTGGATCGAACGCACTCGCCTTGGGATTGACTTAGGAGACTTCGACTCCGCCATCGCCAGCGCCACAAAGTTGGAAGCGATCACCTCTAGCGCAATTCCTGCACGCCTACTCAGAGCACAGGCTCAAGCGGGCTCCACACCGCTGTCCGAGGTTATCAGCGACCTTGAGACCGACCTCGTTCTTAAGGATGTCCACGATCAAGACGCTTTGGGCAGAGTAGTCTCTATCATGCTTGCAGTCTCGGTGCGCCAATTCGGCGCCAAGTATCTTCATCAAGGTATTGTGAAGCTGCGAGAATTGTTCGGCGACGCGATGGGGCAGGGGGTTGTTGGCAATATTCTGGTTGACTTCCTCCACCAAAACACTGCCGACTTTGAAGGGCCTCTTGAAGACTGGGAGGAGTGCTTGGACAAGCTGGCTAGATCGCTAGCTGACCTGCCAGAATGTTCGATTCCCATCAAAATGCTGAACGCCGCAGTGAGATCTGTAAAGACCGGCGACAAGAACCACTTGTTGACGCTACCACTTGAGCAACGGCAGCTTCTGGAAGAGAACTTGTTCAGCACTTAAATGCGACCTTCCAGTCGGCCTGCAGGCGGTGGGCGCGGAGTTCAACGACTACACCACCATCGAGTTCGCGCGACTGATGGCCCAAGAGCTGGGCGGCTTCGTCCCGCCGCCTGACTATCCCTAGCCCGTAGTCGGCATTCCAAGAAGGGGGTTCACAACGCCACCTCCAACGAAATCTGCACGCGCCGGGGCATGAAGTGGCTGCGCGCCTCCCCGAATTCCGCATCATCCACGAAGGGGTTGATGTTGTAGCCGGTCTGCCGGTCGAAGACGTTGAAAACATCGACGCGCACCTGCGCCCTGGTGCCACGCGGCAGGCTGAAGCGCTGCGCGTAGCTGAGGTCAAGCTGCCAGTGGTTGGGGCTGCGCCTTCGGCCAGCCCGCTCCGCATAGCGATTGGCATCGGAAAAGTAGGACGGCAGGCCGTAGGCAGCCGCATCCCATGCCTCCCAAGGCTGGCCGGACTGGTAAACGAGATAGGCACCGAACACGGCCTGCCAAGGCAGCGCGTAGTGGCCAAACGCCTTGAAGACGTGGGGGCGGTCGCCGCGAAGGACGCCGTCCTTGCGGTCCCAAAGCTGCCGGCCGTAGCCGTCGGCCAGGTTCGACGAGCCGATGAAGCGGTTGGCATCGTTGACGCTGCTGGTGTTGTCCTGGTCGAAGTTGCCGGTGTAGCGGCTGCGGGCATAGGAAGCGTTGAGGGTGCCGCGCTCGCCGAGCCACTCCAATTCCACGACGGCCTCCCAGTACTTGGTGTAGGCGCCGTCGAGCTGGGCGATGACGTAGCTGGAGCCGCCAATTTCGGCGCGGATGGCGTCTAGATCCGGAACGTAGGGGCCCTTGGCGGCAATGTCCGGCGGCGCATTGTCGTAGGCCTCCCGGGAATGGTTCCAAGTGTCCTCCCAAAAGCGGCTGCCCTTGCGGTGGCGCAGATGGGTCCGGAGCCTGATGCCATCGCCGAGCCTGTGAGTGGCGCCCAGGATCCACTCGTCCACCCGGCGCGGCTTTATGCCGCCTTGGAAGGCCTTGCCCGAAGACCCGGCCAGGGGTGCATGGGAGATGATGCGCCCTTGCTCGTCAAACAGCACGCGAAGGCTCGCCCGGGTGTTCCGGTCCCAAGAGGCGGCGCGGGCCAGTGAGCTGGCTTGGGGATGGTAGCGGGCAAAGCTGAGATAGGCTTGGCCTTGGTCGTTGTACGTCCACGCGATGCTCAGCCGCGGCTGGATCATGTCCGCCCAAGGGATGGTGCGCATCCGGTACTTGGTTCCGGGTGACCGCTCGAAGCCCGAATAGCTGTCATCCACCCGCCGCAAGCCTTGGCCGTAAAGCACGTCCTGGCTGACCAGCACGCCCAAGTTGGTGGTGAAGCGGCCGAGGCTGATGCGGTCGTTCAGCTCAATGCCGTAACTCTCAATCGCTGAGCGGATGGGGCCAACCAAGGCGCCGTCGCGCTGGGCGAGGCTCATCTGCTCCACGGCCGCCGTGTAGAAGATGGGAGTGCCGTCCGCCGCTTGATCCACGCCGCCCGGCACCTCGATGGCACCCCAACCGTTGGATGCGCGGCGCAGGGACTCCCGCCCCTCGGACCAGCGAAAGCCGGCGTGCAGGCTGTGGCGGGCGTCGCCGATGCGCAGTTCCCGGTCCAAGGTGACTTCTACGCCTTGGTTGAAATAGTTGCCGTCGCCGATGCGGGCGTAGGCGCCAACGGCACCGCCGCCAACCGGGTTGCCGGACGCATCCAAGTACCCGTAGCGGTCGATCAGCGGCTGCACCCTGGCGTTGTAGGCATCCGCTCCGGGCACTGCTTGGGGCACGTTCAGGTAGCCCATCTGATCCAGGTTGCCCACGTCCAAGACGCCATCCAAGCGGGGTTCGACGCCGAGCAGCACATCCGGCCGCTCGCTCCCGCGCAGCGCGTAGTCGAAGTACTGGAAGCCGAGGGTGGTGATGGCGTCAATCTGCCAGGAGCCGTCCAGGCTGAGGATTTCCTGTTCAGAGCGTTCGCCCACGGAGACTGAATCCGCCTCAAAGAGACCAACGGACACGCCTTGGTCCTTGCGCGTTGAAGTGCGGTAGCTGCCGTTGAACAGCAGGCGCTCGGTGGGCGCGAAAGTCAACTTGCCAAAATACTCGTCGCGACGGCTGCGGTAGTCCTTGACCGGGCCATAGGCGGTGGCCTTGTTGTTGCGATCCTGAGTGGGCCCGAAGTAGGAGCCGTAGAAGAACAGCCGTTGCGGCAGCAGCGGGCCGCCCGCCGTTACGGTGGTCCAGGCTTGGCGGGTGTCATGCTTGGCGCCGTTGCGGCGCTTCGCCACCAGCCCCTCGGGTTGGTAGCGGTACTCGACGCTGGCCGAGAACCGATCGGTGCCGGAGCGGGCCTTGGAATCCATGGCGAAGCCGCCGCTGCGATTGAAGCCCACCGCATCGGCACCGCCCCGTTCAAACACCACCTGTTCGATGTCGTGATTGGAGGGTTCCGCCGAAAGGGTGCCGAACAGCGGCAACGACAGGTCCGCGCCATCAAAGTGATAGGTGTTGTCCTGCCCGCTGCCGCCGGCACTCGGCCCGCGCACCCCATCCTCGGTGTACTGCACGCCCGGGGCGAGCTTCACTAGGTCGCGAAAGCCCCTTCCGACGGGCACGCCGAGCACCACGTCCGATCCCAAGGCGTTACTGAGCGACGCCCCGCCTCGGTCGCCGAGGCGCTGAGCGACCACTTGAAGCTCCTCAATTGAGTCGGCTTGCGTGGCTTGCGCATCCTCTAGCGCCAAGTTGACCACGGCGGTTTGATAGAGCAGAACATTCACAGCGACGGATGGGGCATCGGCCTCCTGAGCCACGATTCTCAGCAAATAGGCGCCGGGAACCAGCATTGGCAGCCGGTAACGCCCTTCGGCATCCGTGACCGCGGTGCGCGGACGCGGCATGAGCGCGCTGCGCGCCTCGACGGCAACCCCTCCTTGGGGCGCGGCGTTCGAGGTGACAACGCCCTCGATGCCCCCGGTCTGCTGGCCCCATGCGCTGGCCGCAGATAACCAGCCGCCAATAAGGCAGGCAAGCGCGACAACCCAGCTTTTGACTGTATTTTGACGGAGCAAGCGCAGGCGCTGCCTCAAGTGCTGAGGATGCCGGTTATCTCACCGGTGGCGTCGTCGAGGTCGATGTCCAAGGCGTTGGGATATGACGGCAGCCCAGGCAGGGTGTTGATGTCGCCAGCCAGCGTGACGATCTGTTGGGCGCCGGCTTGCACTCGCAAATCGCGAATGGGCAGCGTATGCCCGGTCGGCACGTTCAGCAGTTCTGGCTTGGCGGAAATGGAAAGGTGCGTTTTCGCCATGCACACCGGGTAGTTCCATCCGAGCCGGGCATAGCGCTCCGCCGTGGCCCGGGTTCTCGGCCCCCACTCGACCACGTCCGCCTGATAGATGTCTTCCGTCAGGCGTTCCACCTTAGCTTCCAGGGATTCATTGTCCGAGTAGAGCAGCTTGAGGTCGGCAGCGCCGCCGTTGGCTGCCTCCAAGCAGGCGGCGGCCAGGTCGGTCATGCCCGCGCCGCCCTCCACAAAGCCATTCGCCTCCGCCACCGCGGCGGCACCCGCGTCGAGCGCCGCTCGGCTGGCCGCTTGAACTTCATCGCGCCGGTCCGCCGGAAAGCGGTTGATCGCCACCACGGCCGGCAGGCCGTACATGCGCACGATGCGGATGGCGTTGGCCAGGTTGCTGGCGCCTTTGCGCACGGCGGCGACGTCGTGGGAGTCGAGTTCATTGCGCCGCACGCCGCCATGCCATTTGAGCCCGCGAATGGTGGCGACCACCACCGCGGCCGAGGGCGGTGGGCCACCTTGGCGAATCTTGATGTCCATGAACTTCTCGAAACCGAGGTCGGCGCCAAAGCCCGCTTCGGTAACCGTCAGGTCGGCGCAGTTCACCGCCAAGCGGTCGGCCAGGATCGAGCTGCATCCATGGGCGATGTTGCCGAAGGGGCCCATGTGGACGATGGCCGGCTGCCCCTCCGCCGTTTGCGCCAGGTTGGGCTTCAAGGCATCGCGCAGCAGCGCCATCAGCGCGCCGATGCCGCCAACGTCCCGTGCCCGCACCGGTTGTTGATCCTTGGTCCAGCCGAGGACGATGTCGCCAAGGCGCTGCCGCAAATCGACGTAGTCCGAGGCCAGCGCTAGTATGGCCATGATCTCCGAAGCCGCCGAGATGTCGAACCGGGCCTCCCGCATCGGGCCGTTCACACGCCCGCCGACGCCGGTGACGACTTGGCGCAAGGCCCGGTCTTCCGCATCCGTGACCCGCCGCCAAGTGATGCCCGCCGCCTCCAGCCCCGGCACGGCCTTGCGGTGGACCGCGTTGTCCGCCATCGCCGCGAGAAGGTTGTGAGCCGACTGCACGGCGTGAAAGTCACCGGTGAAGTGCAGGTTGATTTCCTCTGCCGGCTGCACGGTGGCCCGCCCGCCGCCGGTGCCGCCGCCCTTGTGACCGAAAACCGGGCCGAGTGACGGTTGCCGAATCGTCAGCGCCACGCGCTCGCCGAGGCGCGCGAGTCCTTGGGTCAGCCCGACGGCCACCGTGGACTTGCCTTCCCCAGCCGGCGTCGGCGTGATGGCGGTAACCACCACCAGCCGGCCCGGGACCTTGCGGGTGGGGAAGGCGTCCAGCGGCACTTTCGCCTTGACGGACCCGTACGGCTCCAGATCGCCGGGTTTGAACCCAAGTTCCGATGCCACGTCCGCAATGGGACGAAGCGCTGTTCTAGCCCTCATAATCGCTCCTGCTTCCATGCGGCGGGCGCACACTGAACACCGCCCCAATGGTTGAAGTCAAACGCCCGCACGGCGCGCTTGTGCCGGTAGGTCGCTTATGGATTAGAGGTTGTCGCATTCCGCACTAGCTGCGCATTCGTAGGGGCCAAATCGAGTGAGATAATTTGTCTGTAGAGTCCGGTGCGAGAGCCCTCAGCCGGGGAGCGCGAGGGGGAACCCCTCGCATAAAGAGAGCACAGCAAGCGCATTGACGGGAGCTTGACGATGGCCCGACGCCCAGGAGGCAGACAAGCGCGCAAGGCGCAACGTAGCGCACCCCTTGCGGACGCCATCAAGCCCGTCCATCCCGGTGAGTCAGGGGGGCAGTTCAAGCCGTTGGCGGAAACCGACGTCGCCGCCGTCACCGAGAACGTCTTCAGGATTCTCGAGGAAGTCGGCTTCGCCGACGCCACCCCCCATTGCATCGAGACCTGCACCGCGGCCGGCGCCGTGCTCGGCGATGATGGCCGCCTGCGCATGCCGCGCAGCTTGGTCGAACAAGCCATGGAGCAGGCGCCCCACAGCCTGGTGCTGCACGGTCAGGATCCCCGCCACGACCTGCAGATCGGCGGCAGCAAGGTGCACTTCTCGACTGCCGGCGCCGCGGTGATGATCGCCGACCCCGAGGGCAATCGCTATCGCGACTCAACCGCCCAGGATCTCTACGACATGGCGCGGATTGTCGATACCTGCGAGCACATCCACATATTCCAACGCACCTGCGTGCTGCGCGACGTCGAAGACAACTACGCCATGGACTTGAACACCGCCTACTGCGCGGTGCAGGGCACGTCCAAGCACGTGGGGTCAAGCTGGGTTCAGGCCAGCCACGTCGAGCGGACCCTGGAGATGCTGCACATTATTGCCGGCGGCGAGGCCGAGTGGCGGGCGCGGCCCTTCGTCAGCCAGTCCAATTGCTTCGTGGTGCCGCCGATGAAATTCGCGGTGGACGCGCTCGAATGCCTGCGGGTGGCGGTGGAGGGCGGCATGCCGGTGTTGCTGCTCTCCGCCGGGCAAGCGGGCGCCACCACGCCGGCCTGCCTGGCGGGTGCCGTCTCCCAAGCCTGGGCGGAATGTCTCGGCGGCTTGGTTTACGTAAACGCGATCCAGCCTGGCGCACCCGCGATTCTTGGCGCCTGGCCGTTTGTCTCGGACCTGCGCACCGGCGCCATGAGCGGCGGCTCCCCGGAACAGGGCCTGCTATCGGCGGCCTGCGCGCAGTTAGGTGTAGCCTTCGACCTGCCGTTCGGCACCGCCTGCGGCATGACGGATTCGAAAATGCCGGATTTCCAAGCCGGGGCGGAGCGCGCCTCGACCTTGCTGGCGGCGGCCCTGTCCGGCGCCAACATCATTTACGAAGCGGCGGGCATGTATGCCAGCCTGCTCGGCGCCTGCCCCGAGAGCCTGCTGCTCGACAATGACGTGCTCGGCTCGGCGATGCGCGTCACCCGGGGTATCGAAGTGACCCCTGAGACCCTGAGTTTCGATGAAATCAAACGGGTGTGCACCGGCGGCGAAGGTCACTACCTCAGCTCCAACCAGACCTTGAAGGTCATGCAGAGCGAATACATCTACCCCGAGTTCAGCGACCGGGCCAGCCCCACGGTGTGGGAAGAGAACGGCAAGCCGGAGTTGGTGCGGGAGGCCGCCGAGAGAAAGCGCGCGATTCTCGCCAGCCATTACCCCAAACACATCGCCGACTCGGCCGACGAACGCGTGCGGTCGCAGTTCCCCATCTTTCTTTCCCGCGAGTCCGTGGGCCGAGGATGACAGCCATGAGTGAAGCCATCCCTGACGACGTTTCCACCGACCAGGACGACATCGACCTCGCCGCCCTGCCGGACGCGGAACTGGTCGAGCAGATGCACGATGACCTGTACGACGGGCTGCGCGACGAGATCGTCGAGGGCACCGAGATTCTGCTGGAGCGCGGCTGGCCGGCGGACAAGGTTCTGCAGGAGGCGCTGGTTGACGGCATGACCATCGTCGGCATCGATTTCCGGGATGGCATCCTGTTCGTGCCCGAGGTGCTGCTGGCCGCCAACGCCATGAAAGCCGGCATGGCGATCCTGCGCCCGCTCTTGGCCGAAACCGGCGCCAAGCCGATCGGCAAGATGGTGATCGGCACGGTCAAGGGCGACATTCACGACATCGGCAAAAACCTGGTCAGCATGATGATGGAGGGCGCCGGATTCGAGGTGATCAACATCGGCATCAACAATCCGGTGGAAAACTACCTTGAAGCCATCGAGGAGCACCAGCCGGACATCCTGGGCATGTCGGCGCTGCTAACCACCACGATGCCCTACATGAAGGTGGTCATCGACACCTTGGTGGAGAAGGGCATCCGGGACGAACTGATCGTGCTGGTAGGGGGCGCCCCCCTCAACGAGGAGTTCGGCAAGGCCATCGGCGCGGATGCCTACTGCCGAGACGCGGCGGTTGCAGTGGCAACCGCCCCCGCCGTGATGTACCAAAGGGGGGGGCGGGCCAGCAACGAACCGGAGGGTTTGGTGTTACGGGCCCAAGATGGGGGAAGGGCGCCGTGG